>BNTS01000138.1 GCA_025996775.1 Bacteroidia bacterium | reverse complement strand
TGTTAAAGAAACTCAAAAAATGTTGCAGTCTAATGAATAGTAAATATCTTTACCAACTCTACAACGAGACACTTAGTGGGATACTTTTCAATTACTAAGTGGACTACTTTTCAATTATTATTTACAGATACGCAGGCAAACGTACCCAATGCGGCAGCAGCAAAAGCGAAAGTGGAAGCTCTTATAGACTTATTGACCCTGAACGGCGTAACGACAACCGTCATTGACGGTACATTCACGTCAGCAGTTGCAGGAACGGCAACCAAACTTTCGGGAACGAACGGCAGCTACAAGTTTACGGTAAACCTGAACAAGGGCGGTGGAACGCCGCAAACGACTAAACAACTGACGCTGACAATCACCGCCACGCCTTACGACGCGACGCAGGACAACGCCGACATTGCAGCGGCAAAAGCGGCAATAGAAAGCGCAGGCTATACGGATACGCAGGCAAACGTACCCGATGCGGAGGCGGCAACAGCGGCAGTAAAAGCGATTATCAGCACGTTAAACCTGAACGGCGTAACGACGTCCGTTGCACCCGGAAACTTTACTCCGGCAGTCGCAGGAAATGCAGGTAATCCATCCGGCACAAACGGCAGCTATACCTTTACGGTAAAACTGAACAAGGGCGGCGGTACGCAGCAGGCGACTACACAACTGACGCTGACAGTTACGGCTACGCCTTATACGCCTCCGGCAACACATCTGGTGAATATCGCTACAACGACCAACGGAACGGTATCGGCTAATCCGGCCAATCCGGTCGCAGAAAACGCAACCGTCACGCTGACCATCAATCCGGCAACCGGTTATGAACTGAATACGATTACGGCTCATAAGGACGGCGAAACGGCTACAACCGTTGCATTGAACGGCACGGGCAATACCCGCACATTCAATATGCCAGCGTATGGTGTTACGGTAAATGCTACATTCAAAAAGACAGCCGACCAGTTGGCGGTAGAAGCGGCGAAGACTGCAATCGAAGGCATGAACAATGTAACGGTAGCGCAGGCAACGGCAAATACCGAAGCTGCCGTCAAGTCATGGCTGGCGGCGCAAATCAACGCCCTTCCGGGCATGAGCGCAACCGGCATCACAGTGACGGCGGCAAATATTACGCTCGGCAACTTCACGGCAGCGACAGCGGGAACCGCGGGCAACCTGCCGGGAACAAACGGCTCGTTTACGTTCACCGTCTCCCTGCAAAAGGGAAACAGCGCGACGGTAACGACCGCAGGCAAAAACGGAACGATTACGGCAACGCCTTACGACGCGACGCAGGACAACGCCGATATTACGGCGGCAAAACAGTTGGTTGAAAACGCAACCTATACGGAAACGCAGGTAAACGTACCCGATGCGACAGCAGCAAAAGCGGCAGTGGAAGCGATTATCAGTACATTAAATCTGAACGACGGCGTAACAACCACTGTCATTGATGGTGTATTTACTCCGGCAGTTGCAGGAAATGCGGGTAGTCCGTCCGGCACGAACGGCAGCTATACTTTCACAGTAAAACTGAACAAGGGCGGCGGTACGCAGCAGACGACTACACAACTGACGTTGACGGTTACGGCTACGCCTTATACGCCTCCGATGACACATTTGGTAAATATCGCTACGACGACCAACGGAACGGTATCGGCAAATCCTGTTAATCCGGTTGCAGAAAACACTACCGTAACGCTGACAATCATATCCGCAACGGGATATGAATTGGATGCAATTTCGGTTCACAAGGACGGCGATGCGAATACGTCCGTTGCATTGAACGGCACGGGCAACACCCGCACATTCGCCATGCCAACATATGACGTTACGGTAAATGCCACCTTCAAGAAGACAGCCGACCAGTCGGCAGTGGAAACAGCCAAAGGGCTTATTGGAAGCATGAACAGTGTAACGGTAGCGCAGGTGACGGCAAATACCGAAGCGGCTGTTAAAACATGGCTGGCAGCGCAAATCAACGCCCTTCCGGGCATGAGCGCAACGGGTATTACAGTGGCGGCGGCAAATATTACGCTTGGCAACTTTACAGCGGCTGTGGCAGGAAACACAGGCAATCCTTCGGGAGCAAACGGCGGCTTTGCGTTTACCGTTTCCCTGAAAAAAGGAAACAGCGCGACACTGACTACCGCAAGTAAAAACGGAATAGTTACCGCCACGCCTTACGATGCGACGCAGGACAACGACGACATTGCAGCGGCAAAAGCGGCAATAGAAGGCGCAAGCTATACGGATACGCAGGCAAACGTACCCGATGCGGAGGCGGCAACAGCGGCAGTGGAAGCGATTATCAGCAGACTGAACCTGAACGGCGTAACGACGGCCGTTGTACCCGGAAACTTTACTCCGGCAACCGCAGGAAACGAAGGTAAACCGGCGGGCACAAACGGCAGCTATACCTTTACGGTAAACCTGAACAAGGGCGGCGGTACGCAGCAGACGACTAAACAACTGACGCTGACGGTTACGGCTACGCCTTACACGCCTCCGGCAACACATCTGGTAAATATAGCTACGACTACCAACGGAACGGTATCGGCTAATCCGGCAAATCCGGTCGCAGAAAATACAGCCGTAACGCTGACCGTTTCACCTGCTACGGGATATGAATTGGATGCAATTTTGGCTCACAAGGACGGCGATGCGAATACGTCCGTTGCATTGAACGGTACGGGCAACACCCGCACATTCAATATGCCAACCTATAACGTTACGGTAAATGCCACCTTCAAAAAGACAGCCGACCAGTCGGCAGTGGAAACAGCCAAAGGGCTTATCGAAGACATGAACAATGTAACGGTAGCGCAGGCGACGGCAAATACCGAAGCGGCTGTTAAAACATGGCTGGCGGCGCAAGTCAACGCCCTTGCAGGCATGAGCGCAACCGGAATTACAGTATCCGCTTCCGATATTACGCTTGGCAACTTTACAGCGGCTGTGGCAGGAAACGCGGGCAATCCTTCGGGAACAAACGGCTCGTTTACGTTCACCGTTTTCCTGCAAAAAGGAATCGGCGCGACACTGACTACCGCAGGCATAAACGGAACAATTACGGCAACAGCCTATATTGCCCCGACTTATGCCGTAACGATTGGCGCAACAACCGGCGGAACGGTATCGGCAGACAAAACGATTGCGACCGCAGGCACAACCGTCACGCTGACCATTTCACCCAATGCAGGCTACGAACTCGACGCTATCACGGCAACGCCGTCCGTAACCCTGTCCGGCACAGGCAATACCCGCATCTTCACAATGCCCGCATCAAACGTAACCGTCAATGCGACATTCAAGAAAACGCAGGCGCAATTGGACAAAGAAGCCGTTGAAGCAGCGAAAGCAGCCATCGAAGGCGGAACATTCCGCATCGCGCAGGCAACAGGCAACGATGCGGCAAGTGTCAGGACATGGTTAGTCAATACGTTGAATGTACTCTTCGGACAGTCGCACGGCCTGCAAGTCAAGTCGGCGCAGCCGTCCATCGTCGGCGACGTGGCGATAACCGCTATCACACCGGCAGTAGCAGGCACGGAAGCATTACCGGACGGCACAAACGGCTCATTCGCGTTCACCGTCAGTCTGGAACGGGGCGCAACCAAGCTCACGGCAATCGTTTCGACCGGCGTAATCGTAGCCATACCGCACGTTTCCACACCGGTAAAACGCATTGAACTGTTGCTGATAGGCGGCCTGACGGCGCGGATTATCAATACCGGCAACGTGGAAACCGGCGATTTGACACTCGCCCTTTCAGGCGCAAACGCAGATGTGTTTACGCTTTCACAGGCGACCGTAAACAGTCTGGCAGCAGGCGGCGAAGCGAACATTGCGATTACACCCCGCACAGGCCTTGCAGCGGGAACATACACGGCAACCCTGACGGTCAGCGGCGAAGGCATCACGCCTGTATCGGTGGAAATCGTTTATACGGTAACGCCTACGGGTATCGAAGAAATGCAGGCAAAAACGCTGAAAGCCTACGTTCAAAACGGCACGCTACACGTCAGCGGCTTGACTGTGGGCAAGGCGTGGAGTATATACGGCATTTCCGGCACCCTGGTATATCAAAGCGTTGCACGTGAGGATAAGGCAGACATCAATCTGGGCATTCGCGGCGTGTATATCGTTACATCAGGCAATGCGGCGGTAAAAGTCGTATATTGACACAGAAAAATAACTGGAAATAATTGAACAGGGAGGTTGTCCGGCATTTCGGGCAACCTCCCTGTCTTTTTTTATCAACCCATTAAATATCAAAAAAAATGAAAAAGAAATTCATTTCACCGAAGTTCTATTTCCTGTTGCAGGAGGCTTCACAAAAGGGTATCGACATCGACGCCCAAGTATTACAGAATCAGTATGACGAATTTGCCATGCTCGTATATCAGGAAGATGCTGCCGTAATCGACAAGGCAGCATATCGTAACTCACTCGTTCATACCCGCGTTGAACTGGAGTCTTTAACAGGGGTATCGGGAAAAAAATGTATCAACTTGTCTGCATAAAGCAATTCAACTCGTTAACGAACAGATTGAATGGACGGAGAAGCAATTGCTTGCGGAGCAAAACGTTGCAAACTGCCCGTTTGCGGCTGTCCGGCGAACACGTAAACCGTTGAAATGGACGGCTAAAATCGTGGATTATGTCGAGTGGGTTTATGCCTTGCAGGGCGTACTGAATACCGGTGACGAAAAAGTTACGCTGAAAGCCCTGTTTGATGTTTTCAACAACATTTTCGGACTTGACGTAAAGGACTTTTCGCTGTATTTTACGAGTATCAAAAACCGCAAAAAGGGCGACCGCACCTCATTTCTGGACGAAGCGAAAAAGCAGCTCATTCAACGGATGGCGGACGCGGACAGCAAACCGGCAAAGAAATGAGGTTATTGTAATTTGATTGTTTATAATTGTTTGCACAGTTGCGGGATTTTGAGTAATTTTGCGGGCGCAAAATCAAAATATCAAATGACTGTTCAAGAACTTATACACCTTCGTGAATCGGAGGACAAGGTAGAATTTAAGCAGGCTAAAACGCAATATGCCTACAATTCGGGCAGGAAAAGCGTTTTGGGCTACGTTTCTGCCATTGCCAACGAGGGCGGCGGCTACCTTGTCTTTGGCATTAAGGAGGCATCGCCACACGAGGTTTGCGGGTCGCAGGCTTTTGAAGGTAAGGAAGGAAAATTGGAACAGGATGTTTATAGAGACTTGAAAGTCAGGATAAAAACCGAAACACTTTTTGACAATGAGAAAAGAGTCCTGGTTATAAAAATTCCGTCCCGACCGGTTGGCAAAGTGCTGTATTTTGAAGATGTACCACTTATGCGCGTAGGCGAAAGTTTGACGAGAATGTCAGACGAGATGTATCATTCTATCATTCAGGAACAGGAGCCGGATTTTTCTGCTACAATTTGCGAGGGGCCGACTTTTGAGGATTTGGATAAAAAGGCAGTAGAGACAATGAAGATTTTGTATGCCGACAAACAAAAAAATCCTTCTTTCCTGCAAATCAGGGATGAACGTATGCTGTCCGATTTGCAACTTGCAATCAATGGCAAACTGACTTATGCCGCGTTGATACTGCTTGGAAAATCCGATACGATAGACCGGTATCTGCCCCAAAGCCGGATAATTTGGGAGTACAGGAATACCGAAACTCAAATTCATTACGACCGTCGGCAAACAATTACCGAACCTTTTATCACGGGAATTGATTCTGCCTGGAATTTGATTGACCAGCCGACATTAAATCTCAACCACCCCATTCAAGCGGGTTTGGTTGTATATAACATATATGATTTCAACAGAGAAGTTGTAAGAGAAAGTATATTAAACAGTTATGCCCATCGCGATTATACCCTGACAAGTGATGTTGTGATAAAACAATACCCGCAAATGATTGAAATAATCAATCCGGGCGGTTTTCCGAAAGGGGTTTCCATTGATAATATTCTCACAGTCAGCAGTACCCCGCGAAACAAACTGATTGCCGATGTGCTGGAAAAGACAGGTTTAGTTGAGCGTTCAGGACAGGGTGTTGATAAAATATATTCGGAAACGCTTGCCGAAGGCAAACAAAAACCCGATTATACGAGGACAAATCCTTATCAGGTAACGTTAAGAATACGGACACAAATCGCAGATGAAAGTTTTGCCGTTTTTATCCGGCAATACCGCAACAGGACAAATCATATTTTAAGCGCAGAACAGGTAATAGCTCTGTCGGAAATAAGAAACGGAAACATCATAAACATTCATTTCGAAACCATCGAACAGTTGAAACAGGCGGGATTGGTAAAAAATGTAGAAAGAAGCGGCTTGAAATATATTCTGTCCGACGATTATTTCAGGATTGCCAACAAACCCTCCAAAATAGGAGAGCAATATATCGCAGGAGATGTTGAGCATATTTTATTATCCCTGCAAGGCAACAAGAAAAGAATAAGCGATATGGAACAGGATTTATCTGATTCATTAACCCGCAATCAACTTAAAAACCTGTTGCCCAAATTATTGAAAGACGAAATCATAACGAGCGAAGGTCAAGGCAGAGGTACGTCCTATTCAATTGCCTCAAAATATGTACATTTGAATAGTGACCAAATGCTTGTATCTGTTATAAGCGACCTGAAGAAAAAATATGAATAAAAGTTGCTATTCAGTTTTCCATATTTGCAGTTTGCATTTCCAAATTCTACGTCATACAGTTTTCCATATTTCCCTTTAATCGAAGTTTCAATTAACGTCTTATTTAGTTATATAATTCAAAATCAATATGATATTATTTCTTGCAGTTTTCCATAAATGAAAATTGGTTTCCATAATTACAAATATAACCGACTCTTGCAGTTTACCATAATTTTGTTTTCAATTCCACATAGAAACAAAAAAAGAGCCGTTTTCGATGGCTCTTTCTTATTCTTACTGTAAATAATAATTGAAAAGTAGTCCACTTAAATAATTGAAAAGTATCCCCCAGTAGAGTAAAACATAAGAGTTTTTGCGTATAAAGCTCTTTGTTTTGTCAACAAATATTAACATTATAAATTC
>BNTS01000137.1 GCA_025996775.1 Bacteroidia bacterium | reverse complement strand
CCTTTTACCATGATGGACAGTGAAGAAACTGTACAACGCTGCAGTTGTCGGATGAAGCGGAAATAACTATTCTCCACCGCAAATACATGCATTTTTTTTGGCAAATACCTTGATAAGTTTTATAAGATGCCGTTATCTTTTCTTCGTTCGACAAGTGTCGAACAGCCGTTTGACAGCTGTCGAATAGCTGTTCGACGCTTGTCAAACAGGTGTTCGACAGCTGTCAAATACTGAAAAGATAACAGCATCCTATAAAACTTATCAATGCATCAGCCAAAAAAAATGCATATATCTGCGATGGAGATTTGAGGCTTCTGCCAAAATGATAGTTTATTTTGTTGATAAAACTATGGCACGGAATTTGCTCTTATTGTGTGGAGATTATTAACTTTGCACAGCAATGTAGATAAATAATATGAAAAGTAACTATTCAAAGAGGTTGATGGATGTACTGGAATACAGCAGAGAAGAGGCAGCAAGGCTTCAGAACAGCTATTTTGGACCAGAACATCTATTATTAGGTATCATTCGCGATGGCGAGGGGAAGGCTATGCAGATATTGCATGAGCTCAATGCCGATATAGTTGATATTAAAAAGAACTTAGAACTTAATATACGTAATGCCTACGAGCCTGATAACACTCAAATAAGTGAGATTACTATCAGCAAGAGCGGAGAACGGATATTGAGGATGAGTCTGCTGGAAGCCCGCTTATTCAGAAGTGGAGAAACAGGCACGGAACACTTGTTGCTGGCTATTCTGAAAGAAGAATACAATCCGGCAGCCCAAGTGTTGAGAGAAGCAGGTATCACCTATCGCATGGTATATAACAATCTGGCAAGTTGCCTGAACCTGGAACTTCTTGGAGAGGAATATGAAGAAGTGGAAGAGATAAGCAACGGATATACAGACGATGACGAAGATGACGATGACGATAGTTTCTCTCCCAGAAAAGAGCCGTACAGATCCGGTACCGGCATTTCCCAACCGAAATCACCTAATGACACGCCGGTGCTCGACAATTTTGGCACAGACATGACACGTGCAGCCACTGAAAACCGTCTGGATCCCATTGTAGGACGGGAAAAGGAGATAGAGCGACTGGCACAAATACTGAGCCGACGCAAAAAGAACAACCCGGTGCTGATAGGCGAACCGGGCGTAGGTAAATCGGCTATTGTAGAAGGTTTGGCTTTACGCATCATCCAAAGGAAAGTGTCGCGTATCTTATTCAATAAGCGCGTGATAAGTCTGGATATGGCCTCCATCGTGGCCGGTACGAAGTATCGTGGTCAGTTTGAGGAACGCATCAAAGCTATTCTGAACGAATTATCTAAGAATCCGAATATTATCCTCTTTATTGACGAGATACATACGATAGTGGGCGCAGGTTCTGCCTCCGGTTCCATGGATGCTGCCAATATGTTGAAACCGGCGCTTGCACGCGGTGAAATACAATGCATTGGCGCCACTACCTTAGATGAGTATCGCAAGAACATTGAAAAAGACGGCGCGCTGGAACGCCGTTTCCAGAAGATAGTTGTAGACCCAACTACGGCGGAAGAGACTTTGCAGATTCTAAACAACATCAAGCCCCAGTATGAGGAGCATCACAATGTGACTTATACCGATGAAGCATTGAAAGCGTGTGTAGACCTGACTGAACGGTATATTAGTGACCGCAATTTCCCCGACAAGGCCATCGACGCCTTAGACGAAGCCGGTTCACGTGTACATATATCAAACATATCAGTGCCTAAGAGTATCGAAGAGTTGGAAGCAAGGATAGAAAATACGAAAACGGAAAAATTAGCAGCCGTCAAGTCGCAAAACTTTGAATTGGCAGCCAGCTACCGCGATAAAGAACGCCAGGATTTGCTGGAATTAGACGCAGCCAAAGCTCGTTGGGAGCGCGAACTGCAAGAGCATCGCGAAACGGTAGACGAAGAAAAAGTGGCGGAAGTAGTTGCCATGATGTCAGGAGTACCTGTTCAACGTATCGCAACAGCAGAGAACGTGAAACTTCTCGAGATGGGTGATGTACTGCGTAGCAAGGTTATTGGACAGGACAACGCTGTATCAAAAGTGGTTAAAGCCATCCAACGTAATCGTGTCGGATTGAAAGACCCCAATAAACCAATTGGAACCTTCATGTTCCTTGGACCGACCGGCGTAGGTAAGACTCACTTGGCAAAGATGTTGGCCGAATATCTGTTCGACTCGGTAGATTCGCTTATCCGAATTGATATGAGCGAATATTTGGAGAAATTTGCCGTGACACGCTTGATTGGAGCACCTCCGGGATACGTGGGCTACGAAGAAGGCGGACAACTGACAGAAAAAGTAAGGCGCAAACCGTATTCGGTAGTTCTGCTCGACGAAATAGAGAAAGCACACCCCGACGTGTTCAATATCCTGCTTCAGGTACTGGATGAAGGGCGGCTGACTGACAGTTTTGGCAGACGAATTGACTTTAAGAATACAATCTTGATTCTTACTTCGAACATAGGTACTCGTCAACTGAAAGACTTTGGCCACGGTGTTGGTTTCAACACACACCAATCATCAGACGTCGACAAGGAGTTTTCGCACAGTGTGATTCAAAAAGCGCTGAATAAAGCCTTTGCACCGGAGTTTCTAAACAGAATTGACGATATTGTCATGTTCGATCAATTAGACAAAGAATCTATCCATAAGATTATCGATATAGAACTGAAAGGCTTGTACGATCGGATGGAAAAACTGGGTTATACACTGGAACTCACCGACGAAGCCAAAGACTTCATCGCTTCCAAAGGCTACGATGTACAGTTTGGCGCACGTCCTCTGAAACGTGCCATCCAGAAGTATTTGGAAGACGAAATGGCAGAAATGATCATTAAAGCTGAAGTTAAAGAAGGCGACACCATCCTGGTAGGCTTTAATAAAGATGAACAAAAATTAATAACAGAAAAAAAATAATATGTCTAAACAAGGTAACATTGGGGTAACAAGTGAGAATATATTCCCCATTATCAAAAAATTTTTATATAGCGATCATGAGATTTTCCTGCGTGAGATAGTCTCAAATGCAGTAGATGCCACGCAGAAGTTGAAGACCCTCGCCTCGGTAGGCGAATTTAAGGGAGAACTGGGTGACCTGACCATCCACGTCAGCATTGACGAAAAGGCAGGAACCCTTACCGTATCCGACCGTGGTGTCGGTATGACAGCAGAAGAAATAGACAAGTACATCAATCAGATTGCCTTTTCTGGAGCTGAAGAGTTTGTAGAGAAGTATAAGAACGATGCCGCTGCCATTATCGGTCATTTCGGTTTGGGTTTCTACTCAACCTTTATGGTGTCGAAGAAGGTGGAAATCGTAACCCTCTCGTACAAAGAGGGAGCAGTGCCCATGAAATGGAGTTGCGACGGAAGCCCGGAATATACGATGGAGGAAACAATCCGCGACAGCAAAGGTACCGATATCATCCTCTATATCGACGATGAGAACAAAGAATTTCTGAATAAAGACAAGATTAACGGATTGCTGAAGAAGTACTGCCGCTTCCTGCCCATCCCCATCGCTTTCGGAAAGAAGCAGGAGTGGAAAGACGGCAAGTATGTAGACACAGACGAAGACAACATTATAAACGATACTAAACCGGCTTGGGTACGCAAACCGTCTGAACTGACAGATGAAGACTATAAGAAGTTCTACCAGGATCTCTACCCCATGTCGGAAGAGCCGCTGTTCTGGATTCACCTCAATGTGGATTATCCTTTCCATCTGACAGGTATCCTCTACTTCCCCCGTATCAAGAGCAATTTGGATTTGAATCGCAACAAGATTCAACTCTATTCAAACCAGGTATTTGTGACCGACTCTGTAGAAGGTATCGTGCCTGAGTTCCTGACGCTTCTTCACGGAGTGCTCGATTCGCCGGATATTCCGCTGAACGTATCACGCTCGTATCTGCAAAGCGATAATAATGTGAAAAAGATTTCCAACCATATCACTAAAAAAGTAGCTGATAAGCTGGAAGAGATGTTCAAGAATGACCGCGTACAGTATGAGGAGAAATGGGACAGTCTGAAACTCTTCATCCAATACGGTATGTTGAGCGATGATAAGTTCTACGAAAGAGCTGTTAAGTTCGCCCTTTTCAAGGATGTTGACAGTAAGTATTACACCTGCGACGAATACAAAACGCTGATTAAAGACAACCAGACAGACAAAGAAGGTGAGCTTATCTACCTCTACACAAGCAGTAAAGAGGAACAATACAGCTACATCCAAGCCGTTAAGGACAAAGGATACAGCGTATTGCTGATGGACGGACAGTTGGATTTACACATCATCGCCCAGTATGAGCAGAAGAATGAAAAGACTCGCTTCGTAAGGGTAGATAGTGATACGATTGATAACATCATCCGTAAAAGCGATGCAAACCAGGTTGATCTGACTGAAAACCAGCGTAACGCCCTTCAGGAAGTATTTAAGAGCCAGGTACCGAAGCTTGACAAGGCTGATTTCTATGTTACTTTTGAAGCTTTGAGCGATAAAGCAAACCCTGTATTGATTACGCAAAGCGAGTACATGCGTCGTATGCGTGAAATGTCGGCCATGCAACCCGGCATGTCTTTCTATGGCGAGATGCCCGACAGCTACAATATGGTACTTAACACAGACCATCCTTTGGTTAAGCAGGTATTGGCAGACGAAGAAACAGCTTGTGCCGGGAAGCTTGCACCCATTGAAGCCGACATCAAAGGCTGGGAACAACGTCAATCTGATCTGCGCACCGAGCAAAACAAAAAGAAAGAAGAAGAGGTAACTGCCGCCGAAAAGGAAGATTTGGAAAATACAAATCACAAGTTGGACGACCTGCGCAGCCAGCGAAACAAAATTCTTTCCGACTATGCCGGAGGTGACAGTCTGATACACGAACTGATAGATTTGGCACTGCTGGGCAATGGAATGCTCAAAGGTGAAGCTTTAAGCAATTTCATCAAGCGTAGTATCCAATTGATCGGGAAATGAATTATATAGAAACAAATATCCCCGGGGCTTGGATCATTGAACCGTCTGTGTTCTCCGATCCCCGGGGTTACTTTTTTGAAGCCTTCAAAAAAGCTGAGTTCGACGAGAATGTCGGAACTGTGGATTTTATCCAGGAAAATGAATCCTGCTCGCAGAAGGGAGTATTGCGGGGACTACATTATCAGTTGAACCCCTTTGCTCAAGCCAAGTTAGTGCGCGTAATCAAGGGAACCGTCTTAGACGTAGCCGTGGATTTGCGCCGTAATTCGATGACTTTCGGGCAACATATAGCCATAGAACTTTCGGAAAAGAATAAAAGGCAGCTTTTCATACCGCGAGGTTTTGCGCATGGTTTCCATGTGCTTAGCGACGAAGCTATCTTTACATATAAGGTAGACAATCCTTATACGCCAACCATGGAACGCAGTATTCGTTACGACGAGCCATCGTTTGGCATCAATTGGCGTATCCCGGAAGGTACAGAGCCTATCATGTCAGAGAAAGACAAAGCAGCGCCTTCCGTTTTAAAAGAAGATTTTAATTTTGTTTATAAGTAACCTTTATAAAAAACATGAAAACATATCTTGTTACCGGTGGAGCCGGATTTATTGGTGCTAACTTTGTGAAATACATGTTGGCAACCTATCCCGATATTGAAATAGTGGTATTAGACCTTTTGACATATGCCGGCAATCTGAAAACGATAGAAAACGACCTCAAATCCGGTCGTTGCGAGTTTGTAAAAGGCAATATTGGCGACCGTGCCCTTGTAAATAGCCTCTTCGATAAATACGGCTTTCAGTACGTGGTAAACTTTGCCGCTGAAAGTCACGTAGACCGCAGCATAGACGATCCACAACTATTTCTCATTACAAATATCCTCGGCACGCAAAACCTTCTCGACGCTGCCCGCAGAGCCTGGGTAACCGGGAAAGATGAAGCTGGATACCCGACTTGGAAAGAAGGCTTACGCTTCCATCAAGTATCAACCGACGAGGTTTATGGAAGCCTCGGAGCCGAAGGCTATTTCCGCGAAACAACCCCATTAGACCCGCGAAGCCCTTACAGTGCCTCAAAAACGAGCGCCGACCTCTTCGTGAAAGCCTACGCAGAGACCTATAAGATGCCCGTCACCATTACCCGCTGTTCCAACAACTACGGCCCCTACCACTTCCCCGAAAAACTAATTCCCCTCATTATAAAGAACATCCTCGAAGGCAAACCCCTCCCTGTATATGGTAAGGGAACGAATGTACGTGACTGGCTGTATGTAGAAGACCACTGCAAAGCCATCGACACCGTAATTCACAGAGGACGCGAAGGCGAAGTATATAATGTTGGCGGCCACAACGAGATGCAAAACATCGACATCGTAAAACTGACCATCAGCACCATCCACCGCATCATGAAAGAGGAACCCCGGTACCGCGAAGTCCTGAAGCGAAAGGAATACGACGCCGACGGCAACATCCGTATCGACTGGATAAACGACAGCCTGATAACTTTCGTGCAAGACCGTCTCGGCCACGACCAGCGCTACGCCATCGACCCCGGCAAGATAACAGCCGAACTGGGCTGGACTCCCGAAACCACCTTCAAAGAAGGCATCCTGAAAACCATTTACTGGTACCTGAACAACCAGCAATGGGTAGAAGATTTAGCATAAAATATTGGACTTTGAGAGGGTATTTATGAATTGATTTGTACATTTGCCGGAATAGCTGAATAAACTAACTTTATATGGAGACTACAATTAAACTATGTCCGAAGTGCAGACGCGAAATCTTTCCGGGTACAAAGTTTTGTGCGTATTGCGGATGGAAAGTTGATCCGAATCAAGAAGATGATGAGGTTATTATTCCGGAAGAAGTGGAGAATACGGAGACGCTTGTCGCTTATCAAGGACATTATACGGAGGAAAAGCTGAAGGATAAGTTGCTTAAATTTGCTAAAAAGGCAGGAATTAAGGTGGTTTATGCGGCATGTTTGCTGTTTTATGTGCTTCAGGATGATAAATTCTCCAATAAGGACAAGGCATTGGTTATTGGTTCTTTGGGGTATTTTATCCTGCCGTTTGACATTATCCCTGATTTTTTATCGGTAGTTGGATATGCTGACGATTTGGCG
>BNTS01000136.1 GCA_025996775.1 Bacteroidia bacterium | reverse complement strand
CGGCCAACAATCTGAATACCATTTCTCAACCCCTGCTCGACCGCATGGAGTTGATTGAAGTAAGCGGTTATATCATGGAAGAGAAAGTCCAGATAGCAGCCAAGCATCTAATCCCCAAGCAAATGGAGATACACGGCCTTTCGAAAGGACAGGTGAAATTCCATAAAGACACCTTGCAGGAGATTGTTGTTTCATACACACGGGAGAGTGGTGTACGCGAGTTGGAAAAGAAAATTGCCAAAATCATGCGTAAGCTGGCCAGGAAAATAGCATCGGACGAATCAGTGCCCGACGTCATCAAACCCGAGAACCTGTATGAATATCTGGGAGCTGTTGAGTATACCCGCGATAAATACCAAGGCAACGAATATGCCGGCGTGGTGACAGGTTTGGCATGGACTGCCGTAGGTGGTGAGATTCTTTTTGTGGAGTCGAGTCTCAGCAAAGGAAAGAATGCCAAATTGACACTTACGGGCAATTTGGGCGATGTGATGAAGGAGTCTGCAATATTGGCGCTCGAATATATCCATTCACATGCCTCCCTGTTCGGCATTGCCGAAGAAATGTTTGAAAACTGGAATGTTCATGTTCATGTACCCGAAGGTGCTATCCCGAAAGACGGTCCCAGTGCCGGCGTCACGATGGTTACGTCGCTGGTTTCCTCTTTTACCCAACGGAGGGTAAAGTGTAACATTGCTATGACGGGCGAGATAACCCTTCGCGGAAAGGTTCTTCCGGTGGGTGGTATCAAGGAAAAGATATTGGCTTCCAAACGTGCAGGTATAAAAGAACTCATCCTCTGTAAAGAGAATCAGAAAGATATAAACGAGATTAATCCCGAGTATTTAAAAGGCTTAACCTTCCATTATGTAGAGGATATTCGCGAAGTGGTAGATTTGGCTTTATTAAAAGAAAAGGTGGAGAACCCGCTATTTTAGCGGTTACTCTCCACCTTTTTTGTTTCTTCTTGCGTCTCTTCTTCTTTTGCTTCAGCCTCTTGGGGCTTTTCTTCCGGTGTGAAATCGGTGATTCCCGAAGCAATCAACAGATTATACCACGAAAGAAGCTTACGTATATCGCTCGGATATACTTTCTCACGATCAAAAGCAGGAAGAACTTCGGCCAGATAAGCACGCAACTCATCAGGCTTAGCGGCAGATAAATTAAGGGTTATCAACTCGCCGTTCTCTTTTTCTTTTACACCCGTAAGAACGGTGTGCAAAGGTACTTCTTCTTCATCTGTATAAATAGCTATGTCCCCTAAAGAGATTACCTTGTCTTTGGCATAAGCAGGTATTCTCTTTTGATCGGACAGCGATTCAACAATCAACATGTTTTTTCCTTGGGATACGAGCTTGTACAGCCCTGGTTTTCCCGAAATGGACAAAATAGTCTTCAGCATTAAACTCTCTTTTCTTTAATTCTGGCTTTCTTGCCGGTAAGTTTACGCAGGTAGTACAATTTGGCTCTACGTACTTTACCTACCTTATTTACAGTAATGCTCTCGATGAAAGGCGATTCCAAAGGAAAGATTCTTTCCACGCCAACGTTTTCAGACATTTTGCGAACGGTGAAACGTTTCTTGTCTCCACATCCTGAGATACGAATAACTACGCCTCTATAGTTCTGGATACGTTCTTTGTTTCCTTCCCTAATCTTGTAGGCAATTGTAATCGTGTCTCCACTTTTGAATGCAGGATGCTCTTTTTTCGTAGCAAACGCTTCTTCTGCAATTTTAATTAAATCCATTGTTTTATAGCTTTTTATTTATTATTAAAAAACGAAACGCAATATACACGGATAACGTTTCCGCCAGAGATTACGTAAAGCGGATGCAAAGTAACGAAAGTTTTACCGGATACGCAAACGAATACCGAAAATAATTGTATTTTTGCATCAATCAAAAAGATAGACTTAAAAAGAATGGCAATAGTTGAAACAAATCTAACCACCTGTAATTTTTCTAACCCGGAACACTTGCAGGCTATCGCTACATTGATAGATGTATATATCCACGATGAAATGGGGGGAGGCACTCCGCTCTCGAAGTTAGAACAAAACCGCTTGGTAGCGGGGTTGCAGGAGTATTCATCCATCGTACTGCTGGCAGAGGCTGACGGCGAGTATGCCGGTTTATTGATAGCCTTTGAAAACTTCTCCACCTTTACCGCCAAGCCGATGGTAAACATCCACGATGTAATCGTTCGCCCTGAATACCGGGGCAAGGGTATCGGACGCCTCTTGATGAACGGCATCATTGCCGAAGCTGAAAAAAGGGGAGCCAGCCGTGTCACCCTGGAAGTGCGTGAAGACAACACCACCGCCCAAAATCTATACAGCAGCCTCGGTTTCCACGAAACCGAACCATCCCACCTCTATTGGCGCAAATACCTATGATAATAAAAACGGTTGTAGAGACGTGACACGCTTTACCAACCGAAATAGTGTTTGGCGTTGTAGTAGCTGATGTTTTCTACCATTTGGCCTATGAAGGGGAGTTCGGAGGCGGGGAGTTCGCCGTTCTCCACGTCGTTGCCTATTATATTGCATAGGATGCGACGGAAATACTCGTGCCTTGGATATGAAAGGAAACTGCGTGAATCGGTCAACATGCCTACAGACCGGCTGAGCAAGCCCAGGGCAGACAAGGCGTTGATTTGGTTTTCCATTCCCTTCAACTGATCGAGGAACCACCACGCGGAGCCATACTGCATCTTTCCGGGCACCGTTCCGTCATTGAAATTGTAGGCATTCGTCACCATCAACTCGTTATCACGCGGATTCAGGTTGTAAAGAATGGTCTTTGCCAGCAGTCCCTTGCTGTTCAGCCTATCGAGCAGGCGATTCATCGGCGCCACGAAGTTGTGATCGTGGATGGCGTCGAAACCGGTATCGGGTCCCAGCTTCTCGTACATTATCGTATTGTTATTGCGTATAGCGCCGATATGGAACTGCTGTACCCAGTTTGAACGTGCATCCATCAGGCCGCCTTCATACAACATAGCTGAGCGGAACTTAAGGATTTCTTCTTGATCTGCCGTCTTTCCAGCGCGTACTTTCAGGAAGATGGCTCGTATTTCCGCATCGGTGTAAGGTGTGGCGTAGAAAGTTTCCAGCCCATGGTCTGATACAACGCAGCCTGCCGACGCAAAGAAGTCGTGTCTCCGTTGGAGAGCATCCAGCAAGAGGTCTACGGAAGAGATTGAGATATCAGCCACTTCTTCCAATCCGGCCAGGTACACATTAAAGGCTACCGGGTCTTCAATAGCCGAAGCTTTGTCAGGACGCCAGGTTGGGAGTACTTTCACCGGGAATCCGCTATCTTGTATAGATTTATGCCATGACAGCGTATCAACAGGGTCGTCGGTGGTACAAACTACCTCTACCTTCATCTTCTGCATAATGCCACGGGCGCGGAATTCGGGCGTACGCAGTTTTTCGGTACATTCGTCGTATATCTCGCGGGCGGTAGATGGATTAAGCACCTTGTCAACACCAAAAATGCGGCTCAACTCCAGATGCGTCCAGTGGTAAAGCGGATTGCGCATGGTGTAAGGCATCGTTTCCGCCCATTTCTCAAATTTCTCGTAAGCCGGTTTATCGCCTGTGATATAGTCTTCAGACACACCATTGGCACGCATAGCCCGCCATTTATAATGGTCGCCTCCCAACCAAGCCTCTGCAAGGTCTTCAAACTGGTGGTTTTCGGCTATCATCTGCGGATTCAGGTGGCAATGATAATCTATAACCGGCAACCCTGCGGCATGCTTATTGTATAGCTCTATAGCCGTACGCGTTTGCAACAGGAAGTTGTCATCCGGAAATGGTTTCATTCCTTTTTGTATTTACGTATAATAGCTAATGCGTCTTTACACAAGCCGGAGATAGCCGACCATTCGCCGGTGGCAATCAACTCCTTGGGGAAGAGTTTGGAACCCATTCCTACACAGGTTACTCCTGCTTTAAACCAGGCCGAAAGGTTATCTTCCGTAGGTTCCACGGCTCCGGTTGCCATAATCAGCGACCAAGGCATCGGGGCTTTGATATTGCTCACGAAGGAAGGACCTCCTACATTGCCTGCCGGGAATATCTTGCAAAGGTCGCAGCCAGCTTCTTGAGCAAAGCCAATCTCGGATACCGAACCGCATCCGGGTGTGTACGGAACCAGCCGACGGTTGCAAACCCCGGCCACTTCAGGATTGAACAACGGACCAACCACAAAGTTGGCGCCCAACTGAATATAAAGCGCTGCCGTTGGAGCATCCACAATAGAGCCAATCCCCAGAATCAGTTCCGGGCATTCCTTGGCAACAAATTTCGACAACTCGCCGAATACTTCCTGCGCAAAGTCACCACGGTTGGTAAACTCGAAGGCGCGAACGCCTCCCTCATAACAGGCTTTCACCACCTGCTTCGCTGTTTCTGCATTCTTATCGTAGTAAACCGGAACCATCCCGGTCTCCACCATTGCAGTCAGCACTTGTATCTTATTGAATCTTGCCATTATCTGTTTACCCTTCCCGAGGCATCGCCTCCCATGAGTTTTTCTACTTCGTCCACCGTTACCTGATTGAAATCGCCATAGATGGTATGTTTCAGGCACGAAGCGGCTACTGCAAAGTCGAGTGCTTTCTGATCGTCGCCCGTATAAGTTAACAGACCGTATATCAGGCCACCCATAAAGGAGTCGCCCCCTCCGACCCTGTCCACAATATGTGTAATATCGTAGCGGCGAGACTCGTACAGTTTGCCATCGGCATATAATACGCCTCCCCACGTGTTGTGATTCGCATTGATAGAGCCGCGCAAAGTGATAATCACTTTCTTGGCGCGCGGGAATCGAGCCATCAACTGCGTGCAAACCGATTCAAAGGCGGCGGCATCCACCTCGCCTCCGGTATGCTCTACGTCGAACCCCTGCGGTTTGATACCGAAAACCTTCTCTGCATCTTCCTCATTACCCAGTATCACGTCGCAACCGGCCGTCAGCTTCGGCATAATCTCCGAGGCAGTCTTGCCATACTTCCAAAGATTTTTGCGGTAATTCAGGTCGCACGACACCGTTACGCCCAAACGATTTGCGGCTTCAATAGCTTCCAGACAAGCATCTGCAGCTCCTTGAGAAATGGCCGGAGTGATACCCGTCCAATGAAACCAGCCGGCATTTTTAAACACCTCATCCCAATTCACCATTCCGGGTTTAATTTCGGAAACGGAAGAATGAGCGCGGTCGTAAATCACCTTACTGGCCCGAGCCACAGCGCCGGTCTCCAGAAAATAAATTCCAAGGCGCTCTCCACCATATACTATATGTTCCGTTCCCACACCATACTTATGCAAATCCTGTACGCAAGCACGTGCAATATCATTCTTCGGCAGTCGGGTTACAAACTCCGTATCCAACCCATAGTTGGCCAATGAAACAGCCACATTCGCTTCACCTCCGCCAAATGTAGCGGTAAGAACATTACTCTGATTAAAGCGGAGATATTCCGGTGTAGCCAATCTAAGCATAATCTCCCCAAATGTTACAACTTTCTTTTTCATGGAATCTATTAACATTATATTTCCTACAAAAATAGACAGATATTTTTAACCCCCTACCAAAAGGACGTTAAATATCCCTTTTCAGTGTTTTTAGAACATTCACCCGGCGAGTCGTACTTAATAATCGTTACCTTTTGGGTTGGCTTGTATGGTTTCTTTGAGGTAATCGCATGCTTTCTTTAAATGGATATCAACGGTGGTGACAGTGATGCCCATCCGAGAGGCGATTTCCTTGCGCGATAGACCTTCTATCCATCGTAAGCGATAGACCTCTAAACGCTTTTCGGGCATGGATTGAGCCGTTTGATGCACAATAGACAGTTGATGTTCTATCCGAACTTTCTCTTCTACCCCAGACTCAGTGATAAGTGTATAGTGTTGGTTATCCACTAATTTATCAAATATAAGTTGATTGACATCCTTGCGAATCCAGTCAATAACTATACCTCGCGCCAATGTGGATGGATACGCCGTTCAGGAGAGAACATCAGCTTCCGGATTTGATTTGAATCGTGACCAGACAAAACTAACCGATAAGGTAAGCATTCTGATTAAAGAAGCCTTTTCGGGTTTTAATGCAGGCGTTGTTTTTTTACCTGAACACGAACAGTTTGATTTTAATATTCGCATTAACAGAATGTTAGTCGGTTTTCGAAAGAACTGGGGTAACGATTTGGCAACCGTGCGTATTTCAGCGTTTTGCGGTGCAATACTGTCAAATAACTCAGTAGGTCAGCGGCATTACTGCCGCTTTCCCCTGCAAGAACCGTACATGAGACTTTCACCGCATACGGCTCAGGCAATTCAAAGTTCAAAGTTCAAAGTTCAAAGTTCAAAGTTCAAAGTTACTAAATTTGAACCGGTCTGGCAACTTTTCCGTAACTTCTTTTCAATTTAGCATGTCGTTGTCTTTGCTCGAAGTAATTGTCCCATTTGGGGTCGAAAGGATTGGCATCCTTCTTCACTTTGGTGTGACGGACTATCGGTATGTCGCTTAGCAATTTCAGTGTGAAATTTTTTTTCTTTCCACTTTCTATTGCCTGGCATTTGAAACACCAATGCCTGTTTCCATCCGTTTTGAAGTACCTTTTCATGCACCAATCCCTTGGTTTGTTGTGATGCCTCCTAAATGCCCATCTTCTTAGTTGTTGAACAAGAATATGATCCATTTTGCAGAAAACTTTCTTTGAGACCACATGCCTGTAATAGTTTCCCCATCCGGTCAGTACCGGATTGAGTTTGACTATCAACTTGTTTTGAGCTGCCGCTTTATTCCTGAAAACGACTTCATGCAGTTTCTCCGTGAGTTTCTTTTGTCCCTTCAGGGATGGCTTAATCAACAATTTACCGTTGTATTTACGCACATTGAATCCCAGGAAATCAAATCCATCGTCTATATGTGTAAGTACGGTTTTCTCTTCCGATAAGCTTAATCCCCTTTCTTCAAGGAATATGGTTATCATCCCTTTTATATTTTCCAATGTTTCTCTGTCCGTTGCAGTGACGACAAAGTCGTCTGCATAACGAACCAAGTGTACTTTAGGATAATATAATCTTTTCTTCTCTTTCTGGTATTTAACTCCGTAATGTTCTTTCACCAATGCTTCCAAGCCATCCAGCGTCATGTTCGCCAATGTCGGGGATATTATTCCTCCTTGCGGTGTGCCTTCTTCTGTAGGGGATAAGCATTTGTTGTATACCACTCCACATTTGAGCCACTTTCCAAGGATACTTTTATCGATCGGTATATTGTTCATAAGTTCCTATGTTTGAAATCGGAAACTCCAGTTGAATAGCAAAAAAAGCTATATCATTTTAGTTAACTTTGTATTTGCGAGAATAACAGAGTATTAACATTAATAATATAGCTTATGAGACGAGT
>BNTS01000135.1 GCA_025996775.1 Bacteroidia bacterium | reverse complement strand
GCTATGGTTGGCGGTATTGGTATTGCTCCCGGCGCCAATATCAACTACCTCACCGGTCATGCCATTTTTGAAGCCACTCACGGAACGGCCCCGAATATAGCAGGAAAGAACATCGTAAACCCGTCGTCGCTATTGCTGTCGTCGGTCATGATGCTCGAATACTTTGGCTGGAACGAGGCAGCCACCCTTATAACAACCGCCCTGGAAAAAGCCTTTGAGAGCGGACAAGCCACCAATGATCTGGCGCGCTTTATGCCCAACGGTCAGCCCCTCGGCACAAAAGAATTTGGAGATATAATTGTAGAACTATTAAAAAACTAATCACATGAAAAGAGAATATTTAATATACAAATTGTCTGAAACAGTTAAGACCACTTGCAATATTGATGACGAGTTATTTACTAAATATAATGTAAAGCGCGGTTTGCGCAACGAAGATGGTTCAGGCGTACTGGTAGGCTTGACGCGGATAGGAAACGTAGTGGGTTACGAACGCCTGCCCGAAGGCGGCTTGAAGGCCATCCCCGGCAAGCTGTACTATCGCGGCTACGACGTAGAAGACTTGGTTCATGCCCTTATCAAGGAGAAACGTTATGGTTTTGAGGAAGTAGCTTATCTTCTGCTGTCGGGCGATCTTCCCGATAAGGACAACTTGGAAAACTTCAAGGGTTTGATTTCGGAACGTATGCCTTTGGAGCAAAAAACGAAGATGAACATCATTGACCTGGAAGGTCAGAATATTATGAATACCCTGGCGCGCTGTGTCTTGGAGATGTATAATTTCGACAACAATCCCGACGGAACGTCGCCCGATAATCTGATGCGTCAGTCGATAGACCTCATCTCCAGGTTCCCGACAATTATAGCGTATGCCTATAATATCTTACGGCATAGCACACAAGGGCGATCCTTGCATATCCGCCATCCGAACGAGAATCTTTCGATTGCCGAAAACTTCCTCTTCATGCTGCAACGCGAATATACGCAGTTGGACGCCCGCACCTTGGACTTGCTGCTGGTACTTCAGGCAGAACATGGCGGCGGTAATAACTCCACCTTCAGCGTTCGTGTAACCAGCTCCACGGGTACGGATACCTATTCAGCCATAGCAGCCGGTATCGGTTCGCTGAAAGGCCCCTTGCACGGAGGCGCCAATATTCAGGTAGTAGATATGTTCAACCACCTGAAAGAAAATATCGTCAACTGGAAGGATGTAAAGGAAATAGACAAGTACTTCACTCGTATGCTTAATAAGGAAGCATACAACAAAACAGGCCTGATATACGGTATCGGACACGCCGTTTACACCATCTCCGACCCCCGCGCCATCCTCCTTAAAGAGTTGGCTCGCGACTTGGCCAGAGAGAAGGGCCGCAGCGAAGAGTTTGCCTTCCTGGAATTGTTGGAAGAACGCGCCATCGAGTGCTTTGCCAACTTCAAGGGTACGAAAAAACGTGTATCGTCGAACATTGATTTCTATTCCGGCTTCGTTTATGAAATGATAGGGTTGCCTAAAGAAATCTACACTCCTTTGTTCGCAATGGCTCGTATCGTAGGCTGGACTGCCCACCGCATTGAAGAACTAAGCTTCAAGGGCAAACGCATCATCCGCCCTGCTTACAAAAACGTTCTCGACGAGCAAGCATACGTCTCCCTCAAGGACCGCTAAAAAATTAGTTGATAGCTTTGTACCATTTGAGAGACTTATAGGCCTCGTTTAGTTCGGGGAAGCGATTTTGGGGGATATAGGTGGTTAGCCCGGAATGATTGCGGATGAAGAACCAGCCCTCGTATGGCTCGTAAAACGTGGGGGTGGATGCTTTGTATAGCACGCAGTTGTCTATTAGATCCGATAATCTTTGCCGGGAATCTTCGTCGGGCATCGTTCGTGAAAAGTAATCCTTGAAGTCAAAGAAGGTATGTGCGGTTTTGCGGTCGAAAGACTGGATTCCGGCTATATCCGTTTCTGCTTGCCTGTTCTGATTGGCTTTGATAAAAGCCGCCAGATTGCTCAGCTCCGACGTCTTTATCACGCTCAATGTACCGGAACGATAGCCTTGCTCAGCATGAGCATCTATCTGATTGAATGATTCTTGTGCAAAAGAGACAAGAGGGACGTCCTTCTCGAACAGCTTATTCATAGAGCGTGCGTAAATATCCCTGAATCCCGGCGAAAGGATTTCTGCCGAAGAACCCAGGATATAGGATACATTGTCTTTCAACTCATAAGCCACTTCAATCCCTGTTGAGAAGCATAATTCGAGCACCAGATAGTCGAACCGTACATTTACTTCCCGCAAAGCCTCTCCCATCTCTGTCAGTTCCATTTCTGAAGAACCATCTTTAAAAAACGAACGAAGAGACGGGTAGGCTCCTTCCGGTAGCCATCCTGTGGCATGAGAAAACATGATTAGTCCGTATGAATCAGCGGGATAGAGACTTATAGCATCATTTATCACTCGTTTAAGCGTTTGAGAGTTTGCCGAGTTTTCATCTCCATATTCTTCCAACGTCTCTATCGTACCGATTCCATTCTTCTTTGAGGCTCGCATGAGTTTGGCATTGCCTGCAGAATCCTGATAAATAATCAGATTCCCGTTTTTCCCGTCCCAACCTTTAAGCATGGATTCAATCTTATTCTCCTCGCTGCCGGAAAGGTTATTATCTCTTCCTAAGTAGACAATAACCGTACGGGTAAAATCAGTTTCTCTTTCTCCCTGAACAGATGGGTCGCAGGAGAAGAGGATGCAGGACAATAAAGCCCCCCAAAGCAGATTTTTAAACATTGATATATTGATTATTACAAGGGTAATTGTGTATACAGCGTTTTTTGATTCTTATTGAATTTGGCGTCGTCATGTATGACTTTTCGGGCGTTATTGCATAAGTTCCATTTCTTCTCTGCGCAACTGTCTGACCAGCTCGGTAGGCGTACAACCAAATTGCTGTTTGCAGAAGCGGGTGAAATGAGTAGCAGAATTGAAATTGTATTTCCTCATTATATCGCTAAAGGTAGCATCCGGTTCGGACAGACTGTGCCGAATGTGTTTAGCCTTTTGCTTCAAAATCCATTGATGAGGCGAAATACCAAATTCTTCTTTGAACTTATTGTCGAAGTTCGTTCTCCCCATGCCTGAAAGGCGTGCCAATTCGTCTATGTGATGAATCTTAAGGTAGTTATCCATAATCAAGCTTCTGAAATCAAAAGACTTGCCGATAATGGGGTAGAAAAAATTAGCCAGATCTGCCTTCGGGTACTGTGAGTTCAGTATAAGGAACAATTCCTGATGCTTAATCTCATGTAATTGCGGGCTGTCAATGTTATTTTGCAGATACAAAGTAAGTAAGTCGAAAAAATCGCTTAACGGACACCTGAAAGAAAGCGGCTCAAATTTGTAGCTGAGATTGGGGAAAAGTCTCCAATAAGACTGGAAGGCTTGTTTCTCGCATGTTGACTTGAGCGTAAAAAAGGAGAAATCTACAATTTTGCAACGCGTGTTCGTGGTTATTGACGAATTAGAAAGTTTGGGGAAAAAGACAAATTCATTTTCCGAAAGGGTTTGATTTCTGAATTCATTGCAAGTAGCCGTAGCGTTTCCTTCGAGAATAAAAACCAGATGATGCAGCTCCTTGTTCTGGAAAGCAATCTGTGTATTCTCATCTGTCTCAACACATCTAAACCCGGTCTGGGGTTCATTCGAGCAGGTTTTCTGCTCTTCTAAATAGAGTGAATTAGTCATTTTGTTTCAATAAGTTTATGTTATAATTAATAATTAGTGTTATATAACTCTCTCTTTAGCTGTTAAATCTCAAATATACAAAAATAGGTTGAATAATTCTCTATTTTTTCATTCTTCCTCTAACACGGTGCAAAATTAGAGGCTTCAATGAGATATTTTGTTTTCAAAAACGATATTAATGTTTACAATTTTGATAAATTGTATGTATTTTATCCATTCGAGGTTAATTTTTTTCTTAATTCAGAAGGTGTATACCCGAATTGCTGCCTGCAAAACCGATTTAGGTGTGTTGGGGAGTTAAATTTGTATTTATCCATGATGTCGGCAAAAGTGATATCAGGGTCTGACAAACTGAAATAAACATGTTTGGCTTTTTCCTTCAACATCCATTGCAAGGGGCTAATACCAAATTCAATTCTAAATTTCTTATCAAAATTGGCCCTGCCCATGCCAATCTTTTTAACTAACTCATCTACATTATTAACATAAGGGTAGCACTGAATGACCCTGTTTTTAAAGCTGAATGAATGGCTAAACAGGGGATGAAATAGATTATCAATCTCTTCTTTATTATACAAACGTCTCAACAGCAAAAACAATTCACGGAATTTCAGTTTGTACATTTCAGGGGGATCAATGCCTTCCTGGATGTAATCATATTGCAATCGAAGATAGTCTTCCAAAGGATAACGGATAGGTAATGCCTTAAATATAAACGTTTTTATCGCATCCGGTGCATGTATTCTAAAATCGTCCTTATGGTCTAATTCATTAAGGGAGTCAAATGCCAATACCATCAACAAAACATCCGAATGGGTTTCGATTTTCCATTCCACAGATTGGGGAATGAAGAAGAAATATCGTTCAGGAACCTGAATGGGTTGAAATTCATTGTAGTGAACAGAGAGTCCGCTACCCTCGCAAACGAAGATAAGATTGTTGAGCGCGGAATTATCAAATCGAGAAGCTTTTACTCCTTGTATTTTACAACTCTCGAAGTCTACAAGCGTGTCTGACCTGGGTCTCATTCTATCGGCTTGCCGTTTACAATATTGATAGAAATCATTCATATAATTTCTCAAAATGGTGTTTTGACGTTTAAAACACAAATATAATGTTTTTTTTCTGTAATTCAAGCATTTTAAGATGTTTTTTTGGGAGTAGCCGAAATATGGTTGAATCTTTGGAAACCTGACGCCATAATGCCTATTTTACAAAACAGACCTAATTTAAAGTTGAAAAGTTTAGAAAGTCTGCTGAAAAGGTGTAAGGCAAAAGTGGATTACTTTTATTAACCGCTTTTAAGGCAATTTGAAATTATTTTCACATGCCTCATGAAAAAAAACACAAAATTCGTTGAATTGACAAATTAGTTATATCTTTGTGACGAATTTATATGTAGCATTTACACCGTTTAACTGTCAATATGGAAAACTTATTTTATTTAGAAGAGCATACTTCTTGTTACCGATACAAGTCTGATTTTCAGACTGGGTTCAAGTATAGTAAGGTTAAAGCAGGAAACACAATAGACAAGATGAGTACTTCATTCAATCATTTATTGTTCCTCAGGAATGGTTTGCTGACAATAAACTGCAATGAATATGCCGACAGAATCATCAAAAAGGATGAATGTATCCTGATTCCCAAGGCAGCAAAAATGTCATGCAAAGCGTTACAGGATGCGGAATTGCTTGTTATGACTTTCGACGTGATGCAAAACGTTTGCGATAAAGTCATGCTACATTCTTATCGTCCTTTCTACACACAAATCACGTACAACTTTACTCCTACTTCCATCAGGCACCCACTGACTTCATTCATTGATTTATTGGTGACCTATCTGAATGGTGGCATTGATTGCGAGCACTTGCATGAAATAAAAGAAAAAGAGTTCTTCCTGGTTTTGCGCAGGTGCTACTCTAAAGAAGAAATAATGAATCTACTCTACCCTATTATTGGCATATCCGATTTCAAGAGTTTTGTGTTGGAAAAGTATGGGACAGTAGATAATGTAAGCGAGTTGGTAGATTTGTCAGGCATGGGAAGGACAGCTTTCGATTGTAAGTTTCGTGAAGTATTTGGAATGTCAGCGCGACAATGGATGCTAAAACAGATTGCAACTCATATTCGCTATAAAGCAATGGATCCGGAAGTAACCATTAAAGACATAATGAATGAATTCAAATTCAACTCGGCTACGCACTTTAACAGGTTTTGCAAACAACAATTCGACTGCACTCCGGGAGATTTATTGAGGAAATCCAGGGCGAAATGAAAAGAAAACCCATAAAAATCTATATATTTGTTCGTTTTGTAAATATATTCGATGATAAAATATATTACAATATAAAATAAATGATATACCTTTGTCACAAGAAATTAGTCAAATTAAAGTAAAATTTAAAAAAGTGAGAGCTACAATTAAATCAAAAGACCTAATTATAAGACAATTATATTGTCCTATGAAAGGTTTTGGACAAAATATACCGAGTAATAAATATCTATATAATTAAGACTAAACAGAAAACAAGAATGAAAAGAATCTGTGTTCTTATTATAATATCAACGGTGATTGCTTGTAGTGTAGCAAAAGGGCAGACTATAGCAGCAAAGACCAATTTATTGTATGATTTAACAACTACAATAAATTTTGGGCTTGAAGTTGGGGTCGCACCTAAATGGACGATTGAGCTTCCTGTTAACTACAACCCTTGGAGTTTCCCGATTGATAGAACAAAAACCGTTAATGGAGTAACCTCCACAGAAAGAATTGATAGAAAGATTAAGCACTGGTTGATTCAACCGGAAGGACGTTATTGGTTTTGCGAAAAATTCAATGGCCACTTTGCAGGACTCCACGGAATTATTGGAGGATATAATGTAGGCGGATTTGATTTTTTGGGATTAAAAGAGGACCGTTATCAAGGTAATGTATATGGGGCCGGTCTTGCATACGGCTATCATTATATACTCAATACGCATTGGAGCATTGAAGGCACAATAGGCGCCGGGGTTGTATACTTAGACTATAAGCAATATGAATGCCCCGTATGCGGAGCGTTGAAAGATGAAGCTACGACCACTCGTTTTGCGCCGACAAAAGTCGGAATTAGTATTATATACATGATCAAATAAAACAGGAAATATGAAAAAGGTTATATATATATTATGTATAGTACTTCTGGTGGGAATGTTTTCGCTCCCCGCTGGTGCACAGACTACTGTTTTCGATGGTCAGATACCGGTGAAAATAAAGCAACTTCGTCAAGTCGACGATTCTGTACAAGTAGCATTGGAGTTTGATTTTTCAAATCTTTCTATTGGAACACAACGTTCGTTGCTTTTGACTCCTACAATTATTAATCCCCAAGGGAAAACCTATAAACTCCGCAATATTATGCTTAATGGTCATCAACGCCACAAAGCGTTTATTCGTGAAGTGGAATTAAATGGCTGGCAAGATCAAATACAGGGCGCCCATTATGATATTGTTAAGTTAAACAATGACTCACGTACAACATACGACTATGTTCAGTCGGTTGAGTTTGAGAACTGGATGCGTGATGCACGGGTGGAAATTGCCTCTGATTTATGCAATTGCGGTGGCGAAGCCGGACGAATTTCTTCTGATAAGATTGCCAATCGTATCATTTTGGAAGGTGCCGAGCCTTATCGGGTTCTACCGAACGTAGCGTATATTCGCCCCGAAGTAGAAGCTGTGAAAGCACGTAGCCAATCCAATGATGTATTCCTTGATTTCCCGGTATCTCAAACAGATATTAATCCTGCTTATGGTAATAACCCTCGCGAGTTGGCTAAGATTCAGGCTATACTGAAAGAGATTCAAGACGATAAGAATGTGCAGGTAACCGGAGTTACAATTACCGGTTATGCCTCGCCCGAAGGTGATATTAATTTCAATAATCAACTATCCCGCGGTCGTGCGGAAGCCTTACGTAATCTGTTGGCTTCACGGTCAGGCATCCCGCCCTACCTGTATCATGTGGGATTTGGCGGAGAAGACTGGGATGGTTTGGTAAAGGCTT
>BNTS01000134.1 GCA_025996775.1 Bacteroidia bacterium | reverse complement strand
TTCGCATCGTAGTAAGCCTGGATTTTGTCTTTCCCCGTTCTGATGAACGATTGGAAGGCGGGCGAATGGGTGTTGATGCGCTTGATGCCGTCGTTGTATGCCTTCGTTTCGTTGGTAGTCGTCCCTGACCAGGTGGATTTCGTGCCGGAGGGAGCCGCCTCCTATTTGGAAACAAAGCTGATGCAAGTCACTACCGAGGTAGGGATGTCTGCTGGTCATGCCGTCACCCAGTTCGCCCTTATTCCCCGGATAAGCCTTGTCACCAAAGATATGCTACCCGGACCACCCCGTATCGTGGCGATGAATATGGAGATTACCCTCTTCATTACCGACTTCTGGGGTGAGAAAGTTTTTGCCTCCACGAATATTCCTCTCAAAGGAACCGGCACCAACGAAACGAAGGCATACAACGACGGCATCAAGCGCATCAACACCCATTCGCCCGCCTTCCAATCGTTCATCAGAACGGGGAAAGACAAAATCCAGGCTTACTACGATGCGAACTATAGCAGCATCATTAAGGATGCACGTTCCAGAGCCGGACAGAAGAACTTCGAGGAAGCGCTCTACCTGCTGACCTCCATCCCCTACTGCTGCAAAGGCTACGACGCTGCCCTGAAAGAGACGGCTTCTATCTATCAATCCTTCGTCAATGAGATGTGCAACCAAAACCTGGCACGCGCTCGTTCGGCATGGATGGCTCAACAGAACTCCGCCGGTGCTGACAATGCCGGACAGTTCCTGCAGTTTATCTATCCCGATGCAAACTGCTATGGCGATGCAATGGCTCTCTACAATGAAATCAAAGGAAAGGTACTCGACGACTGGAAGTTTGTAATGCGTATGTACGATGACCAGATATCCCTCGAAGAACAACGGATATCTGCCTACCGTGCCATCGGCGTAGCATGGGGCACCAACCAACGCCGTCCGGTTATCAATAACTACACCTGGATACGGTCAAACAATTTTTAAAATAAGAATTAAGAATGATATGAGAAAAAAAATAAACATATTGCTGCTTTTCCTGCTCTCTTCTGTGCTGCCGATTCTTTCCGTTGCACAGACCTTGAGGACAGTGGGAGGCGACGTGAAGGACTATAAACGGAGTTCGCTATACCTTATATTATTGGATGACCCGGAGTGGAAAGGGAATCCGAAGGCGGATATTATACGCGAAACTTTTGCGCAGACGCCTTTACCTGATAAGTTCAACGATCATAATCTGGATATTCGCTCCATCAACCCCTCCGCTTTTCTTCCGGTATCGGATGAGTTTGTGACGCAGGTTACAGGCAAGCCTTACAAACGGCAGGAATATACGCCGGGGGTCGTCGAATACTTTGATAAAATATCCAAGGAATCCGGCACGGCGCGGATGGTGGATACGTTGCGAAGGGAAGAGATTCCCGCAATGGTAGCCAAGCATTTTGAGAGCGATAACACCTCTCTGCAGATACTGGGCAAATGGTTCAACCTGAAGGATGCTTTCGACGAGGAAACGCAATCGCATTTTGACGTGGAATTGGTGAAAGAACGGGGCTTGTATGGTGCCACACAGGAGCAGATAACCGAAGCGGACAAGCATGCCCGTGGACGGCAAATGCTGGGTGACCTGGGCGAAGACCTCATCAGCAAGACCTTTGTGGTGGCTCTGCGCATGATATTCTGTAGCAAGGAAGATATGGCGAAGCAAGCCCAGGCATTGGCAGGCTCCGTAATGGGCGGCCTCTTAGGTAAGGACACCACGTCGGCTACCTACGGCTTCTTATCTCAATTGGCTACAAACACCTCAACGACGCTCATGAAGGGCTATGTGGTGGAAACGCTTGCCTACCTCTACCAATTGGAGTGGAACGATGAGACATCCCTAAACTTTTACAAGAACTATTATAATCTGAAAGACCTCTCAACCTTCCGGGAATCGAAGGACTTCCACTTGAAATACCTCGGTACAGAAAGAGAATTGGCACAAGTAAGCGCCAACGTTTACAGCTTTCAAAACGATGAGAATATGTTGAAAAGGGCTACTGTGCGCGCGATGGACGAAGTAATAGCCAAGCTCCAAAAGCGCTTCGAACCTTTCCGTACAACCACCCCCTTATACACGGCCGAAGGCGACAATATCTCTGCCAAGATAGGCATGAAGGAAGGATTGAAAGGCGGAGAAAAGTTTGAAGTGCTCGAAGAGACCTTCGACCCTGAAACCCTTAAATCCACCTTCAAACGCGTAGCTGTCATCAAGGTAGACAAGCAACGGGTGTGGGACAACCGCTTCGGTGCCGACGAAGACCGCACCTTCTTAGCTGCCCACCCTGAAGAAGCCACCAAAGAAAAGAAGAAAGCCTCCTACGAAGGCACTGCCACTTATTTCACCGGCGGCAACAAGAAAATCTATCCCGGCATGTTCATCCGTCAAATCGACTGAACATACAAAGGAATATGAATTATGGTTCGTTCGTTTCAATTGGGCAGGCGGGTAATGGCAGGGGCACTTCTTATTATGTGCTGCCTACTCTTTACGGCCTGCCCTCACGACAACCCCAATCATCCTCCGGCCTACGTGCTGAAAATGAGAGATGGTCTGCCCCGACACGGAAACGATCTACAAACGAATTAAATAGTTATTAATCACCTAATCATTTAATGAGATGAAAAAGATTAGACACTTTTTAGCTCAAAAGAGCAGGAAAACAATGGCCTTCGCAGTGGTCGTTATGTGCAGCGTATTGCTGACGGGATGTTGTCCCGAAGAAGGTTTTGAGTACAAGGATGTGAAGAATGTGCGTAGCGATGTGGAGACGTATGTCGATTTCGTCATCCGCAAAGAGGCATTTGAATTGAGCTGGCTCAACTATGTATCCGACGGATACACGAAGACGCCGCTGGAAGGATCGGTCTCGGCGCAGGAGTACGACGATTTTTTCAAACAACAGAACGAGTTGGCAGCCCTTGTAAAGGACGCAAAGAAGGCGGCCGATCAATTAGAAAAAACCGGTATCCTGAAAGCGCCGCTGCAAACGAGAGGTCTCTTCAGTTCGCTTATGAACTTGTGGGACTATTTCAGCGGTTCGTCAAAGCGTGCCCGAGAGCGTGTGGAGACGGTGTGGACGAACCTTTCGGAAGCAGAACGGAAAGAGAGTTACAAAAACCTGCCCGATGATGTGAAAGCCGTCGCCAAGGACGAAAAGGAATTTACAAAGCAACTGAAAGACGGAAAATTAGATAACAAGGCCAGCCAGATACACAATGAATTATATCACTATGATGAGAAATACGGGGACAAGGCCATAGAAAAGGGTCTGACCATCCAGAATATTGTCTATGCGGAAGGCGCAAAAGGTGTGGAAGTCGGCTCAGATGTAATAGTTGACGTCATCGGCACGCTGTCCGGGACTGATGCCGTTGGTAATACGGTTTCAACCGGGAAAATCGTGGATAATGTGCACGACTTGGCCACAAAAGATTTGACGGATGCGGAGAAAGAAAAAATAAAGGATAAAATAGCCGGAGATGCTTTAGGCATGGTAGGCGTCGGCCCCTTTGATGCGGGAGATGTGAAAATGATTACTGATAAAATCTCTGATAAATTCCAATCGGCCAAAGAAGCAGAGAAGACTACCGCGCCGCCAGCCTCCACAGATTTGGGCAAACTGACCGTCACCGACCAGGGCACGGACGGAACCAAGGCCGATGTAGTCATTGCACAAAGCAAAACGGACAATAAAGTGGTGGTCAGCGTAGGCACAAAGCCGGTGAACGGCGAGGAAACCATCGTTACTACCATGCCTCCCGGCGACTACGACGTGACCGCCATCGACAAGGAAGGAGGATTGGACGTGCAAGCAATTAAGGTGGAACTGGGCAAGATGGTGTCCATGATTGCCAATACACTGTCGGATTATCTAAAAGACTTAGCCAAGGAGAGTGATAAAAAGCCTACAAGCCTCAAAGGAACGACTTGGGGATTGACCTTGGATTATGGGCCCATCCACATTGTCCAGACGCTTACGTTCACCACAGATAAGAGCGGAACCACCAAACTCAGTTACGAGTACAACAATCCCTACGTGGAAGACATGACCGTTAGCTGTACGTTCACGTATGCCTACAATCATCCTGCCATCAGCATGACTGCAGGGAATTGTGAGGTGTATGGCTTTAATGCAGGTGGCAGCACTGCCACGGGAACAGTCAACAGTGACTTGACAGAGATGGTCTTCCCCGAGACGGAAACGATCTACAAACGAATCAAATAGTTTTTTATATATATTAATCACTTAATTTTTTAATGAAATGAAAAAGAGTTATTTATTTTTAATCGCAGCCATGATGATGGCAGTAGTAACCGGCGCATCGGCGCAGGATGACGAGAAGAAGTTTGGCATTCACGTGGGTCTCAACATGTCGAATGTATCTATTAGTGGCGGAGATTTGGGAGGACATAGTCCTTCCTGGACGCTGGGTTATTTGGGCGGTATTAACTACGATGCACCTATAGCTGGTCCTGTGTATATCTTCTCCGCTATTGACTTAGTTCAAAAGGGATTCAAAATAAAAGATGAGGCAAGTCACCATTCAACTACCCTCACGTATGCTCCCCTCTTTGGTCAATTTACGCTCCATGCAGGCGTGAAATTAGATGCCGGATTCGGGAAAATAATTGCCCATGCCGGTCCTTATGTAGCCTACGGATTTGCTGGCAAAGCCACCTCCAAATTCACATATGATGGCGAGACGGAAACGGAAAGCGAGGACATATATGGCGAGGATGGCGTGTACAAACACTTAGACTATGGCCTCGGCTTGGCAGCAGGTGTTGAACTCGGCAGTATCGTTGTGCAGTTAGGCTATGACCACGGCTTTGCCAATCTGATAGATAACGACGGAGAAGACTTTTCTGTAAAAAGCAAAAGCCTCTATCTGACGGTAGGCTATAAGTTCTAACAATACTATTTTTTCACGATTTGTTCAAGTGAAAAATAAATGAGACGAAAGACGACCTATTTGTTTATAGCTATAATTGCTTGGATACTGACAGTTGTGCCGACGGCAGGACGGGCAGTGGAGAGCGAGCGTATCATTCGTTTCCATGTGTTGAAAGAGGCCAAATATGCTCCTGACTGGTACGACAACAACAAAGACTTCGTAAGAGCCGGTCTATTGACATCCGCCCTGACCCATTCGTTCGGTTCAGCCATAGGTAATGCAAGACATGACCCGTCCTCCTCTTCCGGTAGCAGTGGCAGCAATAGCTGGTCATCGGGCAGCAGCGGAGGCGGACACTCCGGCGGTGGAGGCGGGGGCGGAGGCACCGGAGGCTGGTAAATTTTAAGTGATAATTTTCAGTACATGACAAATTAATAATAAGAAAGAAGATGAAAAATTTCAATGAAGTAGCCGGAAAGGCTAAAAGAGTGTTTACGTATGTGTTCCTGATTGCAGGAGCCTTGTTTTTTAATGCAGGGATATGCAGCGACGACGACCCGCTGGATGATCTGGATGACGATGGCGGAGGGTCGGCGGCCGGCACGTGGACGATGTATAACACAGATAACGGATATCCCGGCGGTAGAGTCAAAGACATTGCGGTTGATACAAAAAATAATGTCTGGATAGCATCGGAAAACGGATTGCATAAGTATGACGGCACAACATGGACGACATTTGACAAGACAACGGGATTGCCAAGCAATGACATTTCTATGGTAGCCGCAGATGGGAACGGTAATATCCTTATTGAAATAGGTAGCACCACCATGATATACGATGGCAAGACTTGGAAGGATATATCTTTAAAAAGAGGTAATGGCGACCCGATTCGTCTTAGCTCTAATGTAATCCGCACACCGGATGGCCATTTATGGACTAATGCCGATTGGTATTATTTGGAAAGAGGAATTGCCCATTGGAATGGAACCAGTTGGTCGGTTACATCTGACGGAGCCGGTGATTGGTCCCACACCAGTTTTGCTTACGATGCAAGCGGTGATGTGTGGTACACCAGAGGTTACGGTGCTTACGGAACGACCGGTGAGGCCGGTGGATTATATAAAATAGGAGATTCTGGGCCGACGTTGGCGAGAAGTTATAGCCTATATAATCTTTCCATCGACTCGAAGGGAAACAAATGGATGACATGGGGGAGCACATTGATAAAACTTGCCAGCGACAATAAAACATTGACGGACTATTCCAAAGAGAAAGTCAGCGACGAGTTTGAGCTTACAGGTATCGGTTTTACCCTTGTGGACGACAAGGATAACCTGTGGACAAGTCTTAATAGACTTGACCCTAGACTGGTCAAATATGACGGCAAGAAGTGGACATTCTATCCCGGCCCTGAAAACGTACAGGGCATGGGCGGCATAGTGGCCATGGATTCCAAAGGCGTTTTGTGGATAGCAGGTTTCGACTATGTGTATTCATTCAAAACAAAATAAATATCAAGCAATAAAAATGGATCATCCGGCAAATGCGTATTCGCCGGATGATCCATAAAAATCTTGGGAATCTTGAAAATATTGATAATTGAAATTAGAGTATGGTAAGGATAGTCCTTTCAACGGCACCTATGTTTGTTTGTGGGTTTTGGTTTCTGGCTTTGGTGACCGATGTCCTTCATTACAACCGAGCTAAACTTACACTGGCGGTATTTATGCTGGTGGCTACGCTTCATCTGTTTTGCCAGGCAGCGTATTGCAGCCTTGAGTATGACCTGACGAGGAGGATAGACCCTGTCTATGTGTTTACCTGCTTGGCAGTATTTCCGTTGTACTATCTATATGTGAAGACACTTACCGACCCTGAAGGGATTACATTGCGCTCACTTTGGGTACTTCTTCCGGCTATCCTTTCCAGCCTTGTTTCGTTTGTACTCTATCGGTTTATGCCGGTAGAGGAAACGAATGCCTTTGTGCATCAGGTATTGTACCGGGAAAATGGTGACTATGTCTTTTCTATGGCAGGACAACTGCAGAAGATCAATACGTTATTCGTTAAAATAGCTCTCCCTTGCGAGATTGTCCCGGTATTCCTGTATGGCTTCAAGCGGATTCGTGCGTACAATGCACAAGTAGCCGAATACTATTCCAATCAGGAAGGTAAGGCGATAGACGTGAGTCGATGGTTCCTGTTTGCTTTTATTATAACTTCCGCTTTATGCGCCATCTTCAATGCCATTGGGCGTCATACTTTTATTCAGCCTGTCGAGATGCTTTTCATCCCTTCCGGTCTCTATGTGCTTATGCTTTTCCCTTTAGGCTTTGCAGGCTTCCGGCAGGAATTTATGATTACCGATTTGCTGAGAGACGAAAGTCGCGAAGAATCCACCTTTGAAGCAATGCCTGAGAACTTTTCCGAAAAGCAGTTTAAGCAGAACCTCTTCCTCTTGATAGGCAAAGAAGAAATCTATACCAAGCCCAATTTGCGTATCACGGATGTTGCAGTCCGCTTGGGGTGCAGCCGCAACTACCTCTCCCGTTTCCTCAACCAAAAACTGCAAACTAATTTTTCCGACTTTATTAATAAATTCAGGGTAGAGCACGCCAAACGATTATTATCTCTCACCTCTGAAATGAGAATAACCAGTGCCCAGATAGTTGATGCAGCTGGTTTCGCAAGCGAAAGCTCATTCTACCGCATCTTTAAGAGTATAGAAGGCAAATCCCCCAAAGCCTGGAAAAGCACCCATCTGCAACAAAACTAAAATTGAACAGCGTTTTTTAAGTTGTCGCGAGCCAACAATATTTACTTCCCGAATGCGCTGCTACCGCTCTCTCGAGCGCACTCAGCCTACATGCCGAGAGAGAT
>BNTS01000133.1 GCA_025996775.1 Bacteroidia bacterium | reverse complement strand
AAAGCTGCACATGCAACCAATAGCCCCAAGGAATAAGACAAACGGAAATGCAAGCTGGCGCTGATAATGAGCATCAGCGCTACCGGTATAATCGGAATAAAGAACAGAGCATCGATATCCCCCGATCGGGAACAGGCCTTATAGAAAGTCCATGCCAGCGCCAACCCTATAAGTGTATAGATCAAGGCGCCAAGCCATTGAATGTAGAAAAACTGTGTGAGAAAGGCGCCTGCATAATCAATCAGTCCCCCCGGTTGCCGGAAGAAGCCGCTTAGATAAAGCACATCAAAGCGAAAGAGCTGCGCCTGTTCCTGATAATAGAATATCTGAAACCGGTTATACCCATAGAACCAAATCAATGAAAATATCCCTGTCAAAAGGAACCCAATACCGGAAATTGTTTTCACACGGAAACGCCTGTCTGATTTCATAAAGTAGTATTATTGGTACAAAGGTAGGCATATTCCTCGCCTTTTTGGTAATATTCTTCTGCTGTCATAATTTTTATTTTTCATTCATTACTTTTTCCAACACCTTTTCCAGCACACCGACATAATAAAACGGCAAATTTATCAGATTAAATTCTTTGCCTGTTTGCGTTTTCACTTTGTCGATTGAAAATGGCTGCGACCAAACCCTAACCGCCCAATCGTGCGGACATTCGTCCATAAACAAATGCAAGGATTTGAGTTTTGAATTATGTCCCGATTTTACTTCTATCGGAATTGCTTTACCGTCAAAGTTATACACAAAGTCGACTCCGGCTTCCGAACCTTTTTTGTCGCGCCGCCAATAAACCCTTTTTGTGAGCAGACTGTCGCTCAACGATAAAAGTTCCTGCGCTACAATATGTTCCGCAATTCGTCCCCGCCAAACATCCTGAATGTCTTTTACTGAAAAAACTTCTTTGTAAATGCCTGCGGAATAATTGACAAGTCCGGTATCTAACCAAATCAGTTTAGGCTGTCTGCGGTAGTTGGGCAAAAGCGGCATTTGCGTTTCTGCAACCGGATAAACCAATTCAAGCAACATCGCTTTTTGAATGGTCTGAAACGCCTCGCTCATTTCGCGCGATTTGTATTGCGTATTCCCGAAATTTTCAAAACAGACAACACCACCCGCCGAAGTCCAACCGACATCGAGTATTGTTCTGATTATTTTTACAATAGTCGGTTTGTTGGTATATTTTTCCACATCGTCTTTATAAGAATTTACCAACGAAGAAAAGATATCGGTAAGCGAAAGAATATCGCGGTTTTCGGCAAACTGCATTATGGCGTCAGGCATTCCGCCAATCAAAGCATAGTCGCGGAAATGTTTCATAACCCGCTGGTGTACAGATTCTATTTGCAAATTTTGTATCAAATTCAAATCAAAATCTTCGCCAATGCCATTTAGAAATTCGCAAAAAGAACAGGGACGGATAGCCAGATATTGTACCCGCCCAACAGGAAACGAAATTTTACGCAAATCCATTATCGTTTCCAAAAGCGAGCCGGCAGTGATAACGTGAATATGGTTTGCCTCCTCGTAAAAATAGCGCAGCATCGCAACGGCGGGTTTTGAATACTGAATTTCGTCAATAAACAAAAGCGTTGGCACATTGCGAATCAGTTGATTATTGACAACAAAAATTTCACGAATAATATCATCGACAGTTTCATATTTTTCAAAAATCTCACGGTCATGCGAGCGTTCCATATTGAGTTTGAGGAAAATATCGTATTCTTTGGCAAATTCATTTACCAAAGTAGTTTTCCCAACCTGACGCGCACCGCGCAGTACAAGCGGTTTGCGGCGTGTTAAAGTTTTCCATTCCCGCAAATATTCCAATGCTTTTCGCTGTATCATATCACTGTTTTTTAATTTAATGGCATAAAGGTACGGATAATTTTTGAATTTTCTGTAATAAAGTTACGGTATAAGTCGAAAAACGTTGTTACAAATTGCAGATATCGTATCATAATCCCAACTTTAGCACATGCTCGTAAAAAGTTCTTTACATTTTTGTTGCTATGATTGATAAATATTTTGTAATTTCACGGCGTTTGTTTTAGTATTTCAATACCACCTATTCGTAAGAGGCAATATTGATGCAGGGTAGAGAGTTAAAGAATGCAATAACAATATGCCGTTTTCTTATTGGCGAACCACTTATGTAGCAGTAAAATATTTGAAACAGTATCTTAATAAAATGAATAAAAATATTATGGAGCCATATAACGACCTCTATTACCACATCTATCAGGTATCGATGAAGCCGGTTGAACCGGTTGTATTTGATGCATGGCTTGGAGCTGTGTTAAGGAGTAATCTTCGGAAATTACTGATGGCGCAGAAAGACAAATATTCGTTGCTCGATAGCAATTTTCCCAAAGGCTACCTCTTTTCCGGCTTTTCGCATACACAGATGAACACAGATCCGGTGAGTGTGGATAAAAACGAAAAAGTGTCATTTAATCTGTTGTTAGTAGGGAAATTAAATGATTATTTTGAAATTTTCAGGGAGGCGATAGAAGATATGTGCGAGGAAGGCTTTGGCAAAACCTCGCTGACAGGCTGCCCTTGCAAGGTAAGATTCAGGGCAGTACGGTTTTCACCAGCCGTAAGGGTTGGACTGAGTGATTTTGATTCATCACTGTTACAACCGAAACAGAAAATACATCTGACGGTGCATTGTACAACTCCCGTTTCCTTAATCCGTATGGAAGAAAAGACGGCGCCGGAATTGAGTTATCAAGATAAATGCAACTGTTTTCCGTCTCTGTATCAGTTGGTACAATCGGCGCGATATAGGTTGCACCATCTGAAGAATATCTATATCAACAACAACTTAGATTTGATTTCATCTTTTGAGGATGATTTTCATACAGAAGCCGCGAATGCCCGTTTGGAGTCTGCCAATCTGTATTTCGTACGACTACAAAATACGCAAAAGAAAGAACACATTAACCGTCAGCCGCTTGAAGGTTATATTGGCGAGATGTGCTATTCAGGGCGGTTGCAGCAATATCTGCCCATGTTGCAGTTTGTATCGGGCTTGGGAGTGGGCAAAGACACAGTTTGGGGACTGGGACAGATAAAAGTGGAAATCAGGAATTAGAAAAATAAAAGATGGATAAAAAAGAAAAAATATTTCTGCTTGGCGGACACGATTTGGAAATGCTCGAAATAAAGGCAATCTGTGAAAATACGCAGAATGTATAAGCTATTAATAAAAAATACAGTATGGAAAAGAATAAAAATGAGGCAATTAATTTTTTCAAAGAAAAAATAATTGATTTTTTTGTACCAATTAAGATTTTGCATATTGGTTCAAATCAAAAACTTAAGAATGATGATTGTAATTATGAAAGTGATTTTGACATAATTATTATTGTTGAGGATGAAATTGACTGTTATGAATATTCAAAGCAAATATCATCAATATTAAAAGAAACGATTGTTAAATTTGATATTCTGATAAGCGCATATCCCATCAAAGAATCGATATATTTGAATGGAATATCAGAATTTCTGAATAATGTAAGAATAAATAGTACAGAAATATGGAAAATTTAAAAAATAAAATACAAGAAGCCGTTAATGCTGCGGAAATTTTATTGGAGACCAAATTATACCGACAGGCTGTAACAAGATATTGGGAAGCAACAAGGTCTGCAATCTTTTATCATTTGAATGAGCAGAATATAAACTACTCCAGTACTAAACAGGCTTTAAGGAAAATCATCAAAGAATACCAAGGTGATAATTTAAGCGAAAAAATAATATTTGTCGAATTAATAGGTGTTTTGTGTGAATGGGATGAGTATTTTGAAATAGACATGAACCAAATGAATGATTATGCAAATATCTGTTCCGAAATTATCAGTCGATTTGTAGAAGTGAGTTTTTCAAATAAAGAGGTTTACTATTTTTACCTGAAAAAAGAAATAAATCGGCGTGAAGTAGATATTTTGTGGACAAAAACAATACACTATAAAGCAGCAGAACGAATGGAATTATGTTATAATCGCTGGCTTGGATGGGGTTTCTGTATTACATTGCTTGGTCTATCATGCTTCTTTTGTTCTGTTACCAACCTGTGTGATTGTAAAAAATGGATTGGTTCTCTAATAACATTAGTAGGTGCCGGTGTTACTCTTTGGCCATTAATAAAAGATTTCACTGGGAAAGCCGTAAGACATAAACGGGCCGCAGATGAGTTACATAATCTTCACATGCAATGTAAAAATTGGGAAACTGAATATTATCGAAGCAGTATTGAAATTATGCGTTTTTTTGTCTTGTCAATTAGAAGTTCGTATAAGTTAATCTGTAGTTTAGCGCCACATACCACAAAAGGAGACTTTCGGAATGCCGAAAAAGATATAAATAAAAAAGATTATGAATATAACAATAAATTATTAAATAATTAATACTGAAAGAAATGGATAAAATTACAGAAAAATTAGGAGAAATGCGAGTAGATGTGATGTTTGGCAAGAAAAAACATTTTAATGCTGCTGACAGAAATGAAAAATGTCATCATTGGATTGGAATGCCAGCCATAATAATAAACATTATTACAGCCTCAATAATTTTTTACATAATTGTAGAAAATTCAGGCATTGCTATGAAGTATTTGTCGTTGATATTAGTTTTGATTTCAACAATATTAAGTTTCGTGCAAATGTATTTTAATTTTCCACGGCAAGTTATAGGGCATAAGCGAGTTGCAAATAAATATTTAGCTTTGATGAAAAAAATAGAGAGAATCCAAATTTATATTTCAAATGGCTATATATCAGGTGATGAGATTATGGAAAATATGGAAAAAACGGCAAATGAAATAGAAGATATTAATAGAGAAGCGGATTTATATCATACAAATAATGAGGATTACGAGAAAGCTAGAATTGGTATAGATAATGGTGAAGAATATTATACGGAAAAAGAATTGAATAATTCAAATTAAATAATTATGTATAAATTAACAATAACGCTTAAGCAGCACACTCCGCTGATACATTTTCAGCACGAGCAGGACGGCGCAACGCTTCGCGCTACGGAAGTCAAGCCGAAGTTGGACAGGTTTATAAAAAACCGTCTGAGGGAATTGGACAAATCACTTTATGATGAGTATAAAGATTTGATTGATTTAATCCCCGATAAAACTAACAAAATTGTCAGTCCTTACAAATTGTCCATCGTGCAGGAGGAAAATACAACCGACAAATTTGTAATTGCAAGTTTTATTCCCCAATTTACAGCAGATGCTTACAGGCAAGGGTATAATGTGTTGGATAGAACTCCTTATTTTGCTGATAACAAGTGTATTAAAGACAAAAACACAAAAGATGCCAAATTAGGAATTGGGATGAAGACGGATAAGTTTCTTTCGGTAACTTTTGGATTTCGCGATTCTCGCTGGGAAGATTTTATCAAGCGAGTAATTCCTTATTTTTTTGCTTCAACAAACTTTGGAGCACGGCAAAGCAAAGGTTTTGGTTGTTTTTATCCCCAAAATATAAGTCAATCGGAGTTTGAGAAATATTTGCGAAGTAATTCTAAAATTGCGTTTAAGTCCAAACCGCAAAAGAACTTATATGCTGTTTATTCTGAAATTGATCTTTTGACTAAGAAACTAAAGTCAGGAACTCAGGGACGAGACGGAGAATTGCGAAAATATTTTAATCGTTTGCGTCCGGTTGTAGAGTGGGAAAAGCCTGCCATTCAAAAACAAATCTCGGAATTGTTAGGACAAAATTTCCGAATAGATTCTAAAACGAATAACAGACAATTTCTACGTGCTTGCTTAGGTCTGCCTGAATTGTACGAATATCCTCGAAACAACGGCATGAAAGTAAGTATTGAACATTTGCCCCAAAGCGATGCCGGACTTGATAAAAAGATAGAACGTTATCCTTCACCCATTCTCTTCAAGGTGTATGATAATACTGTTTACTTGATTCTTGATTCAAATATAACAGAATATCAAAGTGATATATTGGCTGAAGATTTTAAATTTGAGTTTAAGGACAGAAATAGAACCTATCAACAGTCAATTCATTTAAGTACTCCGGAAAAATTTGACATCGAAGACTTTATAAATACGGCAATGAACTCACAGCCTAATTGGAGAGAATTAACTTGAATTTCTACATTAGATATAGAAATTTTACTTGGACTTATCGGGTTACGGTAGAATTCTCTTTTAAAAAAAATAGCAATGAATATATTTTAATAATAGACGATTATGAACATTAAGTATTTAGGCATCTCAATAGGCCCAATAATAGCCACTTTTTCGCAGGTACGCAAGCCTCGACACCTGTGGAGTGCAAGTTATGTGTTCTCGCACTTGATGAAGATTATTATTGAGGAAGGAATAAAAATGAGTGGAGAACTCATCTCTCAGGCTCAAGTTAAGGACAGATATCCCGAACTCGGATTATATCCCGACAGAGTAATTTTTGAAGGTAATTTGGATGCGGAAGCATTAACAAAGGCTGTATTTAAAAACTTTGCAACAAGTATCGGAATTACCGAAGAACAAGCGCAAGGCTATTTCAATATTATGATTGTAGGTATTGAAAGTGAATCGGAATCGGTAGCTATTGGTGAACTTCATAAAAAATTGGACGTTCTGGAACTTGCTAACCGATGCGAAGATAGCAATGCAAGAAAAGGTGTGCTTGAATTGATTTCGTCGGGAACAAAATCAACTCTATATGAACTGGCTTTCGAGAGTGGCAATTTTCCGGTTAATACCTTAGCCGAAATTGCCGCAATAGAAACAAAATTCACAAATGAAGAGGCTTGGCAAAACGCTTCTGATTTTGAAAAATTGTTCGACAAAACATTTTTAAGCGCTATTATTAACGAGGACTTATTTTATTTTTTGCTAAAAAAACGGATGCAGGGAGAACTCAAATCCTATCACAAATATTTCTGCGTGGTGCAAGCCGATGGCGACAATATGGGCAAAGTCTTCGGCAATCTGCAAGACGGTAAGTTGCAGGATTTGTCGCAATCACTGATAGCGTTTGGCAAAGCGGCTTCAAAATTGATAAAAGATTTTGGTGGATTACCCATTTATGCGGGCGGTGATGATTTGCTGTTTCTTGCGCCTGTGGTATCAAAAAAGAAACGAAACATTTTCGACTTACTAAATTACATTGATTATAAATATCAACGGAAAGTTATTGACAAAGCAAACGAGTTGCAAAATCCTGATAAGAAAGTAGAAACGTCCATGTCTTACGGCATCAGTATTAATTACTACAAACACCCGTTGTACGAAGCGTTGAACAATGCGCGGGATTTGTTGTTTGTCGAGGCGAAAAACTATAAAAGTACCAAAAATACAATTGTTTGCAACTTGCGGAAACACAGCGGCGCGTCGTTCAAGGTTATGCTTGACAAAAAGCAAGATGATATCAAAAAAGCGTTTGAAAAACTGACCGGTATTGCTGCTGAAGACAAAATGGTTAGCGCGACAGCGCACAAGTTGCGCGAAAACAAGGTTTTATGGCAGGAAACTAAAGGCGAAAAAAAACGTCTTGAAGCATTTTTCAAGAACTTTATGGGTTTGGGCGAAAAAGAATCGGAACAAAACGATTATCTCAAAAAAGTAAAACAAATTCTTGGTTTACTGATGGGTAATAGTGATAAAGAAATAACCCAAAACATTTATTCCATGTTACGAATAGCAAAATTTATAAACGGAGAGGAGGTAAAAGATGAGTAAATACTTAATTACACTGACACCTATGGGAAGTTTCTATTTCGGCGGCGAGCGCAGTTTCAAAGTAGGCGACAGCGAGGACGACGCTTTGACAAGTTATATCATAGAATCCAACTTGTTTCCGCAGCAAACGTCATTGCTCGGAATGTTGCGCTTCTGGATATTGAGAAATTCTGATGCCTTTAATCAGGCTGAAAATAAAA
>BNTS01000132.1 GCA_025996775.1 Bacteroidia bacterium | reverse complement strand
AAGCGGAATACCAAAATTCTATCTTTCCGGAAATGAGGGGGGCTTACTTTTAAATATTGAAATAATAATAATTAATTATCAATTAGTTAAAGAAATATTAGAACAATTGATCGCTTTTAGCGGACAACAGTGATTGTAGATATGGAAGTCCCATTTCTAAGCAAATTGTTTGCTAAGGAATGCCGCATTGAATGTGGCCCGAACTTTCGCTTCGAGATATCTACCCCTGACTCTTGCATGATTCGGGTAATAACACCATTGAGGCTGATTCTTGTCATTGGCCGGAATGGAGCACAGGCTGTCAGAAATATATTTTCATAATCGGATTTAGGGCGGGCATATCGCAGGTAGTTCACAATAGATTCTCCCACATCCGTAAGTAACGGAAGTTCAATCGGGTTCCCGGTCTTTGACTGAATTAGAACTATCCTGTTATTATCCCAGTCAAGATTATCGAATGTTAGAGCTGCAATATCCGACACCCGTAGACCGAGCCGGGAGGCGAGAAGGAGGATGGCATAATCTCGTTTACCGGCATTACTGGATTGCTCGACAGACTGCTCAATCTGAAGCACTTCATCAGAATCATAGACTGATGGCAGCTTTTCATGACATGGGAAGTTTTTGCGCTCAAGTAGATAGCTGAAATTGATGTCTGTGTGACAGCTTTCATATAGGAAACGGCTAAACAGCTTTATTGTGTAATAGCGATGGTCTTTTGCACATGGAGAGGAATCTATAAACGTCAGAATGTCTTTTTCTGTAATCTCACGAACATTGTGAATGTTATTGAGTTCAAGCCCTGCAATGAAGTAGCTCAACATTCGTCGATGATTAAGGATGGTAAGTTCACTTCTCCTTAATTGCTTCATATTTGTCAGATATTCTGTGGCAATTTTGCCTATTTCTCCCGGAAGAGGATGTTCTACCAAATGTACTATACGTTTTCGAATAGTATTAGTCTCAAGAAAATCAGATAACAGGCGGATACTCCTCTTTCGTGCCCGTTTGGTGGAAGGAGCTACTTCCATGATGGCCATCTCCAAATACCTTTCTCCTATTTCAATACTGTATTCTGTGAACCCCTGTTGGCTCATATAACGAACGATGCCGTCAACCCATCGTCGTCGATGATTTTCGATGCAGTTCTCTGCATAACCAAGCTCTCGCATACGGTCGACGCATTCAGCCACGAGTAACTTGATGTCTTTTGTTTTATTATTCATATTACTTTAAGGATGCCAATTAGTGGCATTCATCCTCAAAGTAATATGAATATTATCAAAACAAGATTATCATAAGTAGAATTCACAATCAATGACTTATGAGATGATCAACCCTCAAGCTTTGGATAATGTTTTGCTTTTGATAAGAAAAACGCGGCAAATCATAAAAAAACATCAAAGCAGTTCCGCCTTTAAAACCTAATGAATTAGCGAGTTCGCGGTCAGAATAAATATCTTTCAATATCTGCACCAAATAATACCTGTGTTTGTTGTTGTCTATCATTTTGGAAAATATTTTTTTAATTTATTAAGCAGAGCGGGCGAATCGTAAATCTTGACAATTTCATATAATTTACTTTTATTCAACGAATTAGTATAATCGAAATAATAATTCTTATTCAAATAAAGCATATCCAAAAAAGCGCGTTCGGGCGTAGCGATATTTATATTGTTCTGATTCAAAATAACTCCTTGTGGATTTACCAAAATTTCACCTTTCAGTTTTCTGTATTTAATCGCCTGATTATCAATTTCTATTTCTCTGCTCAAATAACTTGCACAGGTAATTGTTTCGGAATACTGAAAAATGATACCTGACGATAAAAGTACTTTCTCAAACGAAATGTAGGCTGGTGTACAAAGTCGGCACGCTAATTCCTGCGGATTGTAACCCGCTTTGGCATAAATGCCACGCCTGATATTCAACAACTTGTCCTGTCCAACCAAATAATTCAGTTTTTTGCGCAAACAAACATCATTTATATTCAAAAGCAAGGCAATATCGCTGATTCTGAACACTGTACGGCTATCTTTGTATATTTCAAAAAGTATGTCCATTTTCTAATCGTGAACTGTAAGTCCTAATATTTAGTACTTTTAGTTCACGAAATTATTGCTTTGTTTTGAAACACACAAATTTTTTCGATTTTTTTTTCGTGTAAACCAATAAGGGTCAAAGAACGCTTTTTCTTTTGCCTACTCTTTATTGTAAGGATTTTCGGCGAACTCTTTTTGTATATTATATTGTGACTTTGCTATTTATTTTAGTTGTTTTACAATATACGGCAAGTATGTTTTTGAAATATTATTATATGCCGTTAGGCATAACTTGTTAGTGGAAATGCGTTTCTATATGCCGTTAGGCATAGCATATTGGTAGCCGTGGTGTTTTAACCCACGGAAAATGACGCCCCCCCTTCTCTCGCCGCGTAGCGGCGTCATCTTGAAAGAAGATAGAAAGGAAAATATGACATTTGGTATCAACTTGGCCAATATTTATTACCTTTGAGCCATATTTATTCATTGATAAAGCAAAACGCCATGGCAAACACATATTCTCAAATTCATTTGCAACTCATTTTTGCTGTAAAAAACAGACAGTCTTTAATTAGAAAAGAGTATAAAGAGGATGTTGAAAAATATATAACAGGCATTGTCAAGAATCATAATTGTAAGCTTTTAGCAATATATTGCAATCCTGATCACACACATATTTTAATAGGATTACGCCCTAATGTACTGATTAGTGATTTAGATTCCGAGATGACGCCGCTACGCGGCGAGAAGAGGGGGGCGCTTTTGTTCCGTGGGTTAAAACACCACGGCTACCAATAGATTATGCCTAACGGCATATGGATACGTATTTCCACTAATGGGTTACGGATAGGCTATCGGCAATTCTATGCATTTGCCGGATGAACCTTAAAAAAACAGGAAAAAGTCCAAAACATTTGTTTGTTCTGGACTTTCCTTTTTACAAAGCAGAGGCGAATATACGCAAAATTTGCGTTAACGGGCGCGGATCTGGTCTATCTTAAAGAAAGCCTTTGAAGAGGCAGCCTTTGTTGCATCTACAGTTCCGGTATTTGTTGCTCCCATCATGAATGTCATCATATAGGCAGTTTGATCATTCGTGTCTGTTGTCGTCCACATGTAGGAACGTTGTTCGGGATCGCTGTCGTAATACACATCTGCATTTCCCCAGGCTGCGTTCGGGGTGCTGGTTACTCGAATCGCACCGGTGCCGCGGTCTCCGTCGTTACCTGACCAGACACCGGAATTTAATGCCAAGCGATTGTTGCTTGCGCCGCTTGACCCGTCATGCCATGCGTATGCACTACTCCACATAATGGTTATATTACTGCCGCGGTTGTTCCTGATTTGTAGATCTGCATCCTGCATGTTTGTTCCATTCGGTACAAATACCCTCACCGAGAAATAGCCGTCGGGCGTAGTGATAGCCGTAGCCCATCCGGAGACTCCGTTGTCTGAAGTTTGTTTCAAGGGGGACAATACGGCTAACGTGAGTATTTCGGAACTTATCTGGTCTCCTACACTCGCCGTGCATGAGCCTCCGGTATAAAAAGGTACTGTTGCTGAAGAAATGGATATGGATGTGACAGTCGGGGAACTTACGGTAGGAGTGCCGGATACCTTGAAAAGCAAATCGCCGTTACCGTTTTCGAGCTTGCCATCTTGCAGTTGAAAGGTTAAACCATTCACCTTTACCGCTTGCCCGGTAGTGTATTTGGCGCCGTTTCCTCCCGAATAGGGAATCTTCATTGTGCCGTTATAGGGAATGTTTAGCGTATATTCACTCGGCGAGAGCGAGGCGCTTCCGCAATAAATCGTAGAGATAACGGGCGCAACAGCCGGTTCGTTGTCGATAGTTCTCCATTCCGTTCCGTTCCAGAACATATATCCTTGCCTTGTGTACAATGGATTGGCTCCTGTGTTATACACCAATAACCCTACTGCCGGAGTGGAGATTGTTGTATTGTCTGTAGTGCCCGTCAAAGCCACTTTCGGCAGCAATACGCCTTTGTCGGTCGCATTTACTTCCAATATTGCCGAGTTGCTTGAAGGAGTGTTGCCAATTCCTACTTTTCCGGTACCGGTGGCGTCAAAATTCAGGTTATTAGCGCCTAATGTAACCGTGGTCGATTGTGTCAGAGCGCCGCCAAGCAATATCATATTGCCGCTTGCCGTCAAACCGTTTTCGGCAATGGCATTAGACCCCGTCGGTTCCCATCGAGCGCCTGTCCATACGTAAATCCCTTTTTTGAAGGGAGAGGCACCATTTGAATTATAGACAAGCAAACCCGTATGCGACTTATTCAGCGCGGCTTCGTTTGTCACATAGTTTGCATCAGGACCTGAAGACGCATTCGTCTTATCGCTCAAAAACATCGGATAAAGCTTGTCGACTACCGTTAAGTTTACCCTTGGCATAGCCAAACCGCCATAAGCATCGGGACCGTCGTCGCTCACTCCGCTTATTTCCTTTAACTGCAGCAAAGCGCCTGCTGCCGGATTTTCCGATGAGCCAATAGTTACCTGAGATTTTACAGTGATGGAGCATATCGCTGCAAGAATTAGTGTTAATAATGATTTTTGCATAAATGTTATTTGTTTATTCAATAGATAGTATTGTTTGTTATTATAAATTGCGTGCGAATATAAATATATTAACTTATACGACGCAATAATTTAATAAAAACCAGTAACATTTATCAGTTATTAACGAAAACAGACGTTATACAAGCTAATATCTGTTTAAAAGTGGTATATAATACAAATATATTGATTGAAATGTATAATGCTATAAAAACACCAACATAGCCGTTTAAGGCAATATGCCTTCAAACGGCTATGTTGGTGTTCTATTAATTTTAGTTGTAATTAGCAGAATTAATGCCGTAATACTGCGCTTGGTTAAGCGCCCAAGCCATGATATTGCATAGCAAATAAGAATTGTATGTTACTCCGCCCCGCCAAGTTTTAGTTAGAGGGGAGTAATTCGGCGCCCCCCCCACTTTTACAGGGTAGACGTCGGTACCAGTATTTCCATCGACCGACGACAACGTACCTCCGTCGGGGAAGAATACCACATTCAATGAATTATGCCTGAAAGCGCCTACAAGACCCTCTGTCGGATCGCTTGTCCTTCCCACATAATTATCAGAGGAATACACCGTGACTTGATTTAACGGTACATTATTAATCACACAATTGAAAGCATAGTCGTAAGCAAATGTTTTACCAATTAAGTTTCCGAACGGTCCGTTGATTATAGGGTCGTTGTTGAGGGAAGGAAGGGTAAACAGCGCTTGGTCAAGACCACCGCCGGGCCGTGTAGTGTTAGCATTACTAATGCTAAAAAGTCCATTTATGAAATTATCGATCTGAGCAGGCTCTTCGATAGTCATGATCACTACACCTCCTTTTTTTGCATAAGCAACAATAGCATCAACAGTGGCAGCACTTAATTTCATCGGATATGTAACATGTATAATATCAGGAGGAGTAGTGCTTGTCAAATCGTTTCGCAGAGTTGATTCACCATCTCCTCTGTCCACTAAATTGGAAGTAGTAAACCCTGCATATTTCACAGTACCTGCCGGTCCGAAATTGGCTGTTGATTGCAACATATTTCTTTGCGCCGTACTTGATATCCGATAAATATCTGAACCATATACATATACTTGTTTGGGAGGAGTAACCGGCGTTATGCTGAAATTGCAAATAGCCGCTCCGTCCTTACTGTTGGTAGTAAGGGTAAAGTTTTTTACTTTCGATGTGTTCACGGTTCCTCTTGCCGGAATCTCCAATAGATAAGTTCCCGGAGCCGTAAAGTTACCCGCGAGGCTAAAAGATAATCCATCCTTGGTATCGCTTTTAATATAGAAGCTGCCGGCAGCTGGTGTTGCTTCGGTTACCGTAACATACATGCTCAGTTTATTATCCGCCGTTAATGGTTTCCCTGCCTGATAGGCGCCCATTACCGTGATTCTATTACAATCAATAGCATACGTGGCAGTTGGAATATCTACGGTTATCGTCGGACTGCAGGTGCTGCCTTTCAAGGGCACGCCATTAAGAGCCAGGTGATCGGTGCCTGCTTTGCCGGGCTTGCCTTGCGCCGGAATACTAAGAGTGGTGAGACCTGTTGTCAAAATGCTGCTCGTCAGGGTAAAATAATAACCATTGCCGGTAGTTCCATTGATGGTAAACGTACCTGCCTTAAGCACATCTATCTCTAAAGACAAATAATGTGAGGGATCTACATTACTCCCTTGAACATAATCTCCGTAAACGGTTATTGCGCTACAATCAATCGGGTCAAATACGGCTTTGCCAATATTCCCGCACAGGCTTTTCCATTCCCCCTCGTCATAGCTCCAATAATTGTAACAATTTTCAGTGGTGTTGAAAATCAACAGGCTGTTTGCTGATTTGTCTATAGTCAGAGCATCGCGCTCGGTTTCATTCAGTCTTGGAATGAGCATTCCTTTGTCATTGGAAACCACATCTAAAACAGTGAATGGATTCGGTTTTTCGGTGTTAATACCTACTTGAGCTTTTGCAGTGATGACGCACATCGCTGCAAGAATTAATGTCAATAATGTTTTCAGCATAAAAGTTATTTGTTTATTAAATGAGTAGTATTGTTTGCCATTACAAATTGCGTGCAAATATAAATATATTAGCATATACGGCAAAAGAATTTAATAAAACCCTGCAACATTTATTTATTATTAACAAAACCAGACGTTAGCTTAGTTAATGTCTGTTTCAAAGTGATACATAGTATAAATATAAATACAGCGATTGAAATGTATAATACCATTTCTTCTGTTACATTGCAGAATCGTCCAAGCTCATGATTTCTAAATTTTGTCAATCAACCTCTCTTCATCCCCCCCACGCCTCCTGCGGCTTAAAATCCAAAGATGGACAACGCCAAGACTAAGAAACCCCCAACCTTCCACTAAATGGCAGGCTGGGGGCTTCGCTTTCAGGTGTTTCTCCCTGTTTTCATTAAAGGCTTTTTCTGTATTTCTCGTACGAGGTGGCATCAGGGAATACGCTCCAGCCGGAGATTACTTCGCCGTAGAAATAAAAGTTTACATCAAACACTACCTGACTGTTTTGTTCAATTAATTTGTAGCATTTGGTGGTTCCAAACTCATTGTCAAGCTTGTATTCGCCTAAGCTGATTTCGGCAAAAGGCTGTTGAGCCAATTTCTCAGTAATGGATTGAAACTCGTTGTTTGCACCACGGCGAGGAGGAGCTGTCAGGCGGCTAACATAATCTTCGGCTGTAAATGCCTGTAAGGGGTTGTTTGCCACGCTTTCAATCGTAGCCCAATCGGTCTTCTTCAGTTCAGGCTTAGCCGCTGATTTAGCCAGTCCGATATAGGCAGAGATACGCATATTAATGGCATCCATAATGGCCTGTTTTTCAAATGGGTTCAGATTCACGGTGGTAATGCCTGCAGCGGCAGGATTGACTTTCGATTGACTGCGTTGTGCCCTTACGCTATCGGTATAGGCCTTGAATTGGGCGCGTACATCGGGAGAGCGTAAGCTTCCTACGGTAAAGATGGCAATTCCTTCAGCGCCGTTGTTCAGGGCGGCGTTCATACAGTCAAACATAGTCGGGCCGTTCGTGGCTGTCATACCACAGAAAAGCGTTGTCATCTGATTCTTCGTTTTTACATTCTCTATCGTACAGTCGGAGATAAAGCTGACATCACCCGTATAGTAATTGTGATAAACCATGGGGAATACGATGTCGAGGTTCCATTTTCCCCAATCCTGGCGCACCATGCTGCGTGCCATAGCCGGGGTGGGGAAGGGGGAAGCGCTCATCTTCTTGCCGTGGGCATGTACCACTTCGGCAATTTCGTTAGCCACTTCGGTGATTTGGTCGCAACGGAATTGCAGCCATCTCTGGTCTGTAGAAGGATCTTCCAGTTCGCGTGGATCATAGTCATACAAATCCTGGAAC
>BNTS01000131.1 GCA_025996775.1 Bacteroidia bacterium | reverse complement strand
TGAAGGAATAGACGGTGACGTACGAGAGCGACAACAAAACGGCTCCGGCAGACAGCCCTCCCTTCAGCCGTCCCAGCTTCCAATATACCCCCGTAAGCACTGCGACATAAAGATACACATACAAGCCATAGATGAGATAACGGAAAGGAGGCCAGTCGGGATAATAAAGTCCCATCCGGTATTGCAACTCCAACAGGAGGGTGATGAACAGCATGCCCACAGCCAGGTAGGAAAGATTGCGCGAGGGATAGATATAGCCATTGACCCAGAGCGTGATTGTGATGAAAATCCCGGTAACTACGCTTGTATTAAAAAGGGGAAGCAATATATCGGGCTCAACATACGAATAAAAGTTATCCCAGTCTCCCAGCAAAGACGCCAAGGCCGCAAACTCCAGAAGAAGAAAGGCTGATTTGAACACTCGGATATCGGACTTCTTCCACAACCAAAGCACAACCGTTGTCTCGGCTCCCCAAAGCATCGTGATAAACGAACCATGGAGTTGCATGGGTATGGCCAAACTGACAAAGAGTAACACATTGGCAATTACGAGGTATACCAAACGTCGGTCTACCGTCTTGTCCAGCCATAAAATCACCAGCGGGATTACATTCAAGACAGCCATACCGAGGGTGATAATCCCTTTCGGATTGCTCGACCAATGATAAAAGATGAAAAGCGCCGCAGCAAACAGCGATAGGTTATTGCTCAATATAATAAACGAATGGAAAGCTTTGAGCTTTTTGCCGCCCCTGTAGTGATGGATAAGCGCCAGCGCATAGAACTGAACGTAGAACAACACGGCAAAAATAATGGCTCCCAGGTATTCGCCCAAATAAAAGTAATCGGTCAACAACCACCACCAGAAGAAAAGCAGGGTAAGAATATATGCAATCATTCCCAAAACATCCCATTGCTTCTTAAAGGCCAGCACCAGCATCCCCGAGTTGAGTATCAGCAGATACGAGAAGAGCACGACGTAATTGCTCGTTCCCGACGAGGCAAGCAAAGGCGAAGCAAAGCCGCCCAGAAGCGAGAAGATGGCCAGTTCCTTTCGGCCGTAGAGCAGGGCAAGAAAGACCGATAAAGCCGTGACGAATATTAAAAGGGAAAAGGAAAGACTTTGCGAATACATACCATATTGCCGGTAAGCGATTGTAATAGTGATATAAAGCACGGAAATGCCGCCCCCAACCAGAATGGACGAGAACACGCGATAGTTATCCTTCAGCTTGTGGCCGATACCGATAATCACACCTCCGCAAAGAAGCCCGAATACAACCCTCCCCACCTCGTCAATCCAATCGCGGTCGATGGCGTACTTCACAAAATAACTGATGCCCAGCACCAGCGTAGCAATACCTATTTTGCTAAGCAGGTTCTCGCCGAAGAACTTCTCAAAGTCATTCGATTTCTTAACCGGCGCCTTGTCGATGACTGGCGGTGCTTCAACAGGCTGCTCGATAGCCGGTTCAACTAATGGTTCAATGGTTGGTTCGTTAATCGGCTCAGCAGTTGGCTCGATAGTTGGTTCGGAAACAAAGACAGTCTCTTTTTCTTCTGAGACAATGGAAGGCATAACAAAAATTGGTTCTTCCGTCGCCTCTTTCAGTTCGGCAGGTAGTCCCTCTATCTCTTCCTTTACCAAAGGCGGGACAGGTTGCACCGCGACAAGAGGAACAATCGATTGTTCAACCGTTTCCGCTTTTTGTTCCTGAGCCAAAGCCTCTTTAAGCAGCCTGACTTCCTTTTCCAACAATTGAATAGAGGTATAAATCTTCCTTCCCCAAGAAGACAAATTAACCATCAAAATGATGAAGAAAAGTATGATAAAGAAAAGAACCGTTCCAACTACATCCATAAAGCATTAGTTTTTAAATTGTATTCCGCACAAATATACAATAATAAATTATATCTTCGCCCCGACGGGGATGGAGAGGAAAGGAGAGGCTTTGATTTATTCTACCATCGGTGTTCTTCAAACTCGTCTCATGCTTGCCGAAGGTGCGAACACGGTCTCCCTACCAAAAGGATTATACATCGTTTCTACTAAAAATAAGACTTTTAAGGTTTTTGTAAGATAAAGTAAACAAGCAATTATTCATCTGCGTTATCTGCATGCCCTGAATAGATATCTACGAGCGGCTGATTTGGAGACCTTTGCGGGAGAGAGTCATCTCTACCATGCGGGCGTTGGGATGGAGGGGATGCGTAGTCAGCAGGCGGCGAATATGGCCGGCGGCTTCGGGGTCTTTGGTTACCATGTAGAGGTAGCCGCCGCCGCCGGCTCCGGGGAGCTTGTATCCTAATGTGTAATCCTTTATCATCGTTATAAGCGATTCTATGGCGGGGGGATTGGTGCCTGCGTCCAAAGCTTTGTTTTGTTCCCATGTTTTGGCAACCAAGCGGCCATATTCCCCGAAGCAACCACATTGGATGGCATCGTACATTTCGAGGGCATGCGCTTTCATTTCGGAAAGGAGACGAAGGTGACGTCCGCTATTGAGGAACATAGCACGGACTATCTCGGCCAGTATATCCTTGGCTGTACGGGTAATACCGGTATAATAAAGCAGATGACAAGCACTGTACTGTGGGTCGGTGAACAAATAATCAGGCAGCCAGTGTACAAGGGGACTTTGGTTGAAGCCCTCCGTGGTCTGAAGCAGCTTCAAGCCATGAAGCACACCGCCGAAGGGATCTTGCCAACCACCACCGGTGGTAAGGAGTTGCTCCAGAATAAGGCTGCGGTTGCCTATCTCGTTCTTATCCCAGCCCAAACCGCAGAAATCGGAGAGAGCGCCCAGCACGGTAGCCGCCAGAATAGAGCTGGTGCCTAAACCGGAACCGGCAGGGATGGCGGACAACAACGTTATTTCGATACCCGAATCGAAGGCCTTCAACTGGTCTTCGAGCGAAAGGTATTCCGTACTTGAGAAAGGAGGCAGGAATCCGGCCAGCGAAAGAGCAGCCTTGGGAATAGAGAAGGGTGAGCCTACCTTATTATAATTGCCCAGTTCTTCCCAGGTACGTATCTTCTCCATGGCGCCCAAGTCAATGGAACGTATGATGATGTCAAAGGTTTTTGAAGGTTTTATGTAGACTTGCAACGGGGGTTGTCCATTGAGTTCGATTGCCACATTTAGCACATTGCCACCTGCATAAAGGCAGTAAGGCGGTGTATCCGTCCATCCTCCGGCCAGGTCGATGCGCACGGGGCTTCTGCCCCATACGATCTGGTCACGATACACATTGAGACGCGGCGATTGTTTCTTATTCGGCATTGAGGCTATCAGACCATCTCTCAGAAGTGAGAAAGCCTGCTGTTGTTTGTCGGCATATTCCTTCCCCTCAAGTTGAAGCACACGGGCACGGAACATCTGGCCATGTACTTGCTTCATAATGGGGGCATGAGCAGGAAGAGGAGCAGGAAGGGGAATGTCTTCTTCGGCAAATTCCGTAGCAGCATCGTCCAGGTCTATCTGGTAAAAAACACTCTTCTCGTGGTTGGCAGCCAGGGCAGGCCAGTTCTCTCGGCGGAAAGCTTTGCGCTGGGCGGTAAGACGCCTTAGGTTGGCCTTGTCGGATATTTCGTTGGCAGAAAGTTTTACGACAGATTCCCAGATAGCTTTCCCCTTGACATTGGAAGAATCTGATATCATCCATTGAAGAACAATTTCTAAATCATCCACTGATTCGCAAAGGGGGAATAGGGGGAAGTCTTGTATATCAAGAGACGAGTTGAATGATAAACCTCTCTCCGCTGCCCATTCTACGATAGATTTGGATATATAGCAGGTACGCTCGCTCTCAATGGAGCCTTTGAATATGTCGTTGAAGCCATAGGGACGGGCTACCCAGCCGGTCTCTCCTACCGGCACGATATCTACGCAAACACCGGAAGGGAGGGAGAGTCTCCAGTCGTTAACGGGAATACCGGTTAGTATGTGCTTGTTGGTCAATTGCCAACGCGAACCTATGTAACTGTTCTCTATCCACAGTTCGGAATTGGAGGTAGCAAGGGGTACCTTCACCTCGGCGTTTTGGATGAACATGGCCGGATGGGGCTTTACCGTGCGTTGCATGATAGCGCGCTGATCCCTCACCAAGTTTTGAACGGCCAAAGTGGATGAAATTAGTTCGGAGCCTGTTCCGTAGTGGTAGAACTCTCCCCCGGGGAGGGGAAGGAGAGCTACAGTAAGGCTGTTTAGCTCCTTGTCCTTCAGTCGCGGATTGGCGCCAAGAGAGAGGCCGAATTCAGCGTATAAATCATACTCTTTCAGTTCTTTTCCATCATTGGTATATGAACGCTTCATCAGCAGTTCCATTGCACGGTCACTAAGCAACCAGATGCCAATATCCATCAGGAAAAAATGAGTATGAGCCAGGCTTCCCAGCTCTTCCATCGTAGGCTTTTGGAGCATATAATCCAGTTCGTCGGGTTTTTGGCGGGCGGAGAGGAATATACCATGGTGGGTAGCCAGCACGGGGTCTACCCAAAGGCCGTAGCATACCACGTCGGCTTCCGGTATGGATTGCAGAGGTTCGTTGCTTCGGATGTATACATCTCCACTGGCGATGAGCGTATGGAGTGAATCCGGGGCTTTCTGCATAATTTCCTCGTATAAGGGTAATTGAAGGGAAAGCAGGTCTTGGCTGAGGCGTTGTCCCCTGGCCCAACGGAAGACGGGGATGGGGGTGAGTATCTTGCCTGAAGGGGCATAAGCAGGCAGGCGACGACTTTGTCCCCCGGCATGGAGGAGAATGCGTTTCTCACGGGCTATCCACTCCCCTGTCGAGACATCAGGTGCTTCGCTTTGCCTGCAGGATTCCAATAACCAGGTAGTTCCACCTGCCGAGCCTAAACGTTTTCCGATAGGGTCTGAGGTACAAAACCATTCATTCTCAGAAACATTTTCAATCTTATGAAAACACGACACCAAATTAGGTGGCAACGATAGTAATTTCTTCATACGCAAAAGTAAGTATTTTTCAACTTTCCGTTGACAAATCACAAAATATTTGTATCATTGCACTTTATTGGCACACTAATCATTTTACTATCATGAAAAAAGAAACATTACTTACCGGAGAAACATGGGCTATTACCTTATTGCGTATGGCCATTGGTTGGCATTTTTTATATGAAGGTATAGCTAAAGTTCTGATTGGCAATTGGTCATCAGAATCTTATCTGGCGAATACAACCGGATTATTCTCATCATTTTATCATTGGATAGCTGCCTCATCATGGATTGGATTGGTGGATTGGCTGAACATTGCAGGGCTGATACTTATTGGTTTGGCTTTGTTTCTGGGTTGTTTGATGCGTTTCTCATCGGCTGCCGGGGCGCTCTTGCTGTTGCTCTATTATTTTGCCTATCCTCCGTTTGGCCTATCCTTGTTTAGCGCTTCGGGCGAAAGCCATTTATATATTGTAAACTACGTGCTTGTAGAAGTTATCATGCTGATATTTCTGATCTTCTTCCCTAATTCGGGGTATGGCTTAGAGCGCTTCTTCTATTTGATACGGAAAGGACGCGATAAGAAGCAGGAAACCGCCGATACGGGAGTAACTGGGAAACCGGAAAATACGCGCCGTGAGGCTCTTAAGAACCTCGTTTCGCTCCCTGTGCTGGGAGTGATGGGCTGGGGAGCCTGGGAAAACAGCCGACGGTATGGAGTGGATGTAATGAGTGGAGCTACCGTTCAGATAAACAGGATGGACATCAGTGAACTGAAAGGCGATTTACCGTATGGCATGATTGGGAATCACAAGATTAGCCGATTAGTACTGGGTGGGAATCTGATTGGCGGTTGGTCTCATGCCCGTGACTTAATCTATGCCGACACGCTCTTTAAAGCCTACAACACCGAGCGCAAGGTATACGAAACACTGATGCTGGCCGAAAGTTGCGGCATCAACACCATCAATATAGGTTTCCCTTCAAACGAACTGCTGAAGAAATACCGCAAAGCAACAGGCAGCAAGCTAAAGGTTATCACTCAGATAGCTGCCGACGTGAAAGACGAATCAACCCTATTCGACAACCTCTACAAAGCCATAGATTTTGGTGTGGATATCATCCAGATACAAGGAAACTGGGTAGATTGGATGGTGCGCGACCAACATGTAGACCGCATCGGCCGCCTCCTTGCCAAGATTAAGGAAGAGGGCTTTACGGCGGGTTTGGCCGCACATACCATTGATGCGTTGGTAGCCTGTGCAGACCAAGGCATCATCCCCGATTATTATATGAAGACGATGCACCACGACCAATATTGGTCTGCCCATCCTCTCGAAAACCGTATTCCTTTCGAGCAAGACGGCCCCAACAACCTCGATCACAACAAATACCACAATAATCTATTCGATCCCTTCCCCGATCGAACGGTAGAGTTTGTGAGCAAGGCAACCGTCCCCGTCATGGGCTTCAAGATACTGGCAGCCGGCGCCATCCAACCCGAAGACGGCTTCCACTGGGCCTTCAACAACGGCGCCGATTTCATCTGTGTCGGCATGTTCGATTTCCAAGTCGTCCGCGACGTAAACATCTGTCTCGAAACTCTCCAAAAGATAGCCACCGAGGAAACCCGCCAACGCGCCTGGCATGGTTAATCCTAAGCTCGGCACAAGCCAATAATGGGGCAATGTTTTTTTTCGTTTGTCAACTAATTATTGTTAAATAGGCTATGTGTTGTCAGAAAAAAGGGCGTTTTTGTGTTACGAGAAATTCGGAGTTTCGACGAAATCGGCCAAAGTTAACGGATATGTAAAGCCTTTGTCAATATTTGGAAAAGATATTTTGAAAAGACGGCTTCTTTTGGGGAAATCATTTAGATGATTGCCGGACGTCATCAGCATGATTTGGAAATTTCATGCAGATCATTTTTAAAATCATCTAAATGATTTCCCGAAGAGATGAGGATGAATTGTGAATAGTTTTTAATATTAGTTATTATTTGGTTAATATTAATATTTATTAAGATCTATAATGCCCTTAAATCCCTTAAGCACCTTAATGACGTTATGGCAGCTATTGAAAGGAAAATACAAATAGTAGAGCATCATTCCCACTCCCTACTTTCAATTTTCAACTTTCAACACATCATTGTTATCTTTTTGTATTTGCCAAACCCGCAAATCCTTGCGTTTTTCGTGTTAAAAGCCCAAATTCGCCTCAAAAATCGAAGAAAAAAAAGACCATTTTTTGACATTCTGCTATTTTTGACCTTTTGCTACAAAGATACGAATCAATGACGAATGACAAAATAAAAACATATCGTGTAGAGACGCGATTAATCGCGTCTCTACGTGCGTGCGCGAATGTACATGCGTGCCACGTCTCTCCTGTTTTCGTCATTGGGACACCCAAAAATCTATTAGAGACCCGGAACGGGTCACATATTTATAGCAATGATTTGCGCCTCCCCCGCTATTAGACCCCTCCGGGTAGGGTATCCAGTATTTGCCGTTCATTTTTATCCTGCTATATTGAGAGTATTTATTCGTTTTACTACGAGGTTTATAGTTAAGTTTTCTTTTGTCCATTCCTGTATTTGCCGAAGTCTGACATTTTCTAAATGTTTTTTGACTGAACAATGTTTGTCACATCTCTTTGATGTGAGTTGTACATATGTTGGCATGAACAGGATGAATGGAGTCACCCCGTAGAGTTTATCAGGAGACTTTCTTAATTTATATGCCCCGAATGTGGACTCTATAATATCAGATGAGTTATTGTGTATACTTTTTTCATTCTCAAGTATTTTCCCTTCTTCCGGTAAGAACAGGCTAATAGCTTCTCCGAGAGATCTCATGCGAGAATTCCCATTGAATAATCTATGCTGAATGTCTCCCAAAGATTGTTTTATTACTTCTTTAGATAATCCATTCTGCCTGCATTCTTTCTCTATGCGATTGATACACTTCATTACCTCCGAGAGCTCATAATTATAAATATCCAAACCGCATTTCTTTACCCAGTCTTCAATCGTATTCCGGCCAGGGATGCGGCCAAGGATGCCTCCAAACGAATCGTTGATAATTTCCAGGATTTTGACCACAGAACGGAAACCGCAGTTTACACGGCTATAAAGCAGAG
>BNTS01000130.1 GCA_025996775.1 Bacteroidia bacterium | reverse complement strand
ATGTGTGAAGGAGAAGCATAGCTATCCTTCACACATTTTTTTTGTCTCGCTAAGACTTCATTTCAGACGGTAAAATCGCTCCCGACTGAAAAAAATCAGTTTTACTAAAAAATCACTCTGTGATTGGAATAACTGCTCAAGCCTGAGGCAGTCGCATAAACCGGCAAGGTTGCCTGTGCGCACAACAATTAAGACAGCGCTTGATTGAGCGCTTACTCGTAACGGTTCGCAAGCCGGTGCAAATAAGAAAAAACCTTTTTTTGTTTCCTGAGTTTTCCAATATCCTACGGTTATTTCTATTTTTCCTTCCATAACAAAGAGAAAGTAATTTTGCTGAGTGGCCGTTTCCCACACCTCGCCATTAGCTATTGTTTTTACTTCAATGCCGAACCTTTCGTTACTTGCATAATTGAAGCATTTTTGGTGTTCTTTTAATTCCATTATTTCCATAACAAAGTAAAAATTAAGGGATTAATAATAATTCATATACTTCCAAAAAGACAATACCTCTTCCATACGGCCGCTCATATAGTACTAAGTCAGTCGGATACAGATTCTATTTTTCCAATCTATATCGGTGAAGTTGCTACAAACTTAAGGACAAATTCAATTTGGAGAGTTCATCTTTTCCGTCAATTTATTCATCATTTCAATCAGAGGCGTTGCATCTTTGCAAACGGTTACTCGGTAGCGTTCACACAAAAATATTTATGAACAGGTATATATTTAGTTCAGACAGAGTGATTTTTTAGTAAAACTGATTTTTTTCAGTCGGGAGCGATTTTACCGTCTGAAATGAAGTCTTAGCGAGACAAAAAAAATGTGTGAAGGAGAAGCATAGCTATCCTTCACACATTGCGTACTTGTTTTTTTACTTATTTTTAAATGTTAACTATATTATTAGATGTATATACATATTATTCTCGTATCAATACTGCACAAAAAATGCAGTAAGTCATATAAGTCCAGTCTTTTGACTACTCTTTCCCATCGTCTGGTTTCGTCCGATTCCGACTGTTAGAATCCAATTTCCAATATTTCAAGTACCTGTTGCAAATAGAACTTCGATTTTTGTTTTCATAATTTCGATGTTTTACATTTTGATACTTTAAATATCATGTGAATATTCACTATAATCCTAAAAATTAATTCCATTATTTTATCTTGAAATCCGGGTGCTTGAGCCTCCTACACTAAACTTTCCCGTCAATTCTCCATAGAATGGCTGGGAAAGTAAGAGCACATAGGTTCCGGATCTAACCTCAAGGGGTATACTAATGATGCTGTTGTCTCCGCCGGAGATCAGCTCCTGAAATACAACTCCCCCTCTTGGGTCTACTACTGCTACTTCCAGATTTGAAATTGCATCCGTAAAGTAGATGGACAAAACATTCTGCGTAAACGAAACGGATGGCTGAGCCGGATCCTGAATTCCATCAATAGAAGCCGATTTGAGTACTCTACCGCCCCAGCAACCTGCTACCTGAATAAAGTCGTCAAGCCTATCCGCATATACATTAATACTTGCTAATCCTGTTACAATACAAACAACAGTTGTAAAAATTGCTTTTCTCATGATTGTTCTTTTTTTATCCATTATTACTAATATTTTTCGGCAAAAATATATGATAAACACAGAAGGGTAACGCTAAAGTTGTACACATTTTGTACATATTTCTTAATAAATTATACATTTAAGTCTTATTTTAAAGAGAGGCGATAAATTTATCTAAAACTTCAGCCGTATTTCCTTTTCCAAATGTTCTTTCGACTAATGATTTACGTCGATTGGAAATAACTTGTACTGTTGTTCCTAATAGGATGCTGATTTTGGAGACCATCACGTCAGCCTTCAGCAGGTATAACATGGTCCGATCTTCAGCAGACAGAGGCTTAAATGTGTTAATTATTTTATACTTGAATGTCGGATAGACAATATCTATCTTTTCTATAAGCTTTTTTATATCCGCTTCGGTTATGTTTAGCTTGGTTTTATCTTTCTTGTCTTTAGACTGTTGAAACAATTGGTAAATATCTGAAGATTTAAAATCAGCGTCTATTCGTTTCTTTTCTGCTATCTTTTTTGTCAACCATGCATTCTCTGTCTCAAGTAATTGGATTCTCAGGATTATTACTTCTTTATCTTTAGCACTGATGGACAATTCATTTTTTAACTCATTGATTTGAGCCATATTGCTATATATATACTCCGGGGTTTCGTATAGCAAATTATGACGAAATTGCTGAAATACTTCATTCTGCATTCTGATTCTTCTCTTCTGTTTGGCATTTGTATAGAAATAGCTACATATCAGGCAGAGTAAAAAGAAAAGTATAGCAAAAGCCCATATCCAGTTATTTCTTTCGGCCCTGATCAATTCCGATTCTGCCTGTTTGGCTTTTTTGTCTATTTGGAGGTAATCATACATAGCCTTCACTCTTTCTAAATCTTCGGTATAGGATATGACCGAAATGGAATCTCGAAGCGCTTCATACATGGTTTGAAGCCGTGCATATTCTTCCCATTGACGGTTATCCCTGGCTAATTGATAAAGATTACGACTGGCAGCGGTACGTGTATAAATTTGGTCACTTTCCATGCATTTATATAAATAGTAATAGGCAGAATCAAGCATCCCTTTTCCCGCATAGATTTTGCTTGCGACTAAAAAAACCGGAGCATAATTGTTGTTATTGCCTACTATTGAAAGAACTTCTTGTATGTATGTATTCGCTGATTGATAATCATCTTTTTGAACATTTTGTTCTCCTAATTCATTCAATAAAAAGATGCGATCGATAAGGTCTTCGGTTTTTGTGTAGGCTAAAGCCTGTTGATAATAGAAAATTGAGCTATCCGGCATATCCATTGAACGATACCCTCGGGCAAGATCGCGTAAGGCCAATGAGAGGCTCATGGAATCACCTATTTGCCGGAAATAGGCTTCTGTTTGCTTGAGGCAGGGTATTGCTGCTTCATACATCTTTTGGTAGGTGTAAAGAACGCCCAGATTACTATTGATATAAGCATTAAGCTTCTGGTTGTTGACAGATTTTCCGGCATCCAATGCTTTAAGGTAGTAATCCTGTGCTTTAGGCGCTTGGTGTAAACCTTGCGACACACGCCCCATATAATAAAAGGTAAGCAACTGCCTCTCCGGATTGTTACCTCGCTTTTCATAATAATTCACAGCAATACGAATCAGGGAATCGGAAGTGAAATCAATGTTGCACTTATCCTGAGCCTGGGTCATTAATAGACACCAATCGGCATATTGTTGACGGGAGAGATTTTCTACCGGAATTTGTTCCAGCAATAGGAGAGCGCTGTCTGGTTTTTCACTCATTAATTCTTCTGCCAACAGAAGGGTCTTGTTGGAGCGTGTGCAAGAAACGAACGTCAAAAATAGTATTCCGTATATTAAAACATGTAGAACTCGTAGCATATAGATTTTTTTATGATAGCAAACATAATATTTTTTTTGATATAGCTTCGTATTTTATATAATGGAGAGGTAAAAAAAATCCTTGATGGATTAGTATCTGTCCGAGGGATATAAAAATGTGTATTGTATATCGTGAATTTTATAACTAACTTGCGCACTCTAAATTTAATTTGCTTTACCTAATGAAGAAAACAATAGTTGACCTTTTTGAAGGGTCTGTCAGGCGTTATCCCAACAATACTTTTTTGTTGGAGAAGAAAAAGGATAAGTTTGAACCTGCAACTTATACCCAAGTAAGAGAAATGGTTTATATGCTGGGAGCCGGATTGGTTGCCCTCGGCGTGAACAAGGGCGATACCATAGCCCTCCTTAGTGAAGGACGCAATGATTGGATTATCGGCGAGCTGGCTATGTTTTACGCCGGAGCTGCCAACGTTCCTCTTTCCGTCAAGTTGGAAGAGGCGAACGATTTATTATTCCGCCTCCTCCATGCCGACGTGAAATACATCATGGTGTCGGGCACTCAGCTAAAGAAGGTACGGGCTGTCTTACCTCAGCTTCCGCTGGTGGAGAAGGTAATCGTTTTTGACGAGCAACCGGCCTGGCAAGACAGGGAAATCTCTCTCGATGAGGTAAATCGGATGGGCGAAGCATATCTCCAAACCAATTTATTGGAGGATTTTCTGCTTATTGGTCAATCGCTGCAAAACGACGATTACGCAACAATTACATATACTTCAGGTACGACTGCTGATCCTAAAGGTGTTATCCTTACGCATCGCAACTATACAGCCAACGTAGAGCAATCGCTCACCTGCGTAGATATAGACCAGACTTGGCGTACCCTCATCATCCTTCCCCTCGACCATTGCTTTGCACATGTAGTGGGCTTCTATATCTTCATGCACATGGGCGCTTCGGTGGCTACTGTGCAAACAGGGCGTACGGCTATTGAGTCATTGAAGAACATTCCGCTTAACATAAAAGAAGTGAAACCTTACCTTATATTAACTGTACCTGCGCTGGCCAAGAGTTTTAAGAAAAACATTGAGCAAGGTATCCAATCCCAAGGAAAGATAGTTACCCGTCTCTTTAACTTTGCCCTAAACGTGGCTCAAACCTATTATGGCGACGGAAGTGAGGAAAGAGGACGTGGCTGGCGCTTCCTGTTAAAGCCCCTGGTAGCTCTCTTCAACAAGATACTCTTTTCAAAGGTTCGAGAGAACTTCGGTGGCGAGTTGAAATTCTTCGTTGGCGGTGGCGCTTTGCTTGATAAAGACTTGCAAAAGTTCTTCTACGCCGTCGGCATGCCTATGTATCAGGGATACGGACTGAGCGAGGCTACGCCGGTTATCTCAACCAATGGCCCCAAGAGATACTTCTTTGGAAGTAGCGGCATCTTGGTAAGCCCGCTTGATTTGAAGATTTGCGATATGGATGGGAAGGAACTGCCGGAGGGCGAGAAGGGTGAATTAGTTCTTCGCGGAGAGAATGTAATGGCCGGATACTGGAAAAATCCTGCTTCTACGGCCGAGACTGTAAAGGACGGCTGGCTATATACCGGCGATATGGGATATGTGAAAGATGGTCTGCTCTTTGTGCTTGGCCGCTTCAAAAGCCTGCTGATAAGTAGCGATGGCGAGAAGTACAGTCCCGAAGGCATAGAAGAGGCTTTGATGGAGCATTCGCCTGCCATCAGCCAACTTTTGCTTTACAACAACCAAAGCTCTTATACGGTAGCCATCCTGGTGCCTAATAAAGAGGTGTTGAAAAAGTTGTTAACTGAACAACAATTAAGCCTCGATACGGAACAAGGTAAAGAAGAAGCGATCCGCATCATACAGCAGCAGATAGCACGCTTCCGCAAAGGTGGAGATTTAGCTGCACTCTTCCCCGAACGCTGGCTGCCCACTACCTTTGCCATCCTGCCTGAACCTTGGACGGAGCAAAACGGAATGGTGAACAGCACCATGAAAGTAGTACGGGGCAAAGTGGAAAAAGCTGCCGCAGCACGTATCGCACACCTTTACACCCCCGAAGGCAAGAATCCTCTGAATAAAGAAAATATGAAATCACTATAAGGACAGATAGAATTATGAATTACAAAAAAGCGAAAGCATTAGTGACGCTTATTGACTAAATTTATAAGATTGGATAGCACATATTTCCTCGAATGTTGCTATCTTTGTCAAGTTTTTAATTATTAATGTAATAAGATAGATAAAACAATGGTAAGTTACAAAGAATTAGGTTTGGTAAACACCAATGAGATGTTTAAAAAGGCTATGGCAGGCAAATACGCTATTCCTGCGTTCAACTTCAATAACATGGAGCAGATGCAGGCTATTATTCAGGCATCTGTGGAGACTGCCTCTCCGGTTATCCTTCAAGTATCAAGTGGCGCTCGCAAATACGCCAATCAAACGCTTCTCCGCTATATGGCCGAAGGTGCAGTAGCGTATGCGAAGGAATTGGGTAGTCCCAAGCCGCAAATCACGCTTCACTTAGATCATGGTGATACGTTTGAATTGTGCAAGAGCTGTGTAGACTTGGGCTTTTCTTCCGTTATGATTGATGGTTCACACCTTTCATACGAAGAGAATGTTGCTCTTACAAAGCAAGTGGTAGAATATGCTCACAAATATGATGTATCAGTAGAAGGCGAACTGGGTGTTCTGGCCGGCGTTGAAGACGAGGTTAGCGCTGAACATCACACCTATACCGACCCCGATGATGTAGTCGATTTCGTAACCAAGACGGGTGTAGACTCGCTGGCTATCTCAATCGGCACCTCTCACGGAGCAAATAAGTTCACACCTGAACAATGCACACGTGATGCCAATGGCAATTTGGTACCTCCCCCGCTACGCTTCGATATCCTTGAAGAAATAGAGAAGAAAATCCCCGGATTCCCCATCGTATTGCATGGCGCCTCTTCAGTCCCTCAGGAAGAAGTTGCCACTATCAATAAATATGGAGGCGCCCTGAAAGACGCCATCGGTATTCCCGAAGAGCAGTTGCGTCGTGCAGCCACCTCATCTGTTTGCAAGATCAACATTGACTCAGACAGCCGTTTGGCTATGACAGCAGCTATCCGTGAAGTATTTGCCTTGAAACCTGCAGAGTTTGACCCACGCAAATATTTAGGTCCGGCTCGCGACAATGCAAAGAAGCTTTACAAGCACAAAATAGAAGATGTTCTCGGCTCTGCCGACAAACTATAACTTCCATAGTTTTTTTCCGGGTGTATCCTCTCACTGAAGAGGGTGCACCCTTTTTTTATAAGTTAGAGCTTTAAATTAGAACAATCATCATGAAAGTTGTAAATCTTGGAGAATCAAACAGTGTGTTAAATCGTTATGTAGCCGAGTTAAGAGATATTCATATCCAGAAAGACAGGCTGCGCTTTCGTAGGAATATTGAGCGTATCGGTGAAATCATGGCCTACGAAATAAGCAAGGAATTTTCCTACAGCCTGAAGCATATAGCTTCTCCGCTGGGAACTGCCGATATGAACATATCAGACGACCTGCTGGTTATTGGCACTATCCTCAGGGCAGGCCTTCCTTTTCATCAGGGATTTCTAAGTTATCTCGACAATGCCGAGAACGCCTTTGTATCCGCATACCGCAGATACAAGGATCGCCTGAACTTCGATATCCACATTGAGTATATAGCTTCGCCGTCGATTAATGATAAAGTGCTTATTCTTACCGACCCCATGCTGGCTACAGGTAGCTCGATGGAACTTGCCTATAAGGCTCTGCTTACAAAAGGAGAACCTGCTCACTTGCATGTAGCCTCTATCATTGCAAGCAAACAGGCTATTAACTATATCCGTGAGACTTTGCCATCCGAGAAAACGACCGTCTGGCTGACATCTGTAGACGATGACCTCGATGATCATTCGTATATTGTTCCAGGTTTGGGAGATGCCGGCGATTTGGCGTATGGGGAGAAGGAGTAATCAGTTGTTGTTCTTTTTATTGCTGAGGTATTCTTTTATCAGGTCTTCAGTAGGAACAGGCTTTAACGATGGCATGTGAAAGTTGATTTGAAGTACCTTTTTAAAGAACGTATCATACTCTCCCTCTTGCTCGTTGTCTTCATTTCCATCACTTAGCTGGTTAATTATCTTGCTGGTTATGGCTAAAGCCAAATCCTCTCTCCCGCTTTCTATATACGAGAGCGCAAGTAAAGACAAGATACGGACGTTTTTAGGAAAAAGGTCAGAGGCTTTTATAAGCGCTTGTGAGGCGTTCTTTCCCCGGTCTGTTTCCACGCAGCAACGGATATAACTGATATATACATAAGAGTCGCTCGAGCTTTTAAAAACAATGTCCTTCAATAAGTGGTAGGCTTGTTCAAAGTCTTCTAATTTGATAAAACATTCAGCCATCAAAGACTTAATCTTGTCATCAGTGGTTTCGTCTTCTGTGTCTATTTCCCCGATAACATGGAGCTGAAGGAAGAACTGTGTTACGTACTTGAGGCCAAGAACCAATACAACGAGGCTATTCTGGTTTGCAATGAATTGATAGACAAAGAGCCTTATTCGTATGATTACTGGTTTACATTAGGACGCCTGTATTCGCTCACCAACGCTTTCGACGAAGCTATTGAGGCATTCGATTTTGCCCTGACCTGTGATGACTCGGACGAGCAACTCAAGATATTAAAAGCCTACTGCCTCTTTATGAATGAGAACTATGAAAAGGCAATCGAGGTATACGGGG
>BNTS01000129.1 GCA_025996775.1 Bacteroidia bacterium | reverse complement strand
TATATCTGTCTAAGAAATAGCTGTCTATCAGTTCTACTAAATCCGTTCGTTCCTGGTTCGAGCGGTCAATCCGGCGTTTGATGACAAGCGCTTCCACAGGCTCGATAGACGGATTGCGGATGATATCCTCCAGATGCCATTGCACCGCATCAATCCAATTCTTCAGGTAGAGGTAGTATTCTATCGTCTTCGGATGATAGGAATTTGGATTGAGAGCGTCTACATCGTCTGTCTTGTGATAATCGAGGGTAGCCTCTTCAAAAATGGAATTGCTCAATGTACTAAAATTCATTTTGTTTCAAGTTTCCGGTGAATAATATTGAGTTCTTTTATGCGTTCTGCCACTTCTTCCATCAGCCATTTGGGCGTGGAGGTAGCACCACATACGCCTACCTGATGTACAGAGGCGGGTAAGGGGGTTTTAATCTCGTCGGCATGAGAGATGAATACGCTGTTGGAATTGGCTTTCAGACATTCTTCAAACAGCATCTTACCATTCGAGCTTTTCTCGCCGGCCACAAAATAAATCCAGTCGTGAGCTGCGGCAAAGGTTTTGACGCCCGGCAACCGGTTGGCTACCTGGCGGCATATCGTATCGTAAAATTCAAATTTCACGTTCGCGTCCACCCGTTGTCCAATGGCTTCTACTATGGCGCTAAAGCCGTCGAGCGACTTGGTAGTCTGCGAGAAGAGGATAATGTTGCGAGAAAAATCCAGCTTGTCCAGGTCTTCCATCTTTTCTATTACGATGGCCGACCCTTTGGTCTGTCCAACCAAGCCGTTTACCTCGGCATGTCCTTTCTTGCCGTATATCACCAACTGAGTATGTTGGCCTTTCGTCTCCTTATAGTGTTTCTGTATCTTTTTTTGCAGGCGTAACACCACGGGACAGGTGGCATCAATAATGGTGATTCCATTGTCCTTGGCCAAGCGGTAAGTAGAGGGTGGCTCACCATGGGCACGGAGCAACACCTTCTTGTTGTGAAGCCTGCCCAGTTCGTCATGATTTATTGTATGCAGTCCAAGTGCCTTGAGTCGTTCCACTTCCAGACTGTTGTGCACTATATCGCCCAGGCAATATAGTTCGTCCGTATCATACAGTTCCTCTTCAGCACTATGAATGGCATTAACCACTCCGAAGCAGAAGCCCGAACCCGTATCTATTTCAACCTCTATCATTCGTTTACCACGCTGTTATATTGTTCCATCAGCCAAGCCTTCTGCTCAGCCGGTGTTATATTTGAATTATCCAGCACCAAGGCTCCTTCGGCCTTTCTGAGCGGACCTTCCTCGCGAGTCGAGTCTATATAGTCGCGCTTGCGAACGTTCTCCAGCACCTCTTCATAACGAGTCTGTTCACCTTTCGCCTTCAGTTCGTCCACCCGTCTTTGGGCACGAATTTCAGGGCTGGCGGTAACAAACAGCTTCAGCTCGGCGTCAGGAAATACCATCGTCCCGATGTCTCGTCCGTCCATCACGATGCCTTTGGCTTTTCCCATCTCCTGCTGTTTGGCAACCAAGTTTTTTCTCACAAAGGGCAAGGCAGCTACCGGGCTAACCCAGTCGGCCACTTCCATCCCCCGTATCTCTTTCTCCACGTTCACCCCGTTCAAGTACGTGTCAGGCCGGCTGGTCTGTTCGTCAGGTCGAAAAGAAATATGAGTATCCGGCAATGCCTTGCGCAGTTTCTCTTCGTCAATCCGTCCGTCAGCAATGATACCATTCTTCAGCGCATACAACGTAACAGCCCGATACATAGCACCCGTATCAATATACGTATACCCAATTTCCTTAGCCAAGTCCTTGGCCATCGTACTCTTCCCGCTCGAAGAGTGCCCATCTATAGCAATAATAATCTTCTTCATCATTCCCTTCAATAAAAGAACAAAAGTACCACAAAAAAACAAGATGTGCAATAACCCCCTGGCTGTCTCACAGGCAGCTGAAAAATCAAATTAAAGTCCCCAGAGGTATTTGTAGGCTTTTTCGGGCTTAGCAGGGATGATGTTGCTCAGGTTGAAGGTGGCATAGAAGGCTTGGGAATGGTAGAGCTTTTGCTCGGTCAGGTGGAGTGAGTAGGTGAAGTAGATGTCTACCACGCTACTCTTTAGGAAGTGGATGGTGAGGTCGGTGCGGTTGTACTCGGCAGAGCGGTAGACAGGGTCGCCCCAGTAGAGCTCGTTGCCGAAATTGCCGTAGAACACTTGCTGGCGGCCGCCTTTGTAGTAGGTATTGAATAGTTCCAAGCCGCGGTATTCGATGCGGGTTTCAGACAGGATGCCCTGGGGAGTATTCCATTCGCCTATTCCGCGATCGCGATCCAAGGCTACCGACCAGCCGAGGTTGGTTTCTAATTTGTCGAAATTGAATTTCTTTGCTAAATCAATACCTATAGAAGTTAGTATCAAGCCGTTGTCGTGAACAGGGATATATTCTACGGGGTCCTTCTTGCCGGCAAAATGGAACATATAGCCGAAATGCTGGGCATAAAGTACCCCCCGGTTGTATCGACCCGACCAGCCCATGAAAAAGGCTTCGTGGCGTTCTGTTGTTTGCCGCCCCGTCCAATCCAGCCAAACATTGGCATAATTGACGTCCGAGGAGAGTTCCCAGAAGATACCGTTGATAGTGGGGCGATAGTTCATGATAGAATCCGAGAAGAACATGCGGGGATATCGGTCGAGCACCATCCGGCGCGGGATGGCTCCGGCATAAAAACGGAAGGGAGCGCCTGCATATTCGTAATAGATCACGGGGTCGTAGAAGTCAATCGTTTTGTCGCTTCCCCATTCGTGCATCACGTCGACGCCGACAAAGATACGATGTTTGCCCTTCCAACTCAATCCTATTTCAGGAGCCAGATGCGTGCCGGCCAAGGTCTGAGCAGATTGCACACTGGAACCTGAGAACTCATAATTATCGAAAAACGAGTTCACACCGGCTTTCCAAAGGAATTCCTGAGCTGTAAGGGAGGCAAAAGCGCCGCATAACAAAAGTAAAAAAAGAAAGCTATATCTTCTTAACGTCATGTTGTAATAATTTTAAGGTAATGTTTTGGAAAGGCTTACCATGAGGGATAGGGCGGAAGGATGGTAGCGGGCTACGGATACACCTATGTCAAAGGTCTTGATTTTGACACCTCCGCCGATGGAAAAACCACCGAGGCCATTGCCGCTTTCAAGCTTCAGGTCGCGAGCCACCTTGGGGTTGTAGCCAACTCCCAGCCAAAAGTTTTCGGAAGGGATGAAGTCGATTCCCGCCACAAAATGCTCAATGAAACTGATATCCCAATTTGTTAGGTATAGCGATGTAACAGAGAGGCGGAAGGGCGCATAAGCCAGGCGTTTACTAAACCCCAATTGGATGTCCCATGGCAAGCGGTATCGATCTTCGTAGTAGGCTTTCAATTGAGCGCCTGCATTCTTCACCACGATGCCAACTGCCAGTTCTTTGGCCGAGTCGTAATAGCTCAAACCCGCATCGACAGCCAAACCGATGGAGCTATATCGTTCGATAGAGGAATAGAGAAACTTCAGTGAGACGCCGCCCCTCCATTTCTCGGAAAGGTCGCGCGAATAAAAGGCGTTGATGCTGATATCTTCTACGGAGAACTCGCCTTCAATCTGCATTTCGGGCGTAGTCTGCTTAAAGTTACCGTAACTCATAAAACCGGCTCCCACACCCCAGGCGCTATTCTCGCCCTTTGCTTTGGTGTATAGCGCGCTACCGGTATGGATATCGCCGAAGAAGTTCATGTAGTTGAGGTTGAGCAGCCCATCCATTTCAGCGCCCAACAAGGCGGGATTGTGGAAGATGAGCGAGGGATCGCGCTCGATAAGCGAAACGTTTTGCCCTCCCAAAGCATTGATTCGGGACGAGGTGGGGTAACGTAAAAAGGAAAAGACTTCCTCGCCCTGCTGGGCAGCCACCAAGGGAGCCATCAGGGAGAAGAACAATATATAAAGCACATTTCTCATTTTCTATTCATAAAAAGTCTGCCAAAAGTACAAACTATCATTCATACAAACGGGAAAAAGGCGAAAAAGGTATATCTTTGCTAAAGATTTCCGCCCGTCATGCATAAGAGACGGGCCTCAATACATTAAAATATATGGAGATTTCGGTAGTTATACATACTTTGAATTCAGAGAAGCTTATTCGCCAGTGTTTGGAATCGGTGAAGGATTTCGACGAGATAATCATTTGCGACATGCATAGCACAGACAATACCCTGGCCATTGCCGGCGAGTATGGTTGCACCATCGTGATGCATGAACCAACTAATGGCATCCCCGAACCGGCGCGCACTTTTGCCGTGGAGCAGGCTACGAAAGACTGGGTGCTGGTGGTTGATTCGGACGAGGTGGTAAAGCCGGGCCTGAAAACGTATCTGTACGACTTTATCAACGCCGGAGAATCTCCTGATGCGCTTTGGATTGCCCGCAACAACTACTTTATGGGGCGGTTCATGCATGCGGCTTTTCCTGATTATCAACTCCGCTTCTTCCGCCGAAGCAGCTTCGTTACCTGGCCCGTAACCATTCATTCCCGTCCCAAAATCAACGGCTCGTCAGGCAAAGCTCCGAGAAAGAAAGCCCTTGCCTTCGATCATTTGGAAGATGGCAGCATCAGCAACTTAGTATCCAAGATAAACAGATACAGCGACCGCGAGGTAGAACGTCGAAATGACGAAAAGGTAAATATAGCGGAACTGCTATTGAAACCCGCCTATCGCTTCCTTCAATTATACCTTTTCAAAGGCGGTTTCTTAGATGGCCGGGCAGGACTTATCCATGCAACATTCAAGGCATACTACCAATATATGACGCTGGCAAAAATGACGGAGGATAAACAGATCAACCCTGTTTGACTGAATGTATGGGTATGGGCTTCATGGTTCTTAGGTTATAGGCCGTTATTTTAACAATACTTTCTTCCACGTCCAAATGCCTTTGGAGGGCATATTCTCTTGCCGCAATTTCCAGCATTTCAAGAGAGAAGTCCAGCCTGTGGAAAGACTTCCATCCCATTTCAGCCGTTACTTTCTTAAACCGTATCCTGTTCAGGTCTACCAGCTCAAAAAGAAGATCGCCACCCTCTTCCGTATATAATATATTACCATTGGAATAATCGAGATGATATATGCCGGCATCATGCAGGCGGGCTGTATATGTGGCAAAGGCTTTCAGTATATAAGCGATGTGCTCGGTTAAGGAGTAATTATAGTTGAATTCTCTCCGCATAGTAACTCCTTCCGTATATCCCGATACATAGAAACTGCGCTTCAGCAATACTCCTTCAAAAAGTTGAATATAAGCTATCGGGGTAGGCGTCAGAAAACCCCTCTTCTGCAACTCCAAAGCATACCGGTACGAGCGTAAAGCCTTGGACGGACGAAAGAGCGAATAAGCAATTTGGTTGATGATATGCGGAACTTTAAAAGCTTTGACAACCACTTTCTCGCCTTCCACGGTAAATACTTTGATTTCGTTTCTGGCTTTATAGATAGTTTCACCCTCTGTTTCAAACAACTCGGGGAGACGGTTTATAAAAGGTGTCAGTTTTTTATACGATGAGTTAATATCGATAGTCATATTTAAGAATACTAATTTGGGGACAAAGATAGTTATTAGTTTGGTTTTTTGTAACTTTGCCCACATATTGACTTACACTTCTTTCCTGATAAAATGGTTTTTGTAACCGGCTTTGGCCAAATGTGTAATAATATCCTTCAATTCGGGCATGTATATGCCTGGGGAAGAGAAAACGGCGTACAGGTTATCGGTATGCGCTTCTGCTATAAATACCGCTTCTTCAGGATTTGTTCGCTCAGGGGATACAACTTGTTCACCTATCTGTTTGCCAAGTATGGCTATAAACTTAAGCTGATACCGAAAATAAACTTCGACGAGGAGGCCATTTTGAACCCTTCCAATATGGAAGTACTGCATCATTCAGAGTCCGTAGTACTGGATGGCTGGAGTTTCCGTGACTACGAAGCTTTCCTGCGCAAGCGTGAAGAGATCAAAGACTTGTTCTCGTTCAAGAAGGCTATCGTAAAGAAAGTGGAAGCCGCCTTGCCTGCACTGCCGACGGGCACCCTGCGTTTGGGCGTTCATATCCGGCGTGCCGATTACATAAACTGGCAAGGAGGGCGGTATTTTTTCTCCGACGAAGACTACATTAGCGTCATTCAATCATTTATAAGTAACATCCCGGCCAAGCATATACAAATACTACTTGTAACCAACGACCCTTCGCTCAATCCGGCCGCTTATCGCAAAGCCTTGGGTGAGGAAGTTTATCTGATGCGAGGCAATCCCGCCGAAGATTTATACACCTTGTCAACCAGCCAATACCTGATAGGTCCGCCCAGCACCTTCTCCCTCATGGCCGCCTTCTACAATGATGCCCCCCTCTATTGGATATTCGATAAGAGCAAGGAGGTAACGGTAGATGACTTCCGCCACTTCGATTACCTCTTCCGACACATAATCTGAGTAACAGGAGACGATTGTCCATCCCCATCGTTCGTTAGCTGCGGGGATGATGCTCCAATATCTCGCGGCGAAGGGATTCGCGGTCTATATGGGTGTATATTTCAGTTGTCGTGATCTTTTCGTGGCCCAGCATTTCCTGGATGGCGCGAAGATTGGCTCCTCCCTCTAACAGATGGGTAGCGAAGGAATGACGAAACGTATGCGGACTCACATTCTTCTGCACACCTGCCATCTCTGCCTGTTGCTTGATGATGTGAAAGACCATGATGCGTGAAAGCGACGTACCCCGTCGGCTGAGAAAGAGGATGTCTTCAAAGCCCTTCTTAACGGTTATCTTGTTCCGGTCAATCAAGTAGTTGCTAATCTCATGGATAGCCACTTCGGAAATGGGAACCAGTCGCTGCTTGCTGCCCTTCCCCTCTACCTTGATAAAGCCCTCCTCAAAGTACACATCCGAAAAGCGAAGCGAGGTAAGTTCCGACACACGAAGTCCGCAACTATAAAGCACCTCGAGGATGGCGCGGTTTCGCTGTCCCTCGGGTTGAGAGAGGTCGATGGAGGCGATAATGCTGTCAATCTCTTCTAATGAAAGCACTTCGGGCAGATGCAGCCCTTTCTTGGGCGATTCAAGCAACTCCGTAGGATCGGTTGTGATGTACCCTTCCAACATCAAAAAGCGGTAAAACGACCGGATACCCGAAATAATCCGAGCCTGAGACCGGGGATGGATGCCTATATCATCTAATTGAGCCACAAACTGCTGCAAATCATTATACGTAAGCGTGGCATACGTCACTCTCTCGCTCTCCATAAACAGCAGCAATTTGTCCAAATCCATCATATAGGCCTCAATTGAATTAGCCGCCAACGACTTCTCTAATCGCAGGTAAATATGGTACTTACTAACAATATCCTTATTTCCTTTCGACATTTGTGCACCACAGATTCATGGTCATTTCTTTAGGGTATTTTACGCTGTAACTGAACTGGTAGCTCTTTGTTTCTCCGGGAGCAAATACTTCTTCAGTTGAATGGAAGCGTCCGGCTTTATAATCTACTTCGGACATACGGATTCTCTCTTTTCTTTCTTCAAGAGTTATTTCCCATGGTTGCTTATTCGACTTATAGGTTTCCTTGAGAATAGTGCCGGTAGCTTCTGGCTCGTGGAGTTTTAATTTTGCAATATTCATATCCTTGCAGTTTAGTTATGTTGCAAAGTTAGCATTATCCTTTGAATATGGTAAAATACATTTATCAATACGAACACTGGATAGTACGAACCGACTGCTATGATGCTATCATTGATCAATATCCGGACTCGTCCACGCATCGTCCAACTCCACCGACAGGCTTGTTGCAGAGGTGTTGATTATTAAATTGCCCGAAATATTCGTCCGCTTGTTACGCTCCACCGGCATGTTGGCAGGGATGGTAGATGTATTGACGGTTGGGTTGCCTTGCATAACGTATTGGACGGTTATTGCCGGGAGCAGCTGTTGTCCGCTTTCAGGGGCAAAGACGTAGTCGTAGAAAAGATTGGCTTTCTCTGTGGCTGCGTTGGGGAAGGATTGTATGTTGTTGATTGCAACATTATGCGTACCGCTTATCTCGCCGGTCAAAGGTTTGAAGGTCGATGGAACCGAATACGATATATTAATATAGTTCAAATTGCTCCGCATGGACTCATCTGTCTCAATGATGTTGATACGTCCGAAAGGGCGCTTCAGGGTTATGTCGCCAAGATTGAGGGGCGTTCCGGCCACCTTGGTAAAGATTTTCTTGGCAAAGAAAGCGTCACGCGCGGGAGTGTTTACCGCATAAGCCACAGGGTTAATTTGTATATACCTTAAACTTTGGTCAGTCATAGCTCCCGTGTTGTAAAACTTGTCTTCGTAACACCCATAATTCGTGGATGCATCGTCGGCAACATAATCCGCCCAGAGCAATA
>BNTS01000128.1 GCA_025996775.1 Bacteroidia bacterium | reverse complement strand
CGAAAGCAAGGGGACGCCTCTTCGACCTGCCATCTACTATATGCGTACCCTCTTCGGCGACGACTTCGACCCTTCGGTCTACTACCGCCCCGACCGGATTACAAAAGAGGCTGTAGACAGTTTCACCCCCTTCTCCACCGACTTCGAGGCCGGCCTACGCAGTTGCTTAGACAATATCTTTAGCCCCGAAACCCCTTTCATCCAAACCCCCACCGGAAAAGCCTGCGCCTACTGCCCCTTTAAAGATTTGTGCAAGTAATAAATTAGCCGTACTTTTGTAGCGCCAAAAAGACGAAAAATGAGAGAATTAATGGGAGTATTTGCAGAATCGGACATGATATGGGCGATTCTGGTGTTTGCCATAGTATCGGCTTTAGGATTGTATTTAGGGAGACTGAAGATTGCCGGCATTTCGCTGGGTATCACTTTCGTTTTCTTTGCAGGCATTGTAGCCGGACACTTCGGTATTGAAGTGAATGTCGACATGCTGGCATTTGCTCAGAACTTCGGCCTGATTCTTTTTGTCTATACACTGGGACTACAGGTAGGGCCTGCTTTCTTCTCATCGCTCATGAAGGGTGGTGTAAAACTGAATCTTTTATCGATAGGAGTTATCGCCCTTGGGCTGCTTCTTGTACTGGTGTTTCATTGGACTATCGGTGTTTCGCTGCCTACCATGATGGGTTTGTTCTCAGGGGCAGTTACCAATACGCCGATGTTGGGTGCGGCTCAGCAGGCATTATTGCAAACAGACCCGTTGAATACGAAAGACTTTACCGGAATGGCACTGGCTTGTGCCGTAGCTTATCCGCTGGGCGTGGTGGGCGTGATAATGGCTATTGCCGTGCTTCGCAAGTTTTTCCAGAAGAAAACGACAAACAGGAAGCAGAAGAATCCCAAAATGAATGTAGCAGAGTTTCAGGTAATCAATCCGGGCATTTTCGATAAAAGCATCAAAGATGTGATGCATCTGGCAGAGCATCATTTGGTAATTTCCCGAATCTGGCGGGATGGAAAGGTGACGATTCCTACCTCCGACACGCTACTGCTGAAAGGCGACCATCTGCTTGTTATCTCCGCAAAAGAGGATGTCGAAGGGATCGCGGCTCTCTTCGGCGAGCAGGAAGATGTGGACTGGAACAAAGATGGCATCGACTGGAACGCCATTGACAGCCATTTGATTTCACGGCGAATTGTTGTGACTCAAAGCCGCTGCAACGGTGTAAAACTCGGCTCGCTACGATTGCGCAATCTATACGGAATTAATATCACCCGCGTAAACCGTGCCGGCATAGACTTACTTGCCTCACGCGACCTCCGCCTGCAGATTGGCGACCGCCTTACGATTGTGGGCGAAGCTACTGCAGTAAACAATGTAGGCACAATATTGGGCGATGAGGTAAAGCGGCTTGAGGCTCCTAACCTGTTTGCTGTTTTTATAGGTATGTTTTTAGGCGTGTTGCTGGGATGCTTGCCGATATATCTCCCAGGCATGTCAACTCCGCTGAAGTTGGGTATTGCCGGAGGTCCTATCATAGTAGGTATCCTGATGGGCGCTTTCGGACCGCGTTTCCATGTAACAACCTATACCACCCAAAGCGCCAACCTGATGATGCGTGAGTTTGGGATTGTAATTTATCTGGCGGGGCTGGGATTGGCTTCGGGCGCTCATTTCTTCGAGACGGTATTCCGTCCTGAGGGCGTCCTTTGGATTGGGTTGGGATTTGCACTCACCCTCATACCTGTTCTGATTGTAGGTTTTATTGCCGCTACCTCCTATAAGACCGACTATGCCGAAAATGTAGGGATGCTATGTGGAAGCATGGCGAATCCGATGGCGCTTAACTATGCCAATACTACGGTTGAAGGCGATGAGCCGTCAGTCTCGTATGCTACTGTTTATCCCCTCTCAATGTTCCTTCGAGTCATCACAGCCCAGCTCATGATCATGCTCTTTGCCTGACAAAGACTGGAAGGCTTTAATTCTTTAAGACTTTAATCAGCACCTTTTCGTTGTTTGCAAGGGTGGTGGCAAAGAGGTAAATATCACCCCCTTCGGCAATCTTGGTTCGCTGTCTTAACTCCTTTACATTTAGCGGGAAATTGCGGGTTGTTATATTAGCCTGCGGGATGGTTTTATGTATTGTTTTACATAGTTTACTGCTGAATGGCAAGACCTCATCTACTATAAAACGTCTTCCGGGAAAGTTTATCAACAGGTTGTTCGAAGTATAGCAATGACTATTGACGTTTAGCTTGCTTACTCCCAGGCGAGTGATGCTTTTGAAGGCTCCAGCTTTCAGGATGGAAGCGTTTGGTTCATACAAATAAGCCTCTACTTGGGGTGCAGGAAGTGCAACCGTCTCCTTCTCTTCCTGTAGATTGAAAGTAAATGATTCTTCCCCTTCAGCTGTAAAATGGATACAGTGGACAGGGGGAGAAACAATGGCTGCATCCCGCTCCAAAACAAACAGCAGTTCCTTACAGTCGTTTTTTACTGACAACACATGTATTGCGGTTGTGCAAGGAAGAAGGGCTAACGTTTGACTGATATCTGCCATGGGAGATATTTTGGCGATAACCTTGGGGGCATACTTCCAAAGCAAGGGCAGAAGCTCTATTAAATCAGGCTCGCAATCTTTTAGGGCAAAGACCCGCTTATTCCCCTCCCCTCTCCGGGCCGGATCTACGTAGAACAAGGTTCCATTCCTCATTTTAGACAGTAACTGTCGGGCATCGCCTTCTACTACTTCGATATTATTGGCGCCGAGGCTGGCAAAATTATGGCGGGCTGCTTTGCAGTATGAGGGAAAACGTTCTATATACGTTACCTGTTGGGCTTTTTGTGATAAGAAAAAGCTGTCTATACCCAAACCGCCGGTCAGATCACAAACATGATCAGTTTCGCTTATCAAGCGTTGTTTATAGCGAGCCGTAAGTTCAGACGAGCATTGTTCAGCCGCTATCTTGGAGGGAAACACCAGGCCGGGATTATTATACCAAGAGGGCAGTTTATCGCGAATCTGCCTTCTTGCAGCAATCTGCTCCACGGCAAAAGGCACATCCATACCCGGATACTTTGAAGCACTCAATAACAACCGCTCCAAATCATCCCCTGCATGTTCCTCTATAAATCCCAACTCTTAGAAATTAATGTTTATACCTGCCATGGCATTGAAGCCCTGGAGGGGATAGCCGTAGATAAGCTCGTAACGCCGGAAGAGCAGGTTGTTCAGTTTAATGTAAGCTCCAAAAGTATCATTGAAGGTATAGGAACCGGTGAAGTTAAGCTCGTTAATGTCTTTCATCTTTTCGTTCCAACTTTTACGTACATAGCGCCCGGTAGCCAGATAGTAGTCCAACGAAACAGCAAACTTATCAACGGGGCGAAGCAAGAGACCTGCCGTAATCTCAGCTTTCGGACGGCCGTAAGGTTCCCAAGGAGCCGAACCGCCTATATTATCCACCAACTGCATGTGCTTATTTTCTACCTTCCAACGATTGTAAACCCCTTTAAGCGATACCTCGAAGAGTCGTTGATAAGCATACTTCAACTCTAAGCCTCCCCGCAGGAGTTTGGAATCAAGCGGTATGGTCTGGCTAATATTACCGAATCCCCACCAAGCCCGATTGGGAATATAAAAATAGTCGTCCCATGCAATCCTGTAACCGCCGAAGACATTGAACCAAAAACCGGGCAATATTCCACTTTTCACTCCCAACGTAGCATCGAACGGGATACGGGTAATCCAGGTTTCATCGTAAGGGTCGATATAGAGATTCTCGCGCGAGAGCTGGAATGCGCTGTTTGAGCTGATACGTCCACCGGCGTCCAGATAGAGAACAGTCTTGGATCCCACATTTATATCCATAGCTATATTTGGAGAAACAAAAACTTTCTCTATTTTGGGAGAAAGAAATGACTTCTCCGAGTCGTCGGTGTAAAACATGACATTAGCCCCCAGCTTGATATTCCAAGAGTCCCCCTCAATCTTATAATACGGCTGAAGCGTCCCTTCCAGATAATTTCCAAAATGAGCCGTAGACTGAAGAGGCAAATTGTAGTTGAAGTAAATGAACTTAAAGTCCACACCTACCCTTCGGTTTCCGTTGAAAGCAGCGCTCAGTCCGAATCGGGCATCCATCGTATGCTCAGTAATACCGGGGGAATGAATATCTTTTCCATACTTATACCAGAAGTTCGTATAATCAAGGTTGACGTAGTAGTCCAGCGGACCAATCCCGGGTAATGACTCTAACCCAGTCTTCACCGTTACTCGCTGGTTTACCTGATTGCTTTTTGTATCAACATCTTCTTCCATGTCGAGAAGACCCTGATAAGGCAGCCCATAATAGTTGAATGCGGTGTATGCATATCTGCCACCCAAAGAAAGAGCAACCTTCTTGAAGACATGGCGGAAGTCTACTCCGCCCAGATTGTCATTGAGCTTAGCCTTCACTTTCTCATCCTTCAGAAAACCTTCCAGATACTTCACGTTTCCGTTGGTAGAGCGGTGGGAAAAAAATACATTCAACTGATCCTTATCGCTACTCAGGATATGATAGCCTGCATCACCATTAAGGTTCAGATAGGTTCCTCCGCCAAAGTTCAGGTAGCCGCGACGTTTATTGTACTTCATATCCGCCATGATGCGGCTTGCAGGGAGTACTCCTATCTCGCGCGGCGGATCGGTGGGGATGGAGAGGAAGGCGTAGTCGATCGGCGTGCGGGTGATTGTCGGTTCCTTAATAGCCGGAAGGGTGTTAACCTTGTTGGCATCTTGCACAGAAGGATCGTATTCGCGCTCCAGCGTCAACTGGCGTGCCAATCCTTCGTTTTCTTCTTGTGCAACCAGCGTTGCGGAAGCGCTCAGCAGCACGCAAAGGCTGAGCGCTTTTATAGGATGGTATACTGTCTTCATCGCTTTCATTAATTCTTTAGTTTAGCCAATCTGTTTTCAATCATCGCTTCGATATCGTCATTGCCTTTGTAGTTCGTACGGAGGCTGGTGAGGTACTGGCGAGCCTGGAGGTCGTCCCCCTGACGGATATAGATGTCTGCCAACAGGATAAATCCGCGAGCCAGCCAATAAGGATGAGGTGTTCCGTTTTCAATAAAATCCATCAACTCCTTCTCGGCCTTCTTATTGTCGTTGTTATCGTAATACACCTGAGCCAGCAGATATTTAGACTCCGAGCCTTGGGGGGTACGCGTGTCCTTACTCAGTTCCTGTAAATCGGGCAATGCTTTATTCTCCTGATGAAGTCCGAGGTAGGCCTTGGCACGTACATAGCGGGCTTCGATTATGACTTCGGGAGATAGCTTGGAGCCTTTCAGAATATCTTCCACTGCTACCAAAGCATCCTGCCATTGTCCGGTTTGCCGGGCACAACGCATAATACCCAGTTTGGCTGCTTCCAGGTTTTGCGGGTCTTCGGCTACCGTCTTCAGGCGCTTGAAGCTTTCCAAGGCTGCCTTATAATCTTTATTCAGGTATTCAATCTCAGCTTTACGCGCCCAGGAATCTTCCCTGTATTTTGTGTCTCCGCTTTCAAGCACTACGTTAAACAGGCGTTCGGCTTCGGCATAGTTTTTATTGACGAAGGCGATGCTTGCCAGGTGGTAGTTTGCGCTACCGGTAAAGGCTCCTGTAGGGAAGTTTTGCAGATAGTTGGCAAGGCTGCGACGGGCGCCATCGTAATCACTCCTCATAAACAGGCGTTCGGCAGCCAGATAGGTGAGGGAGTCTTGCTCAGATATGCTTACGCGCATGTTGCCACCCAGCGAATTGGCGTAGTCGGCATACACACCCACATCGTTCAGGTCGATATATACCGATTTCAAGTCTTGAAGAGCTATGCGTGCTTCGTCGCTTCCGGGATAGTTGGCAATGACTTTCTTATAGGCGTCGGCAGCTTTTGTCGGCTGATTGTTGTTGTAATAGAGCAAGCCCATTTGCACACCGGCGCGGCGAGCCTGACTGTTTTGCGGAAAGCGTTTGATTAGCGTTTCAAAAGCTTCTGCAGCCGCACTGCTGTTTTCGAGTAATACGTACGAACGCCCTTTCTCGTAGAGCGCATCGGGAACATAGCGCGAATCGGGGAAGTTGGCAATGAGTTTATCCATAGAGGCAATCTTGCCTTTATAGTCTTTCTCAAGTCCCAACACATATCCTTTCTGGAAGAGGGCATAATCGCCTGCCAAGGGAAGGATGTTTGCTGCCCGGTTATAGTTTTCTTCGGCCTGTGCAAGCTGACGGTTGTAGAAATAACAGTCGCCAATGCGGTTGAAAGCGTCGGCGTATGCTTCGCTTTTCTTGTTCTGCTCCAGCTCCGTATATTGACGGAAATTGGATAGAGCGTCGGCATATCGTTGTTGCTTGAAGAAGCTGTATCCCGTATTGTAGTAGGCCAGTGCATACATGTCCGTATTGCGCTGACGGGTATTGTTCAGATAGGTGCGGTAGTCTGCTATGGCATTTTGGTAGCGGCCGAGACGGTAGTATGATTCGCCACGCCAGAAGTAGGCATTGTTGCGTGATTCCACATGATAGGTACCCAAGTCGATGGCGCGTGTGAAGTAGCCTACAGCTTCTTCCATCTTCATATTGGCAAACGATTCTGTCCCTAACTGGAAAAGAACATCTTGCTTAGCCTCCAGAATCTTGGCTCCGGGCTGCTTTATCTTATCTATCGAGGTTAAGGCTGCCTTATAGTTTTTGGTCGTAAGATAGACTTCCACAAGGTAGTCGTTCACCTTATCGGTATACTTGGAATTGGAGAAGTTATTCAGGAAATCTTCAAACACTTTCACCGATTCACCGAAGCCGGTAAAATTTGTTTCGTGAATCAGGAGTGCATAGTTGTAAGTAGCCGTCTCTTTTATCTGGTTATCGAAAGAAGAAGTAGCTGCCGCCTCAAAAGCCATACGTGCATTATTCTTATCGTTACGCTTCAGACAGCTCTGCCCCAGATAGAGATTAGCGTTTTGGCTTAGCGCATCGTTTTCACGAACGGTTTGCCCCAGATATTTAATGGCATTGGCATAATCGCCTTTATTATAATAGCAGACGCCGAGGATGTACATATCGCTCCTCAGCGGTGTTGAGGTCTGTGAGGCATAATTCGAGAGGCGTTCGATAGCCTTATCCTGATTGTTCAGGTGATAGTAAGCGTTACCGGTTATGCGATTCACCTCGCCGTTGTTCTTACTGTCGGGATACTGCGCAAGGAGATTCTCGCCTTCGCTCACTACCCTGTCATACTTCCCTTGTGTGAAATAAATCTGGGTGATAAAATATTGCGATGATTCCTTATAGCCGGGATAATTTTTCAGGCGAATAAACTCTTCAAGCGCATCGTTGTATCGTCCATTCGTATAATCAAGGTAGGCTACATAATAACCTGCAGCCTCGCGGTAGGTATGTCCCACCTGCTTGATCCGGAGGAAACCGGCCCGTGCCTTATTCGTATCGCCCAACTGCATGTATGCGTACGCCAGATGGTAGCTATAAGCCTCCTGCTGTTCGGGACTAAGCAAGTCCACATTCGATTCATTGAGCCAAAACGCAGCCTTTTCATACTCTCCAAGCCCGAAATGGATGGAGCCGATAAAAAAGCTCGCCTCGTCTTCGTGCCGACTATCGGGGTAAGTACTGAGGTAATCTTTCAGCAATTCGACAGCTTGAGGGAGCCCTTGTTCATACGCACAGCAAGCCAACAGATAATCAACTTCCTGCAGCAAGTCGGCATCAACAGCAAGTTGTTGTTTATACCCCTGCAACTTGTCCATACATCCGGAATAGTTCTTCAGTTCAAACAATTCCTTCCCTTCCACAAACAAGCGATTAGCGGCCTCAAACTGGTATGACCGCTGCCCAAAAGCCGTCAGTCCCATACCAATGAAACATAACAAAATAAGTATCCTTTTCATCCGTCAAATAATTTTCTGTCTAAACATGCAAACCTACATAAAAATCTTGAATACACCGAATATAGAGCCGTAAAATTCACTAATTACATAAGGCGGGTGAAAATACCGCAGCATCAAAGAACTCGAAAGCACTACTGCACCCGAAGTATGTAGAGGCCTGTTATGTGCAGTTGGGGCGTACTCCATATATTCAATAATTGAATTTTAATTATCATTAAATAATTCTTCAAGTTTTATAAATGGATTTTTATACCGCTTTTTGTTCCGTGTTGCTTTTCCAAATTCTATTGCCTCTTTAGGACACATATGTAAACAGGCTGTACATAGTTGACATTGGTTATTTTTCCATTCAGGTTTAGAACCATTAATTATAATGTTTTTAGTGGGACAAACTTTAATACAAATCCCACATAAATTGCATTTGGAACCAACATGAAAATATTTATCGGAATTATTGACATTTTTTATAAAACGCTTATTTCCAAAAATTATAGGGCCTATATATTCAACAAAACTCCAATCAAAATGTTCTTCCTTATTTATAATACAATTTGCTATTTTTCCAGTTATATTATCAACCATTTTGTGTGATTTATTTTGATTGTTTATTGACGGGACATCCCATGTCCATAAAATAAAATTATCAACAGTTTTTACATAAAAAGCCAAATTGAGTCGAACATTTTTCTTTGATAAAATATCTTTTGCCTGAT
>BNTS01000127.1 GCA_025996775.1 Bacteroidia bacterium | reverse complement strand
TCCCCGAACTGGTTGACTCCGCCTGGTGCAATGACATCCTGATGGAAGACCGCGCCATGCTGAAGAACCCGCATGTGCTGACTTATCATAACGCCAAGGTGGAAATCAAGCTCAAGCCTTCGGAGAGGGACCGCTTTGTCATGTGGTCGGCCCCGCTCAGCGGGATGTTCACAGGTGATTACCACTACAAAAGCAAAGCCGGCGAACCTCAGCTTGGAGACTTCTTCATGAACTTCTTCCAGCAGAGCAATCCCGACAATAGCGGCAGTGCGGCAGCCCAAGGCAACTTCACAACCACCTTTGGCAGCGTTAATCAACCCCTTCAACTGGGAAAAGCCTTCAACCTGAGGGTTGTCACCACCTCTTTGTCCCGTGACAGTATCCTGCGGTTTCCGGGAGAGACGGATATCTATAACGGCATTTCGCTCGGTACACGTCCCAACAAGTATAAGTTTGTCACCCAGGGCGTCGCTCAAGATGCCCTTGGACGTTTCAACCTCCCGGTTTACAGCGGCCTGGGTTCGACTTATAACAACAACGGATGGAAGCTGATACAGGTGGTGAACCCCTATATGGCTTACCTGCGTGCCGATTCCTTCCTGCTATACAACCCCGCTTTGAAAGAGGGTTATTACTACTGGAACGGAGAGCTGGACGGCAGCTTCAAAACAGTAGGTGTTGCCGGAACAGGCAATAGATTTGTTTATGAAGAGCAGTCTAAGGTTGGCCTGCCCAACCTTATAGCTCCCCTTCAATCCTTCTTTGTGGCGAAGGAAGATCCAAACTCTCAGGTGTCGACGGTTGTCATGTCTCCCCGGTGGACGACTGCCTCGCCTCCGGCTTCGTATACACTTCGCTCCACGCAGGTGACAAGCGGCGGCGTGCTGTACATACGAGCCATACAGGGCAGCAGGACAAGCTCTGCCGCCTTGGTTTATGACCCTGAAGCTACGTCGAAGGCAGATTTGCCGGTACTTGTATACAATGAAATCCCGCTTACGCTCTATGCCTTTTCTCCGGGGCGCGAGGCGCTTTCGATCCGTACCTCTAATGACTTCCAGTCGCAGGCTACCGACTTGGGTTTGCGCGTGATGAATGCCGGGGAAATGAAGCTGGAGTTTAGCGGCCTGTCCACGTTCGGTCACGATGTATATCTGCAGGACAAGCAATTGGGAAAGACCATTAACTTGCAAAACAATCCCGTATATACCTTCACCGTAGCCAAACCGGGCGCTGATGCCATAGAGCTGAACGACCGTTTCTCGCTGGAGATGACGTATACAGGCAAGGGAATTGTCACAGGCAACGAATCCATTCCGTCCATTTCAACTTTGCAGGTATCCTCAAAAGACGGATATCTGAATGTACAATCGCAAGGCGGGAAAATAGACCGGCTCCAGGTATATAGCTTAACAGGTTCATTGATATATAGCAGTAATTCGTCCTCCGACCGTTTCAATATTCCTCTCCCAGGCGGAGTCTATATTGTAAAGGGTCAGACAGGAGCAACATATTATACCGAAAAAGCGGTAGTGCGTTAGTAAAGAATATTGATTTTAGACAAATCAATAATGTTGTATGTATAAAATCCGGAAGGCAAAGTCGTGAGACTGCACCCTTCCGGTACTTTTATATGCCATTCCCCATCTTTCTATTGTGCCGACCCATCGAGTCTGAAAGATAATTTTAAAAGCTCCATAGAATGGGTTGAAAAGGGCTAAAAAGTAGGGGCGTCCAATTTTTCGGGTGTCCCAATGACGAAAACAGGACGGCAAGGGACTTTAATGATTCCTAATTCTTTGGCATTTTTCAAAATATGGCAGGTCTTCATAGAACCTTGTTATATTTTTTATGCCAAAGGTTATCAGAAAGGGGTAGTTTTATTTTATTTAACATTTATATTTGGCAGTAAACCGAAAAAATCGCAAAACAATCCTTATATTTGTTACCGATGAAATGTATATAATATAAAAATAAACTTTTATATTTGTAATATTATGAAGAAAGAACATATAGCACTACGTGTTTGGCACTTCTATTTGGAAGGTTTCCGGGGGATGACTCTCGGGAAAACGCTATGGCTTATAATACTCATTAAGCTATTTATCATGTTTTGCATCTTGAAGCCCTTCTTTTTCCCCAGGCATTTGGGGCAATTTAAAGGAGAAACGGCAAAACAAGAATACATTTCCAATGAATTAATTCAACGCGCAATTATTCCTTAAAAAACATAATATATTATGATTGAAAGTATTGACACTTCTCTAATTGATTGGTCAAGGGCACAGTTTGCTCTTACCGCCATTTACCATTGGCTTTTTGTGCCACTAACACTGGGCCTTGGTATTATTCAGGCGATTATGGAAACCCTCTATTACAAAACAGGGAAAGAATTTTGGAAAACCACCGCCCAGTTTTGGATGAAGATTTTCGGTATTAACTTCGCCATTGGAGTAGCTACAGGGCTAATCCTTGAATTTGAGTTTGGAACAAACTGGTCAAACTATAGCTGGTTTGTAGGCGACATCTTCGGCGCTCCTCTGGCTATTGAAGGCGTGCTGGCTTTCTTTATGGAAGCTACCTTTATTGCCGTAATGTTCTTTGGATGGAACAAGGTGAGCAAAGGTTTCCACTTAGCCTCTACCTGGTTGACAATTTTAGGCGCCACGATTTCCGCACTATGGATTTTGGTTGCTAATGCATGGATGCAATATCCTGCCGGCATGGATTTCAACCCTGATGCTGTACGTAGCGAGATGAACGACTTTTGGGCAGTAGCCCTTTCTCCGGTTGCCATCAACAAATTCTTCCACACCGTATTGTCGGGATGGATTGTAGGCGCCGTAGTAGTTATTGGAATCAGCAGTTGGTACTTGCTGAAAAAGAGAAACACCGAGTTTGCATTAGGAAGCATTAAAATATCCGCTCTTTTCGGCTTGGTTGCCTCTATCCTTACCCTTTGGACAGGAGACGGTTCTGCATATCAGGTAGCCCAAAAACAACCCATGAAGCTGGCCGCAATGGAAGGGCTATATCAAGGAGGCAACAGCCAAGGTTTAGTAGCCGTTGGCGTACTCGCTTCAAAAGACCAATACAACGATGCTACCGACCCTTTCCTTTTCAAGATTGAAATACCCTATTTACTCTCGTACTTAGGCGATCGCGATTTGGATGCATATATACCCGGTATCGCCAACATTATAGATGGCGGCTATCAAACAAAAAACGGTCAAACGGTTCTCTCTGCTCAGGAAAAAATAGCTAAAGGTAAACTGGCTATACAAGCATTGGCCGATTATCGCACAGCCAAGAAAGACAAGAACGAAGTAGCTGCTAAAGAAGCCCGCGCCGTATTAGACGAAAACTTCGCTTATTTCGGCTACGGATATATAAAGAACCCGACAGACTTGATACCTCCCGTTGGAATGACCTTCTATGCCTTCCGCATCATGGTTATTTTGGGCGGTTTCTTCATCCTGCTCTTCATCGTTGCCAGCATCTTGTCTTACAAGGGCAAGTTTAGCGACAAACGTTGGTTGCAAAAGGTTTGCCTGTGGTCTATACCGTTTGTGTATATTGCCTCTCAGTCCGGATGGATTGTTGCAGAAGTAGGACGTCAGCCCTGGGCTATCCAGGATGTACTTCCCACGTCGGCAGCCGTATCCAACCTGGCTACCTCGTCGGTGCAAATCACCTTCTTCCTGTTCCTTATCCTGTTTACAATATTACTTATAGCAGAATTGGGAATTATGATCAAAGCAATTAAAAAAGGCCCCGCCGCCGTAGAACAATAACATTAAATCGATATTATCATGGATAGTACATATATCTTATTACAGCATTACTGGTGGTTTTTGGTATCACTGTTAGGCGCATTACTGGTATTCCTGCTTTTTGTGCAGGGAGGACAGTCGTTACTTTTCACCATCGGCAAAACTGAGTTGCAACAAAAGATGCTTCTCAACTCAACCGGTCGTAAATGGGAGTTTACCTTTACTACATTGGTTACCTTCGGCGGCGCTTTCTTCGCCTCTTTCCCGCTCTTTTATTCTACCAGCTTTGGCGGAGCATACTGGGTTTGGATCCTGATCCTGCTTTGTTTTGTGCTTCAGGCTGTGTCTTATGAATATCAGGCTAAGAAGGGGAACCTTTTGGGAAAGAAAACTTATCAGATATTTCTAATCATTAACGGTGTGCTGGCTCCGGTTTTACTCGGCGCAGCAGTAGGCACCTTCTTCAACGGAGCTAATTTCTTTGTGAATAAAGGCAACATCACAGACTTGGCCATGCCGGTTATCTCAACCTGGGGTACCTTTCCGGTAGGTTCTCCTGATGGCGTGCAACTCCACGGACTGGAAGCTGCTTTGAATATCTGGAATCTTTTGCTTGGCTTAGCTGTATTCTTCCTGTCTCGCGTTTTGGCGCTGCTTTATTTCATTAATAATATAGCAGACGACGAGATACAGAAACGTTCACGCAAACAATTGATTATTGAGACCGGTCTCTTCCTTGTATTCTTCCTTGCCTTCGTAGCCCACCTCTTGCTTCAGAGCGGATTTGCAGTAAACCCCGATACGAAAGAAGTATACATGGAACCTTATAAATATTTGATTAATCTGGTTCAGATGCCGGCAGTGCTTGTCTTATTCCTTCTTGGAGTGGTAGGCGTTCTTTTCGGTATCATTAAAACGATTATCTCAGGGTCTTGGAATAAAGGAATCTGGTTTGCAGGTACCGGTACGGTATTCACTGTATTGGCCTTGTTTCTCATGGCCGGATGGAACAACACGGCTTATTACCCATCTTTAGCTGATTTGCAAAGCTCTCTTACCATTGAGAACAGCAGCTCAAGTATTTTCACGCTAAAAACGATGAGTTATGTTTCCGTCCTGATCCCATTTGTTCTGGCTTACATAATCTATGCTTGGAGATCTTTAGATTTGCATAAGATAGACTCAAAGGAAATGAAAGAAAATGAACATACGTATTGATAGTGCCTTAGAATTTTAATTGGGAAGAGGGGAGCTGGTTGACGGCTTCCCTCTTTTGATTATCTCTAATTTAGAATGTTTTTATAGCTTTGCAACCTGAAATTTTCAAAATTAATATTTGTGAAATATCAGTATGCCGATATTCAATATATTATATTTCTATTGGTCTGTAGAAACAGATAGATTAGACGAAAAAATTCCCAGTATTTTTGATAGACTTGTAATTAGACTTGTATATTTCATGCAATTACCTTAACTTTGCACAGTTTCCACATATAGTAATTATGCAAAATAAGAGTAACTGTTTGATTGGAGAGTATATCGGCAAAACGATTGGACTTAGTTTCAGGGATAAAGGGTCTGCAAATGAATTGGTAAAAAGTTTGCCCCAATATCTGAAAGGGACTTTCAATTTTTCTCTTGTAGAAATTGAGGAGGAAGAATTTTTATTGCTGACTCCATCCGTCGAAGTAGATTTATCCACTTCACGAATCGTTAAGTTTGCCAACCAAATCAGCAAGCAAACAGGTAAGCAGACACTTATACAGTTCAAGTCAATGGACAGCATCCGGCGGCGAACCTTGATTAGCCACAAGGCGAATTTTGTTGTTCCCGACAAACAGATATATATCCCTTCATTGCGTATGTATCTCAACGAAGGTAGTAGTATTCAGCAATTTGCAACAAAAGAATATCTTTCACCTTCCGCTCAGTTTTTAATCCTGTATCATCTGCAAAAAGCCTCGTTAGAAGGTTTACCGTTCAAAGATGTAGCAGAAGCATTAGACTATTCAAAGAAAACCATATCGGTTGTGGTGGCAGAACTTCAAAGATTGTCTGTTTGTGAAGTAGAACAAACAAATGAACGCAGTAAAATTTTGCGTTTCAATAAGAAAGGTCGTGAATTGTGGAATAGCGTTTCGCCGTTAATGACTTCGCCGGTTCATAAGATTTGGCATATCGAAAAAAATCATTTTCCGGCAAACGTTCCGCTTTGTGCTTCTTATGATACTGCATTGGCTCACTATACTTTTATTGCAGATTCTTCACTGTCTTCATTTGCCATTGACAGGAATTTTTTTTCGGAACATCAGGAGGAATTGCAGGAATTTCTGCATCCGGAAGACGGGAATGTTCGTTTGGAAATATGGAAATATAATCCGATATTATTAGCCGATAAGCAATTTATTGACCGCCTTTCGTTATCACTTTGCTATAAGGGTACGGATGATGAGCGGGTAAGAAAAGAAATAACAGAAATGATAAATAAAATGGTATGGCAGGAATTGATAAAATAAGAGAATATTTGGGCGGATTTAACTCTAATTATGTGATAATTGGCGGAACTGCCTGTAATCTGAATCTGGAAGACGCCGACTTGCAGGGACGGGCAACAAAGGATATTGACATGATTGTGGTTTGTGAAGCCATCAATATAGAATATGTCCGGCAATTTTGGGCATTCATAAAGGCAGGTGGTTATAAAGTGTGCCAAATAGATACGAAAAATGGAATGAAACGAAGTTTTTACCGTTTCATTGAGCCAACGGATGTTTCCTTTCCAGCGTACATAGAGTTGTTTTCAAGAATCCCTGATGGGATTCAAATCCTTGAAGGCGTTCACATTATACACTTCAACATGGAGGAAGAATATTTATCCAGTTTTTCGGCAATATTGATGGACGATGATTATTATCATTATGCCGTTGAACACTCACGGGAAATTGAAGGAATCCAAGTGCTTGATAAAGACGCTTTAATTGTGCTGAAAGCCAAGGCTTATTTGAACAATAAAAAACGAAAGAGCAAAGGGCAACAAGTGCATCAGGACGATATTGACAAGCACAAGAAAGACATATACCGGCTTTCATTTCTGTTTTCGGGAGAAGAACGCTACAATGTATCGGATGACATCAAAGCTGCTTTGATGAATTTTCTTGCAGAACTTCAGAATGACCCTATCAGCACGAAAGCCATTGCCAAAGCGATGGGAGTAGTAGAAATTCCAATGCAGGACTTTGTTCAAAAAATAGAAATTTTGTTTCAATTATAACTTATACGCATACAATATGCTTCCGATTTACATTTGGAGTTCAAGGCAAATACAGCCTATTTGCAGGAAAATCCGTTGCCGGTAGCAGGTCAACAGGAAGAAAACGCAAAGAACTTCTAACCCTTCATCAAATCAGGCATTGATGAAGGATCGGGAGATAAGGTTGGGGGAAGTGTTTTATTCCGGGGTTATATCATATAATGTGAGGGATGGGGTGAAATAGACATTGTCTATGCGCAGCTTGTTGTACCATATTCGGGAGAAAGCGCCTAAAGCGATGTCGTTGGCATCTGCATCCGTGAACTCGCCTTTGTGCATGAAATCGGGGCCTAACTGCTCAACGCTGAAATTTATAAACTCCTTCAACTCGGAGGATATAGCTTGCTGGGTGCTACTAAACACCAGGTCGTAATGGCCGTTCTCGTACTTTAATATCTTTACTTGTTGAAAGGATGCTAATTCCGGCTCATCCAAAAGGAGCGAATAGGTCTCAACCCATTTACCCATTACCTTTTCTTTCTCACCGGTAAGAACAGGATTGTACTTAAATATGCTGTAAATATTGATTTTGAAAAAACCTCTGAATTCTTCCTTCTTCTCTTTCCAAGGAAGCAATTTGGCTTTCTTCTTCGTTTCTTCTACCACAGCCTGAACAGGAATAGGAACAGGAGATGGAGAAAGTAGTGGCGATACCTGTACTTGTGCACTTTCATTTTTGTTGGCCTCTTCTTGAGGAGACACTTGTGCATTTTTCTTTGTCGAATTAAAAAATCCCATACAATTGTGTTTCTTTAAATTAGTTGTGTACTATATCCGCAAAGATAAGGGTTAGCATCCGATTATCAGCACAAACGCGCCCACTTTTTATTGTCTGGTTCCCCGCAAAAACCGAATTTATCATAAAAGAGAAGCTAAATACCACATTTGTGGTATTTAGAAGCAAATTACAAGTTATAACTTTGCATATTATTATTAACAAACATTTATTTCAACCAACCATGAGCGATTTGAAATTTGAAACATTACAGGTACATGCCGGTCAAGTAGTAGATCCTACCACCCATGCAAGAGCAGTCCCCATTTATCAGACTACTTCTTATGTGTTTGACGATGCAAAAGACGGAGCCGATCTTTTTGGTTTACGGAAGTTCGGAAATATCTACACCCGATTGATGAACCCCACAAACGATGTATTCGAGAAACGAATAGCCGCTCTGGAAGGTGGTGCTACTGCACTGGCTACATCGTCCGGCCAGTCCGCCCAGTTTATTGCCCTGAACAATATCCTGGCTGCCGGTGATAACTTCATCTCCACTTCCCATCTATATGGCGGAACCTACAACCAGTTCAAGAGCCAGTTCAAGCGGCTGGGCGTGGACGTTCGCTTTACCCCGAACGACGAGCCGAAGGAATTTGAGAAACTGATAGACAATAACACCAAAGCGCTCTACTTGGAAACCATTGGCAACCCGGACTTGAACGTGCCCGATTTCGACGCTATCGGCGCTGTTGCCGCTGCTCATGACATACCTCTGATTGTAGATAATACTTTCGGAGCCGGCGGTTATTTGTTCCGTCCCTTGGAACATGGCGCAAGCGTGGTAGTAGAAAGCGCCACCAAATGGATTGGCGGTCATGGCACAACACTGGGCGGTGTGATTATAGATAGTGGCAAATTCAACTGGGGCAACGGCAAATTCCCCGAATTTAC
>BNTS01000126.1 GCA_025996775.1 Bacteroidia bacterium | reverse complement strand
GAAGAATCCCATCGACTTTCTTAATTTTCATACTGTCGTTTTTACATAATTTAATGCACTACCGGCTTTATACCAGTTTATTTGTATTTCATTGTAAGTGTGATTAACGGCAAAAGACTCTTCCGTGCCATCATTATGATAAAGGATGGCTTCGAGCGGTTGGCCCGGCCGGAAGTTGTCTATGCCGATAATCGAGATACGGTCTTCTTCTTTCACCTTGTCGTAATCCGCTTTATCGGCAAAGGTCAGCGCCAGCATCCCCTGTTTTTTCAGGTTTGTTTCGTGGATGCGGGCAAAGCTCTTTGCCAGGATTACTTTTACGTTCAGGAAGCGGGGTTCCATAGCTGCATGTTCGCGCGAGGAACCTTCGCCGTAATTCTCTTCTGCCACTACAATAGATGAAATCCCTTTCGCTTTATATTGGCGAGCAACAGTCGAAACCGGCTCATACTCACCCGAAAGTTGATTCCATGCAGAATTGGTTTTTCCGTTAAATGCGTTCACAGCTCCCATTAACATGTTGTTCGATATATTGTCTAAATGTCCGCGAAAGCGGAGCCAAGGGCCAGCCATTGATATATGATCTGTAGTACATTTACCTTCCGCCTTAATAAGCAGAGGCATGTTTAGCAGATCGTCGGCGTTTAATATGGGGAAGGGCTGGAGCAACTGGAGCCGTTCGGAATTTGCATCTACATACACTTCCGTGCTTCCGCTGCCTGGAGCTGAGAAACCATTATCTTTTACATCAAAGCCCAGGGGCGGAAAATCCGCGCCCTGAGGCTCATTCAACATCACTTCTCTGCCATCTTCCGTGCGGAGTTTATCCGTAAGCGGATTAAAGCAAAGATCACCTGCAATGGTCAAGGCCATTGTTAGTTCAGGCGAGGCAACGAAGGCATATGTGTTCGGATTGCCGTCCGCCCTTTTAGCAAAGTTACGGTTAAATGACGTGATGATTGCATTTGTACGAGTGTTGTCGTCTGTATGCCGCTTCCATTGTCCGATACAAGGGCCGCAGGCATTCGCCATAATGATGGCTCCTACCTTTTCAAAGTCGCCAATCAAACCGTCTCTTTCGGCTGTATAGCGAATCTGTTCCGACCCGGGATTAATAATTAATGTCGCCGCCACCTTGAGCTTGTCTGTCGATGCCTGTCTGGCTATAGACGCTGCACGGCTCAAATCCTGATATGAGGAATTAGTACACGAACCAATTAAACCTACTTCCATCTTCTGTGGATAACCCATCTTTCTAACCTTAAAAGCTAATTCCGATATAGGGGTGGCGGCGTCCGGTGTAAACGGACCATTAATATACGGTTCTAACGTTGTTAAGTCTATTTCTATTACCTGATCGTAGTACTGCTCCGGGGTTTCCGTCACAGCCCAATCAGCTCTTAAGTAAGGAGCCAATTCTTCGCACCAGGCGGCCACTTCCTCCCTTCCGGTAGCCCGGAGATAGGAAGCCATGTTTTTGTCGAAGGGGAAGATTGAGGTCGTTGCTCCTACCTCGGCTCCCATATTGCAGATGGTAGCTTTGCCGGTAGCTGTCAGACTCTCTGCTCCTTCGCCAAAGTATTCAATAATGGAGTTGGTGCCTCCTTTTACGGTTAGGATACCTGCCAGCTTCAGGATTACATCCTTGGCAGAAGTCCATCCGCTCAAATGTCCGGTAAGTTTTACGCCGATCAGTTTGGGCGTCTTCAGTTCCCATTCCATTCCGCTCATCACGTCTACCGCGTCGGCTCCTCCAACACCAATGGCTATCATCCCCAGCCCGCCGGCATTGGGGGTATGTGAATCGGTTCCTACCATCATACCGCCGGGGAAAGCATAATTTTCCAGTACAACCTGGTGAATAATGCCGGCTCCCGGCTTCCAGAATCCGATACCGTATTTATTAGAGACGGTCTTAAGAAAGTCGTATACCTCGCGGTTTGAATTAGTTGCGGTATCAATATCTTCCTTAGCGCCGAGGTCTGCCTGTATCAAGTGGTCGCAATGAACAGTGGCGGGTACGGCCGACCGTTCTTTGCCTGCGTTCATAAACTGAAGCAAGGCCATTTGCGCCGTAGCATCTTGCATGGCTACCCTGTCGGGGCGGAAGTTTACGTAGTCTTCGCCCCTGTGGTAATTTTTGAGCTGTGTGTGATCGTACAGGTGGGCATAGAGTATTTTCTCAGCCAATGTAAGCGGGCGATCCAAACTCTTGCGTACATTATCCACCTTTTCAGGATACGCTTCATAAAAGTTCTTTAATATGTCAAAATCGTGCACCATAATTAAGTATATAAATTTTAAATTATAAACATGAAAGAGCAAATATACAGAAAAAAAACTCATTTCTCATATTTTTCTTCTATGGGTGCATAGAATCAATTTATACCTCATTGAGAACTTCATCATATTCATCATCACAATCATCACTACAAAAAAATATACCTCTCTATATATATAACAATTTTACCCCCCTGATTGTTCACTGAAAACCCGAGAAAATGACCCTTTCAAAACACAAAAATACTTAAATCCTGTCTGGAAACGGAAAGCACGACGTTGCATGCAACGTTTCTTCAGCACGCAACATCTGTCGTAGATCGAAATTGTCAAAATGATAGAATTGACAGAATGTCAAAAAATGGTCTTTTTTTTCTTTGATATTTGAGGCGATTTTGGGCTTTTAACACGAAAAACGCAAGGATTTGCGGGTTTGGCAAATACAAAAAGACAGCAATGATGAGTTGAAAGTTTAAAATTGAAAGTATAGAGCGGGAATAATGCTCTACTATTTGTATTTTCCTTTCAATGGCTGCCATAACGTCATTAAGGCACTCAAGGGATTTAAGGGCATTATAGATCTTAACAAATCTTAATATTAACCAAATAATAACTAATATTAAATACTGTTCACAATTCATCCTCATCTCTTCGGGAAATCATTTAGATGATTTTAAAAATGATCTAAATGAAATTTCCAAATTATGCTGATGACGTTCGACAATCATCTAAATGATTTCCCAAAAAGAAGCCGTCTTTTCAAAATAATTTTCCCGAATCGCGACAAAAGCTTTACATATCCGTGAACTTTGGCCGATTTCGTCGAAACTCCGAATTTCTCGTAACACAAAAAAGCCCCTTTTCCTGACAAAAGAGGGCCGTTTTAACTGTTTTTAATTGACAAATGAAAATGACATTCTCTTAAAAATAGTTCAGATTTTTTTTCATGTATCATTTTATTTAATATCTTCGTTGTTTAATACTAACTAATAAATATCTACCCATGAAAAAACTGCTTTGCATAGTCTTTACTATGCTCCTTACATTATCGTTCTCGCTGAAGGCCGGACATTATGATGGCTTCAAAGTATCAATCTATATCACGGCAAATGATGTGAGTAAGATGACTAATACCCACTGGATTGACAGCGTATGGGCAAGCATAACCTCCCGTCTGAAAGTAGATAAGGTATATATCGAATCACACCGCGACGGACGTTACACAAATGAAGATGCTTTAATCGCTGCAAAAAAATTCTTTACCTCTAAGGGAGTTGAATTTGGTGGTGGAATTACATATACAGCACCAGGTGATGGAAGATGGGCTACGTTCTGCTACGTTACCCCCGAAGAACGGGCTGAAGTGAAAAAGATTGCCGAATTCACAGCGAAACACTTTGACGAAATCCTTTTGGATGACTTCTTCTTCAATAGCTGCAAATGCGAAGCGTGTACAGCAGCTAAAGGGGATAAGTCCTGGACTGATTTCCGTCTCGAACTGATGAATGATGCTGCCAAGAATCTGGTTGTTGGACCGGCTAAAGCCGTTAACCCCAAGGCAAAGGTTATCGTTAAATTCCCTAACTGGTACGAACATTTCCCTGCATTGGGATTTGATTTGGGTACTGAATCCAAAATATTTGACGGTATATGGACAGGTACTGAATCGCGAAGTCCGGACAACGATCAACACCTGCAAACTTATTTGAGCTATGAAATTATTCGCTACTTCAATAATATCGCACCGGGAAAAAACGGTGGCGGCTGGATTGATGCAGGCGGAATGAAATATGCCGACCTCTATGCCGAACAGGCTTGGTTGACCTTGTTTGGCAAAACCCCCGAATGTGTGTTGTTTGAATTTGGCAGCGTGCAACGTCCGGTTTTTCCAGCCGCGAAAGGGGCATGGCAAGGAACCGGGACTTCTTTCGATTGGGACAAGATGGGGCCTAATCCTACGATTGGCTCATTGGCGTCCGTAGCTTTCGAAACGGTAAGTAAGTTCTATAGCAAGTTGGGGAATCCTGTAGGTATCAAATCTTATAAACCCATTAACTCCGTCGGCGACGACAACCTGCAACACTTCCTGGGTATGGCAGGGCTGCCGATAGAAATGGTTCCCGAATTTCCTTCGGATGCAGAGCTGGTTCTTTTAACCGAACAAGCCGCTTACGATAAAGCTCTGGTATCTAAGATCAAAAAGCAATTGAAGGCCGGAAAAGAAGTGATCATCACCACACGACTGCTGCAAGTTATCCAAAAAGAATTGGGAGATATCATTGAACTTCGTATAGACGACAGGAAAGCTTTTGTGTCTGATTTCGGCAGATTCGGAAAATCAAAGGAGAAGATGTTGATTCCCCAGATGCTTTACTTCACCAACGATGCATGGGAAGACATACCCGCTATAGATAAAGGCGTACAGGGCTGGGCATTCTTATTACAAGCTCGCTATGAAGACGGCTCGCTTTGGGTACTGACTGTTCCTGATTCTTATGCCGATATTTATGAATTGCCGCCTCCTGTTTTAAACCGTATTCGTACTGTTGCAGGTGCTGACGTGGATGTTCGCATTGAAGGACCTGCTAAAGTCAGTGTATTTGCGTATGATAACCGCACTTTCATCGTTGAATCATTCCTCGATGAACCTGTCGACATAAAATTAATCGTAAATAACGCAGCGAACGGTCTAACCGACGTACAAGATGGCTCAAAACTTTCACCGGCCACGGCTCAACCGGCACGTATATGGCTTCGCGACACAAAGCCGAGCAACAGTTTCAATATCACGCTGAAACCCCATAGCTTCCGCGTCTTCAAATATTAAGGATGGGGTAAAAACTATTTCTTTCTGGCGTTTTGGGCTTCTTTGCGGGCTTTTTCGCGGTCTTTTAGTTTTTGCTTATAGGCGCGTTCTTTTTCTTTGCGCTCTTTTTCCTTGAGTTTTAAGCGCTCTTTGTAGGCCTGCTCTTTTTCTTTGCGAAGCTGGGCGGGAGATTTGGGCTTCTCTTCTACTACTTTAGCCGGTTTTTGCTGTACAGACTTCCTGGTTTGATCGGTTGTTGGAGATTCCTTGGGTTGAGGTTGCTGTATGTCGGGAGCGATAGCCGGAATCGTGTCAGGCACGGTTACTTCGGGAATCTCAACAGCCGGGATTGTATCAGCAGAAACCGTGACAGCAGGAATTGTATCCTTCAGAATGGTTTCAACTGAAATGGTATCTTTTGGAAGCGGGGTGACGGTGACGGGTATAGGCGCTTCTTCGGGGGCTTCGTCCCCCGATGCTTCTTCTTTCTGCACTTCTTCTTCGGCTTCCATGAAGGCTGCGTCGATGCGGGCTTTTAGTCGAGCGGTCAGTTCGGTGGCTTCGTCGCCGAAGGTTTCTTCCAGGAAGCTGACATATTCATCGAGGGTTTTACCATGCATGAGGATTTCCAAATTGCTCTCAGAGATGGGGATGATGGCCATCTCGTTGCTCAAGGCCGAGGCGAAACCACCTTTTCCGTATATCATCTTATAGTATTGCAGGGCCTCGTCGAAGCTATTGAATCCGCTAACCTTAAGCATGTGTACTTCGCCGGATTCTTCAAAGGCGAGGTCAAGTTCCTTCACCATAAAGCTGCCAAAATTGTAGGCTGCTACTACATATAATAACTGATTCTTGTCGATGCGACCGTCGGGATACATCATGATGACGAGGCTCGGCATATTATTGTCGCCCGTAAATACCCGTGCAGAGTCTTCAGCCGAAAGCTCTCCGTCGGCAGACCCGAAGCGCTGGTTCCATATCATACCTTTCACGCCACCCTGTACCATCTCGCGTCCGCGAAGCACTCCCTTCAGCATCTCGCCTGCCAATTCCGTGACATCGGCATTCGGATATTTTTCCACCAACTCCTTCAGCGCTTCCTTGAATCCTTCGGCGTCTCCCTTTTGCACATACGTAAGCGCATTCAGAAACATAAACTTGGGTAGAAGGGTAGCCAGCGGGTAGGTGGTGCTCATCTCTTCGTAGCTGATACGCACCGCAGCAGTGTCTTCCGCCAAGTAGTTGTTGTATGTGGCTTCGTAAACGGCAGACTGCACACTATCCATTGAACGGATGTTGTTTAAGTAGTTGGGGTCTGAAATAGCTATGGTATAGGCGTCGTCGGGGAAACGCGCTTGCATCTTTGCTTTATACATATCGCCCAATTCGAGATTATCGAGACGGATAGACATGAGGTAGATTTCGTAATAACAATCCAGCAGATGCTCGTTCTCGGGGAAACGCTCTTCCAAATCTTCCAGCGCCTCGATAGCTAATTCAAAATCCTCCAGGTTGTCTTTGTAAATCAATCCGATGTGGTACATGCCATCCACAATAATCAGATTTGATTGTTCGATCTCTTCTTCCGTCAGGGGTATTTGCTGGAGGTAGAATTCGCGCGTTTTGGGGTCGTCGGACATATTTTCAGGGAGCCCCGCAGCCAATGAATCGGTCGGGAGGGGATTTCCTTGAATTGCAGGGGGGGCATCCTCTTGCTTAGGTTGCTCCTCAAAAGTCGTTACTTTTTTATCACGACGGCGCCAGTCGTCGTCCAGTGTGCGTCGTCCCCACTTCCGTTGGAACTGCGTTTTTCCTTGCGACACCATCGAGGGGTTATAAAAATAAAAGCCACCTCCGCCTACTGTCGGCATGGCAGGAGCGGCAATATCGGTTCCGGGGCGGTCTAATCCCGAACCCATAGATTCGGCATCTGCTAAGTAAGCATCTTTTTCAGCCGTCTTTTTGGCTTCTTCTTCCGCCTTTGTTACATCAGCGATTATCTTGTCTATCGCAGCCAGACGCTCCGATTCCGGCATGCGGGCAAGGGTTTGCAAACTATCTTGCAGGTAGATGGCTTCGGCATGTACCACCAGCTCGTCGAGCGTGGCTGAAAGTTTGGCAACGCGTTCGTAGTCTTTGTATTCCTTCTGGATGATGGCCACGGCGCCGCTAAAACAGGGTTGCGCCTTGATGTAATCTTTCATTCCAAAATAAAGGTCGCCCAATTTAATCCACAAAATGGCTTTGTCCATTCCCCCTTGCGTACTTTTCTCTACCCCCAGTTCATAGTTTTCGATGGCGTGGATGGTATCTCGGCGTTCCAAATAGATGTTTCCCAGCGCATAATACACTTGGTCCAAGTAATCTTTATTCTTACTGCTCTTCGCCATCTTTTCTAACATCCTGGTCACCTTCCGGGGATTGTCTCCTTGAAAGACTTCGGTTTGGCGAATGCGGGCTGCAAATTCGAGATCGTAAGGCGGATTGGAAGAGGCTACTTCGCCAAAGGTTTTATAAGCTAAGCTATTTAACTCCAAATCGGTGTACAACTGCCCCAGCAGATACTTCATTCGAGCACGTTGGCGTTTGTTCTTTTCGGCTTTGATAGCCGTCCTCAGATAGGGGATGGCGTCTTCAACCTTCTTGTTCTTTATCAGGTAATCAGCGTTTACGGCAGCGTATTGATTCAGGTTGTTTTTCGGAATACCATTCGTATTCAGTTTGCCCAGTATATCTTCGGCTTCGTAAAACCAATTCATTTCGCTGTAGCAGCGGGCTTGCCAAAGACGGGCTGTGGCCACCATCACCTCGTCTCCCGCATAATGGCGGGCTATGTACGAAAAGGTGGCAGATGCCTGAAGGAAGTCTGCATTGTAGAATTGTGCCTCCCCCGTCAGCAACCAACAATGTTTGAGGAAGGGATTGTACTCCTCCTGCTCCTGAAAGGCGACTTGTTTGGGGTTGTTTTTCCATCCCGACTTTTTGGGCGGTTTGGTTTTGATGGAATGCATCTTGATGGCTTTATTGCCTTTTTCGATGGCCTTGTCAAAGGAGCCGCCGGTAGTTGTCTTGTCTTTGGACTGGGCGCTGATGGGATACATCAGAATCTGGTCGGTATAGCTTTCCTTATAGCCATCGTTCAGAGATTTGAGCGATTCATCAAAAGAAAGTTTTCCGTTATAATAGATATTGTATTGAGCATTTATAGCATGGTAAACACGCCTCGCTTTCGTGTTTTTAGCTGTACCACACGCATTAAGCAAGTAAATAAAAAAAAGGAAGGCTATATAATAAAAACTTTTCTTCACAGCTCTCATTTAATAAGATATAAACCGAAAATATACCGATTTATTGTTTGCGCTGCCTGATTATTCTCTGGTAAACTTTGGCTGCTAAGAAAAAGAGAACCAATACTAAGATGATAAAGGCGCCTGAAGGCACATTCAGAATATAGGAACAGACCAAACCGGCTAAACAAGCCAGGAACCCAACGGCTATGCTTCCCCACATAATTTTCTTGTAACTGCAAGTAAAGAGGTTGACGATGATTTGTGGCAGGGTGAGCATACTCATCAGCAGCATAATCCCTACCAAGCGGATGGAGAAGACAATCGTAACGGCAATAAAAAACATCATGGCATATTCGATGAGTCTGATTGGTAAATGCTGCGTTTTGGCAAAGTCCGCATCGAAGGCCACGAAGACTATCTCCTTGAGGAATAGAGAAAATACCAGCAACAAAGCTACCACCAAAACGCCCATCCAAATAATATCCATTCGAGAAATGGTTAGTATATTACCAAACAAATAGGTGGAAAGATTGGGTGCATATCCGGGAGTGAGGAAGATAAAGATAACACCGAGAGCCATGCCCAGCGACCAAACACCCGCAATGGCCGAGTCTTCGCGTATCTCTTGCGTCTTACTCATCCATTCGACGCCAAAAGCAGAGAGAACAG
>BNTS01000125.1 GCA_025996775.1 Bacteroidia bacterium | reverse complement strand
GCCGAAGCTACCGGATTGAACGGAGAGATTCCTGCTAATTTGGATTCTTATTATCCACGTGCTTTGTTTGGTTGGAGTAGTAATGGTCCAGGTAAGAATCATAAAGCGCAGACTCGCTATCTGCAGGATGCTTCTTACATACGTTTGAAGAATTTGCAAATAGGTTATACCCTGCCTTCTTTATTGACACGACAAATCGGTGTCAGCAAAGCACGCATCTTTGTTTCCGGTGAAAACTTGTGGACGGGGACTCATTTATCTAAACTGTTCGATCCTGAAACGATCAACGGTGGAAATACGGATAGTAGAGCTGATAACGCCATCAAGAGCAATGGTAACGCATATCCATTGTCGCAAACATGGTCGTTTGGTCTTAACGTAACCTTTTAATCTATATAAACTCAATAAAAATGAAGACGAATAATAAAATATTTTTAAGCTCGCTTTTGGCATTGGCTTTGATAGGCGGCTTTACAGCATGTGATGACTTTCTCGACAGAGAACCTCAGTCGCAGATAACACCGGAAGCCTATTTCATCGAAGCATCTCAGTTGGAGAATTATATCAACCGCATGTACGCCGACATTCTTCCGTCTCACTCCACATGGAGCTATGGCCTTTTCGACGAAGATAATAATACCGACAATCAGGTTGGCGTATCGGTACACGACCGCTTTACCACAGACCGCTGGAAGGTAGATATGTCGGAGAATGACAATTGGAAGTTTGAACAAATATATCGTTGCAACTTTTTCTTATCTGAAGTACTGCCCAAATTCGGCGAAAACCTGAACGGTTTAGAGAATACGATCACGGGCGATTTGGCAAACATTAAGCATTACATTGGTGAAGTCTATTTCCTGCGTGCTTACGATTACTTCAAGCGTTACCAGATGTTTGGCGATTTTCCTATCGTCAGTGTGCCTCTCTCCGATAATATGGACGAACTGCGCGAAGCATTGCAACGCAGCCCTCGTAATGAAGTAGCCCGTTTCATCCTTTCCGACTTAGACAAAGCCACTGCGTTGCTTGCTGATAAAAAACTGGCAACCACTCGCATCAATAAAGACGTTGCCTTGTTGTTGAAGTCGCGTGTAGCCTTGTATGAAGGCACTTGGCTGAAGTACCATAAGGGTACGGCCTTTGTTCCCGGTGGCGATGGATGGCCGGGAGCTACAAAGGATTATAATTCGGGTTATCAGTTTCCGAGTGGAAGTATTGACAGCGAAATTGATTTTTTCCTGACCGAAGCAATCAACGCATCCAAGCAGGTTGCAGATGCTTATAAGGGAAGTCTGGCAGTCAATACAGGCGTATTGCAACAAGATGCCGCTGAACCGGTCAATCCGTACTACGAAATGTTTGCACAGGAAGACCTGTCGGGTGTTAGCGAAGTGTTGTTGTGGCGTCAATATGCACGAGGTTTAACTACGCATAATGTAAACTCTGCAGCCGGACGTGGAAACTACCGTATAGGTCTTACCCGCGGATTCGTAAACAACTACCTGATGGCAGACGGAACACCAGTTTATACACACGGAACATATTCCGACGGTGACAATTATTATAAGGGCGACAAAACGATTGCTGATGTTCGCACCAATCGTGATTCTCGTCTGGCCATCTTCTTGAAAGAACCCGGACAAAAAAATATCCTGTACGAACTGGAAAACAATGAAGGTACGGAAGCCGTATTTGTAGAACCTTACCCCGGTATTACGAATGGTGACGGCGAACGTGGCTATTCCACCGGATATGCTCTGCATAAAGGAGGCTCTTTTAATCGGAAACATTATGCAAATGGCGGCGGCTTTACGGCATCTATCAGTTTCAGGGCTACCGAAGCGTTGTTGAACTATATGGAAGCAAGCTACGTAAAGACTGGAACCTTGGATGCTTCGGCCCGCGAATACTGGACGATTATCCGTAACCGCTCTCACGTGGATCCTAACTTCGACAATACGATTGCGAAAACGGACATGAGCAAGGAAGCAGAAAACGACTGGGGATCCTATTCCGCAGGTACACTGATAGACCCGACTTTGTATAACATCCGTCGCGAACGTCGCTGCGAGTTCTTGGCCGAAGGACTTCGCTACATGGATCTTACTCGCTGGCGTTCATTGGATCAGTTGATTTCCAATCCATATCATGTTGAAGGTTTCCACTTGTGGAATACACCGATAGAAGGTTGGTATGATGCTGCTGATTTGGTCGCTGATGGATCATCCTCGGCTAAAGTGTCTTCTAAAGACAGAAGCGAATATCTCCGTCCGTTTGAGCGCTACAGCGGACAGAGCGGATACAATGGTATGACATGGAAAAAAGCTCACTATTTGCGCCCAATTATGGTTAAGCAGTTCCAGGTATCAGCCACCTCAGGCGCTGATGTCACTACTTCACCGCTATATCAGAATCCTTATTGGCCAATCAGAGCCGACGAAGGCGCAACAGAATAATTTAGGTTATCATTAAATTTTGTAGAGACGCGGCTTGCCGCGTCTCTATCTATCTAATTATAAAATTCATGAGAAATACAATTCTTTTATTTGCTTTTATTCTTTTATCTTTTTCGGCTTCCGCCGGAGATGTCTTTACACCCGGCGAATTATGGCTGGACAGCGATGGCGCCATTATCAATGCGCACGGAGGCGGTTTGCTTTACTACAACAATACCTATTATTGGTATGGCGAGCATAAAGGTGATAGACAAAGTCCTATCTTGGTAGGTGTCTACTCATCTAAAGACTTGTATACTTGGAAAAACGAAGGCGCAGCTCTCTCTATGGTAGAAACGGATCCCGATCATGTGATTGCACGGGGTTGCAATGTGGAGCGCCCGAAAGTAATCTATAACGAAAAGATCAAGAAGTTCGTGATGTACTTCCATCTGGAGCTGAAAGGGCAGGGATATAATGCGGCAAGGGTAGGTATTGCAACCAGTGATAAAGCTACCGGGCCGTATACCTTTGTGAAGTCTTATCGCCCCAATGCAGGCTACTGGCCGATTGACATGACCGAGGAAGAACGTACTTCAACGGTCAAAGTAACGGACTTTAAAGACTGGTGGACTGTTGCCTGGAGAAAGGCTACCCTGGAGGGTCTGTTTAACCGCCGTGACCACGAAGGAGGACAGATGTCACGCGACCAAACCGTGTATGTGGACGATGACGGCAAAGCCTATCATATCTTCGCTTCCGAAGAGAACCTGACGCTCAATTTGGCCGAACTTACGGACGACTACCTGAGCCATACCGGGAAATATATCCGAATAGCTCCGGGCGGGCATAATGAGGCTCCATCTATCTTTAAGAAGGATGGTTTGTATTTCATGGTTACCTCCGGCTGTACCGGATGGGATCCCAATGAAGGGCGTTTGTTCTACTCTAATTCTATCTGGGGACCTTGGCAGCAACAGCCCAACCCCTTCGTAGGCAATGATGAAAAGTTGAGCTTCCATTCGCAAGCTACCTATATCCTGCAAGTCGCAGGCAAGAAAGATGCTTTCATTTACATCGGCGACCGCTGGATACCGAGAAATCAACTTGACTCGCGCTACATCTGGCTTCCTATCCAATATGAAAGAGGATTACCTGTTATAAAATGGATAGACAAATGGGATTTGAGTTTTTTCGATGATAGCGATAATCAGAAATAATCAAATGTTATGAAACACGCTAAATATCTTATATTAACGGCTATCTTATTTTTTGCTCTTTGTGCTTGTTCAGGAGGTAAAAAACAAAGCGAAACCTTTGAAGCGGGCAATCGGACATTTCTTTTGAATGGCGAACCCTTTGTTATTAAGGCGGCGGAGATTCATTATCCGCGCATTCCGAAAGAATACTGGGAGCATCGCATTCAGATGTGCAAGGCTCTGGGGATGAATACCATTTGTTTGTATGTCTTCTGGAATATACATGAACCTGTGGAGGGACAATTTGATTTTACGGGCAATAATGATGTGGCAGAGTTCTGTCGCTTGGCGCAGAAGAACGGCATGTATGTAATTGTGCGCCCCGGCCCTTATGTGTGTGCCGAATGGGAAATGGGTGGACTGCCCTGGTGGTTGCTCAAGAAGGAGAACATCGGCTTACGTACCTTAGACCCTTACTTCGTGGAGCGTGTGAAAATCTTCATGGGAGAAGTGGGCAAACAGCTAAGCAAATATCAATTGTCCAAAGGCGGTAATATCCTGATGGTGCAGGTAGAGAATGAATATGGCGCTTATGGCGTTGATAAACCTTATATTGAAGCTGTCCGTGATATCGTGAAAGCTTCGGGCTTCAATGAAGTGCCGCTGTTTCAATGCGACTGGAATTCCAACTTTGAGAACAATGCGCTGGATGATTTGCTTTGGACACTTAACTTCGGAACAGGGGCCAATATCGACGAACAATTCCGTCGCCTGAAAGAGCTTCGCCCCGAAACCCCGCTTATGTGTAGTGAATTCTGGTCCGGTTGGTTCGACCATTGGGGCGCTCAGCACGAGACACGCTCTGCGGCTGAGTTGGTTGCCGGCTTAAAAGAAATGCTCGACAAGCATATCTCCTTCAGTTTGTATATGACCCATGGAGGCACGAGCTTCGGCCATTGGGCAGGTTCCAACTTCCCCGGCTATGTGCCCGATTGTACGTCTTATGATTACGATGCTCCCATCAATGAGAATGGCAATGTAACGCCTAAGTTCTTCGAGGTGCGCAAGCTCTTGGCAAACTATCTGCCGGAAGGCGCTTCTTTACCTGCTATCCCCGATTCAATCCCTACGATTGCTATTTCAACGATTACGCTGGATGAAGCGGCTTCGATCTTTGATAACCTGCCTCAGCCTCAGGCGAGCGAGGATATCCATACGATGGAGTACTTCAATCAAGGATGGGGGAGCATTTTGTATCGCACCAATTTGCATCAATCGGATGCGTCTCAGTTTCTCAAGGTGACGGAAGCACATGATTGGGCGCAAGTCTATATAGACGGGGTTCGCATAGGTGTCTTGAATCGCTTGAAGGGAGATGCTTCGTTGGCGATTCCTGCCGTACGTGAAGGGGCAGTCCTCGATATATTAGTGGAAGCCATGGGCCGGCGGAACTTCGGCAAGGGAGTCTTAGATTATAAAGGTATAACCGAAAAGGTGGAACTCATCAGCGAAAAGGGCGCTACCGAATTGAAAGGCTGGCAAGTGTACAGTATCCCGGTAGACTACACTTTTGCAAAGGACAAAGCCTATCGCAAGAAGGCTATCAAAGAAAACCAACCTGCCTATTACCGTGCTACGTTCAACCTGGATAAAACAGGCGACACCTTCCTGGATATGACAAACTGGAAGAAAGGCATGGTCTATCTGAATGGACATAACCTTGGCCGTTTCTGGGAGATTGGCCCGCAACAAACGCTTTACCTTCCCGGCGTATGGTTGAAGAAAGGCGTCAATGAAATCATTGTCTTGGACATGGTAGGTACGTCAACGCCCACGGTAGAAGGCTTGCGTCAGCCCATCCTGGATGTATTGAGAGGCAATGGCGCCTATAAGTTCCGCAAACAAGGTGAGAACTTAGACCTCAGCGCCGAGAAAGCCGTAGCAAGCGGCAGCTTCAAACCCGGCAACGGTTGGCAGACCATCAAATTCAATAGTCCGCTCCCCGCCCGCTATTTCGCTCTGGAAGCCTTGAGCGCTCAAGACGGTAGCGACTATGCCTCCATCGCCGAGCTGGAGATTTTAGGCGAAGACGGCAAACGCCTTTCCCGTCAACACTGGAAAGTAGTCTACGCCGACAGCGAGGAAGCAGACGATGCCAACAACATTGCCGGCAATGTATTCGACCTACAAGAATCCACCATCTGGCACACGGCCTATTCAACCTCAAAAGACAAATACCCTCATCATATAGTAATTGACCTGGGTGAAGACAAAGTAGTAACCGGCTTCGAATACCTCCCCCGCATGGAGTCAAACAAGCCCGGCATGATCAAAGACTATAAAGTCTACCTGAAAACCACCCCCTTCAACCTATAACCACTCTCTATCGCAGATACATGCTTTTTTGGGCAGATACCTTGATAAGTTTTATAAGAAGCCGTTATACTGAAGATATAAAGATAGAATTACTTGTTCTTGAGGAAGTGCTCTAACATGCGATGGGCGGCTACGAAGGAGCTTATCTCGTTGTTTAAGACCTGCTTTTCGGTTTGAGGAAGCATGGTAGCAATATCGGGATGGCGATAAAAGGCGTTACGAAGGTTTTCGTTTATGCTTTCGTACATCCAGAATTTCGACTGTTCGTTGCGCTTGTAGTCGAAGTATCCGTTTTCCTTGGTGAAGCGGATATAGTCCTCAATCATCTTCCATATTTCGGGGATGCCCAGCTTGTAATAGCCTGAATAGGTAAGTACTTGTGGAACCCATCCCGAATCGGAGGGTGGGAAGAGGTGGAGAGCGCTGCGGTATTGCGATGCAGCCAACCGGGTCTTTTCTATATTGTCGCCATCTGCCTTGTTGATAATGATACCGTCGGCCATCTCCATAATGCCGCGCTTGATACCTTGCAATTCGTCGCCTGTTCCGGCTAATTGGATGAGAAGGAAGAAGTCTACCATAGAGTGGACGGCCGTTTCGCTTTGGCCTACTCCTACGGTTTCAACGAAGATGGTATTAAATCCGGCTGCTTCACATAGAACGATGGTTTCCCGTGTCTTACGGGCTACACCTCCCAGTGAACCGGCTGCAGGAGAAGGGCGTATGAAGGCGTTTTTCTCGCGGGATAGTTCTTCCATGCGAGTCTTGTCGCCTAAGATACTACCTTTGGAGCGTTCGCTGCTGGGGTCTATGGCCAGCACAGCCAATTTGCGTCCTTCTTTTTCGATAAGATATATGCCGAAAGCATCGATAGATGTGCTTTTGCCGGCTCCGGGGACTCCCGTAATACCTATGCGTACAGAGTTTCCGGCATAAGGTAGACAGCGCTCAATGATTTCCTGAGCCACCTGTTGGTGTTCGGGCTTTGCGCTCTCTACTAAGGTGACTGCCTGACTAAGAATCGTTATATTCCCTTTCAGAATGCCTTCGGTATATTCGGCAGGTGTATATTCCCTGCGTTGAAGTCTTTTAGTAAGGTACGGGCTAACGGTGGGGACATCTGCAACGCCCTTATTCACCTTCAAACCCTTGTATTGTTCGTCGTTTTCAGGATGTTCCATATGTCATGTTATTTTTCGGCGGTTACTTTTATCAGTCGTACGGGGCCGTTGGGGTCGTTGCTTACGATGGTGATGTAGGCTTCGAGCTTGGCCTTGACCTCTTTGGGTCGGATACTTATTTTATATTCGGACGATGCGCCCTGTTTTAGTTCTTTCTTCCCTCCCGATATATCAATCAACTCATTGTCACAACTTACGCTGTAGATAAGGAGCGTGCTTTGGCCGGTATTGGTAATCGTGAGACTTTCAGATTCCTTACCGAGTCCTCCGATGAAAGGAATAATGCTACTACTTTTTTCGGGCAGCTTACCAAAATCTAATAAAGTGAGAGAGTATTGGGCTACCGGTGCTTTGGCTTTTTCAGCAGATGATATGTGAGTGAAGTTATCAATAATATTTGCAGAAACTTCCAAATCGTTTTCTGTTTTCTTTTTCCCGTCGCTTTCAACAATCAATGGAACATGGACAGATATATGCCCCATTCGCTTTACATTATCAGCCTTGAGCATGAGTGATATTTCGCCTGTATCTCCAGGTTTCAGGGTTTGGGGACTCACGTCTACCGTCAGATAATTAGGCAATTTGTCGGTGCGTACACTCAGTGATGCTTTTCCTTCGTTTTTGATATGGATTGTTTCTTCTCCTGTTTCACCAGGATAGATGCGAGAGTACAATATGCTTTTTGTCTGCAACTTTAAATCGCCTATATTGTAGGGGTATGAGATTACAGGCTGCGCAACCGCTGCACTGCGGGTGGCAACTGTACCTTTAATATATAATGTAAGGCGATTTGTTTTTGCATTGCTGTTGATGGCAATGTTTTTATAAAAAGGACCCGGACGGCCTTTGGGATTATAACTTACCTTCACTTCTCCGGTAGCTCCCGGTGCGATCGGCGCTTTAGACCATTCGGGTTGGGTACATCCGCATGAGGCCGTGATGCGATTAATAACCAAGGGCGATGTACCGGTGTTCTTTATTGTAAAGATATGTGTTGCCGGTTCTTCCGATTCAGTTATAACGCCAAAGTCATACGTTTGCAAATCCGAACTTATTTCCGCTCCTTTTTGCGCAATCGCTTGAGCGGAAATAAGCAGAAAAGTAATGAAGACTGCTATAGATAATTTGATATTCAGCATCAAAAGGTTCCTGCAGGCTAAACTAAATTACGTTTCCCCGGATGGTTAATACATAGTTACCTTTCTTCCCATTGCTGTAAATGGAAATAGTTTTCGCAAAGGGGCCTGGACGTCCTAACGGATCGTAGGTAGCGATTACTTCGCCGGTCTTACCTGCGGCAATCGGTTCTTTCGTCCAATCGGGAGTCGTGCATCCGCATGATGCGATTACACGCGTAATAACCAATGGAGCGTCTCCATCATTCTTTACTACAAAGGTATGCGATATCTTACCTCCGGCTTCCTTTACATCGCCGAAATCAAACGATTCTTCAGCTACGGCTATGGAAGCTGAAGCAGCTTCTTGCGCTGACACATAGGTCGTTGCAAACAAGAAAGTCATAAAAATAAAAACAATTTGTTTCATCTTTTTCTCCTTAATTAAACATATTAATGCATTAATGCCACAAAGTTAATAAATTATATGACGTCTGCCGTCATACTCTTCCTTTTTTTTCCTTGTTTGACTAAAAAACCTCCCCAGGGATTAATGCCTGTTCAAATATTATAGTGGAGTGTAGCAGAACTTCCGGTTAATCAAGTCTAATCCTTTCGGGGGATTTTCAAGGAATAAATTATCAAAGTGTCGCTTTTGTCAATTTTGTCAAAAATAGCAGAATGTCAAAAAATGGTCTTTTTTTTCTTTGATATTTGAGACGATTTTGGGCTTTTAACACG
>BNTS01000124.1 GCA_025996775.1 Bacteroidia bacterium | reverse complement strand
CGCCCTCTGGAAAGGCGCCTACATCATCGGAGCATACAGCGAAGCCGGAGACCCCATACCCAGCGCCCCCGCCCTACTAAAAGCGGTAGCTGATAAGCTATAAAACAATAAAGGCCGGAATTTCCGGCCTTTATTGTTTTATCAAGAATCGCCTTTTAGCTTTATTCTTTTATCAGAAATAACAATTGCAGAATTGCTCCCTCTGATTGCAATTTTGTATTTGAGTTTAATAGAATCAACACTAAGTTCAGACCCTTCCAAAGCATCGAAAAGCCTGTCATTATAATCATCTGCCAAATTGGGAAATGACACAAGAGCATGCACCAGCCTGTTTTCTTCAATAATGCTCCTCCTCCTAAAATAGTCTACCGTTTCTATGATTTGATTAACCATGCATGAAGGGTAATCATGTTCCTTCCTAAATGCAAATTCACTATTTCGTGCATACTTTGTTTCAATAAATAATACCCAGTTGCAATCATCATTCGCTAATGGAAACAGAACGCACTCACATTGTTTATTATGAACTCCCTTATTGATTGGAAGAGCATTATCGGCAAATGCATCAAAAACTATGTGGACTTGGTTGTTATTATGAAGACAAACACTGTTTATTTCAGGCGGATAAGATGTAGCTTCAACACCTCTTGTGGAATCTACATCTTTCCAGTCAGCAATATATACTTCTTCATAGTTTAAGTTCTCAATCCTGTGTTTATCTTTGGGTAATAAAGTTTCTATCCTACTTCTCATCTTCATCAATCTCCAAATAGTCCAACATATCATAGTATTCATCCATCATTCCATTCCTTACTCGATTGAAATAATGCTTGCCAATCAATTTGGTCTTTTCTGTTAGTATAGACTTCAAGATGCCTTCATCTGTAATTTCGTAAACGGAAACTAAAGCCGGATCTATCCATGCCGGAAGGCTCAGCAACTCCTTTTGCTCATCCAAAGGCATTTTATTTTTGACCCAAAACCCCATGATACAGTTATTCAGAGCATATAGGATATAAGGGCTATGGGTTGTTATAAAGAGGCTATTATCTTCCTTTGATTTCATTAATTCCAAAATTGAATACAGAAAATCACGTTGTGTTTCAGGGAATATATTTTGTTCCGGCTCCTCAATGAACAGCTTAGTATATTGGATATACAACATCCTATTTATCGTCTTATTGTATCTATCATAGTCTTCTTTCGAACGAAATAGCTTTATCCCATCATCTAAAGACCTGTCCACGAATAATCCTTCAGATGGAAAATTTATTTCCTTTACCTCAAACAATTCTTCATATACCCTCTGACGAAAGAAATTTGCACTACTTTTATCCTGAACACTATTACTACCATCTATAGCAAATATATAATTTGTAAGATATTGAGACACTACCTCTAAAGGAATTAACGATTGTAAACCACTCGATGTATTCGTCAAGTCCAATGTAGTACCATTATCATCTACTATAACTAAATCCTTCCTTGTTGCTCCGTCGAAGTAATACTGCACACCTAATTTTAAGATGGATAAGGGATCCTCTCGTGTATAGACTTTGCGTGCGTCCTCCCAGTCAATCATAAAGTTCCGTATATTGTTATCTTTGAACTTGACTTCAAACCAATTATCGATCGCCGAAATTAAATTACGCTCTGACGGAATATAAGCAATTTGGTTTTGTTTATAGCCATATCTATCTTTCCATTCAAATTCAGCGTTTCCATTCTTATGGAGATAACTAAATTTAATCACATCAGTCTCATACTCAAAAAAACTTTCATCCATAAAGTAGCCAGCTAACTTATGAAATGTAACAAGTTCTTTATAAAAATTATGATCTTTCATAAAATAAACGAAGTCTTGAACAAGAGATATTTTCTTTTCTACCCAGGCGCAGTAGCAGGCAATCTTGCAGATTGTACTCTTGCCACTGCTCTGGGGGCCTATTATTACATTGATTTTGTTTAGGTCTATATCAACGTATTTAATAACTCCTATCTCCTTTATTGTCAAATGTGCCATAGTCTATGTGTATTTAATCACAAATATAGGTGGAAAAAATAATAAAGTTGAAACACGAAGAGCTTTTATCTTTTACTTTTTGCTCTCGTGGTACTCTTCTTCGGCGTTTACTTCCCAGATGGGGGATTTGTCGGGGCGCTTGTTAATTACACAATCTACAGCGGCCATGGCTGTTAGCATGGAGTGATCTTGGTTGTTGTAGCGGTGCTGTCCGTTCCGACCGATACAGTATAGGTTCTCTATGCTGGACAGGAAAGTTATTACTTTGTCTAACTCGTAATAGGAGCCATAATATGAGGGGTAGGCTTTTTTTACTTTCAATTGGACGGATTCACAAACGGCCTCGCGCTCTATGACGTCTATCTTTACCAGTTCGTCTATTGCCATTTGAATAAAGTCTTCGGAGGGCATGTTCCACATTGCATCGCCTTCCGTGCAGAAATATTCCAATCCTATCCACATCTTATTCTTATAGTCGGAAACCATGTAGGGAGACCAGTTATTGAAAATCTGCAGACGGCCAATTTTCACATCCCGTTCCTGAATATAAATCCAGGTATCGGGTACACGGTTTTGGTACGTTTTTATTTTCGTTTTGTTTTTAATCTTCATCTCGTTAACCAACAGACCTACCGTAATAAAATCACGATACGGCAAATCGTGGGCTATCCGCTTCACGTCGTCGGGGATGTTGATTCCTTTCAAGGAAGCTATCAAGTCCTTGATGGGCATGGATGAGAATAGATAGTCACAGGGGATGGAGCGGGTTTTGCTGTCTTCTTCCACCTCAACAGCTACAGCCCGGTTGTTCTCAATCTGAATACCGGTCACTTTACTGTTTATCTTCACCTCGCCTCCCTTTTCCTCCACATCGGATGCAACTGTTTCCCATAATTGACCCGGACCCAGTTTGGGATATATAAACTGCTCGATTAGCGAAGTCTCTTCGCCTTTTTGCTCGATGGAGTGTTTGGATTGAAAGGGCTTTTTGAGGACGTGCAGAATCACCTTCAACAAGGAGAGTCCTTTTACACGCTGAGCGCCCCAGTCAGCGCCTAATTTAGACGGATGAACACCCCATACCTTCTCCGTATAATCTTCAAAGAACATTTTATACAAGGGCTTGCCAAAACGGTTCACATAGAAGTCTTCCAACGAATTTTCTTTCCGTTTGAAGACAATGCACATATAGCCGGTTCCCGCCTTAATCGTGCGGAAAAGCCCCATATTGGCAAATGTTTCAAACTTTAAGGCAATGGGATATTCAAAGAATTTCCGCAGATAGAATATCCGGGAGATTCGCTGTCGGATTAGCATAACCCGATTCACTTGTTCAGGGTCGGGGCCATTCTCAACAAGAACCTTGTCGGAGGATATCAGCAAATCATCCCGCGATTCCTTGCCTTGTATTGGCAGAATCTTCTGCCACCAATTCATCACCGCATCGTTTTTCGAGAAGAAGCGATGACCGCCTATATCTATCCTGTTTCCTTTATATTCTATTGTTTTAGAGATACCTCCTATGTCTTTCGTTTCCTCACATACAAGAGGATGGATATTACTTTTTTCAAGGAGCTCTAAAGCTGCAGTCAAACCCGCAGGTCCGGCGCCAATAATGACGGCTTGTTCTTGTTTAGGTGACATTGTGTTTATTCTTTTCTATTAAATATAAAAAATCGTCTGCCCAGGAAGTTCCAGAAGTAAACCAGAGCTACCGATATGAGCTTTGACAGCATATAGTATAAATGACACTTCTCTGTGAAAAACCAAAGAAACAAATTATTCAATCCAAGTCCGACAACGCCTACTAAAGCAAAAAGAAGAAATTCTATCTTCTTATTGAATGAAGAGGCTCCAAATACCCAGAATGTACTAATAAAATAATTAACTATCAGTCCGGCTATAAAGGAAATAGTGGCCGACCATAGATAATGAAATCCTGCAAATTCGGTTAAAAGATACAATAGCCCGAAATCTACCACAAAAGCAAGTCCTCCGACAAACGAATAGCGAAATAGCTGAATAAACACGTTATTCGATTTATTAATTAAAAGAGTTTGTAGTGTATTATTCATGGCCTGAGTGTTAATTGATTTCTGCTTGCGCTTTTTCCCGGTTAAACTTTAATAGATAAGTATTCGTGTTGGGTATGTTCATCACCATCTCAAAAAAATCGGGATTTTTTTGAATAGCCGGAAAGAGGAATCTGGGTGTTTGACTAAATCCGAGGTTATCTTCTAATACCACATAATCAGTTTTCGACTCAATAAGGCCACGTATGAGCGCCTTGTCATCTTCCGTCCAGGCATAACCCGTAACAGGCGTGTGACTAAACATATAAAAGAGTTCGGGCTTGCGTGAACAAACAACCGTATTAGGAGGCAAATTTTTATGCACTTCCCCGGCTAATTTAAAAAAGCTCTGATAAGGGATAGAAAAAGGGGCCTTGTTTATCGCATGCAATTCTTGCAGTTTCGGGAAGGAGAAGAAAAGGAGTACTGACAATATCCAGGGAGAGAATCCTTTCGCTAAGCTTAACTTTCGTACAACCAACAGCATTACTGCATAAATCCCTACTACCAGACATACTTCGAGGATAGGCAGGATAGAGGTGAGGTATCGGTTTCCGCTGGGCGTACTGAGAAGGGAGATGATACCAAAAGTGGCCGCCGCATATAAGATAAGAAAATACTTGTATTTCCCAAATTGGCACATCCCATAGACGATCAGAGCCAAAAGTATAATACCTGTAACCCATTGGCCAAAAGTAGAATTCGGGGTAATATAGTCTGCACTCAAGTAGGGAATAATGGAGTTTGGCAGCGCCTTTGACGCCAGCATCCCGAGTGTATCGAAGAAACGGGATATAATTCCTTCCAAGCCTAAAAGACCTTCATCAGGACTCCAGTGATTCGCTTCAAATATCAGGTCGAAATAACGGCTACCTCCCATGTTGAGCAGCTTGTTACGAAGCATCCAGGGTAGAAGAGTGACTGCGAAGCCTCCTGTAAAAGCTATTGATTCCTTCCAACGCCTGGCGAACAGGAAGTAACCGATAGCGGCTACTACCAAGGTAATGCCCTGCGTACGTATATGAAAACAATACGAAGTCGATAGAATAGACAGATAAAAGTAGCCATCCTTCCAAAAGGGCTTTTCCTTGTTCATCTTATACAGAAACCAGAGAGTTAGCACTGAGAAGAAAAGGAAAGACATTTCGCTCATCATCATCGTAGAAAAACGCAGCGTCTGGTAATTCAACAAGGCTACTGCTGAAGCAACAAATGCCAACGACGTCGGCAGTTGATTCTTTCTTACAAAGAAAAACAGCAGAAGTACCGAAGCAAGCAGGAAAATACCATTCAATACTTTTTGAAGGAATAGACTATCTGTAAAGACCCTGATAATCGACATGAGTATCGGATAGCCGGGAGGAAAACTATTAGACGCTCTATAGGTTCCGCTCAGAACATCCGAGTAGCCATGTCCGCTGCTCAGGGATGACGCCAACATGTAGTAAACGCAATTGTCTCCATTCGTATCAAGTTTTGAATCGAAGATATAGGAATATGCAATGATAAAAAGGATTACCAGACCAACTACATAAAGTAGCGGTCCGGTAATCCTTTTTGTAGTATCTTTCTTCATAATGTTGCTATATTATTTCACTTCCCACACTTCTCCTTTCATCAATAGATCGTGTAGTGTGCGGATAGGATTTTTAGCTTGTACTTCGGCTATCTGTTCTTCTACAGCGGCGTCGTAAGTAGGAGCTGCTACGTTGCGTATAATGCCCAATGCAACCGGCATATCGCCTTTCATCCTGGAAAGCATCAGGTGCAGGGTAATATCCGGTTCGTAAGCGTCGTGTACCAATACGTCGTCCAAGGTATAACCATCTTGTCCGATAGTAACGGCTTTCAGTTTGAGGCCATTGAGTACAATACCTTTCTCGTTCTCTTTGCCGAAGCGCATCTTTTCGCCGTGACGGAGGAAGATAGTGCGGTCTGCACGATTTTCCTTATCGGTAATTTGCTTATGGATGCCGTCGTTGAAGATAACGCAGTTTACCAGCGCTTCTACCACCGATGTACCTTTATGGCGAGCCGCAGCGGCCAATATCTCCGTGGTATTCTTCAAATCTACATCTATGGCACGGGCAAAGAAATTTCCACGAGCGCCGAGGGTAAGTTCGGCCGGAATGAAGGGTTCTTCCACTGTTCCGTAAGGAGAGCTTTTTGTTACTACGCCCTTATCCGTGGTAGGTGAATATTGTCCCTTTGTCAGTCCATATATCTTATTGTTGAAGAGGACGATGTTGAGGTCTATATTCCGCCTGACGGCATGGATGAAGTGATTTCCTCCGATAGCCAGACAGTCGCCGTCGCCTGTCATCAACCATACCTGGAGTGCAGGGTTGGCTGTTTTTACACCGGTGGCAATAGCCGCACCACGTCCGTGAATAGTATGGAATCCATACGAATTCATATAATAAGGCAGGCGGGACGAACACCCGATACCTGAGATAACAGCAATCTCGTGCGGGGGAGTTCCCAGCTCTGCCATTGCTTTATGTACACAGTTTAATACGGCATGGTCGCCACAACCCGGGCACCAACGTACATACTGGTCGCTCTTATAGTCTTTTGCTTCAAATTTATAGATTTCCATACTTTACGCCTCCAATATTTTGGTAAATTCCTCTACTAACCGTGCTACAACGAAAGGTTGCCCTTTGATACGGTTGAACTTTATCGGATTGAAACCGGGAACATTACTACGAAGGTAGTTGGCAAATTGTCCGTTGTTCTGTTCGGCTACAATCACTTTCTTGAACGAAGAGAGAACCTCAATCGTATTCTTGGGTAACGGACTGATGAATTTAAAGTGAGCCAGCGCCACTTTCTTTCCATTCTCGCGCAAATCTTCCATCGCTTCACAAAGGTGTCCGTAAGTACCTCCCCAGCCAACAATCAGCAGGTCGGCATCCTTGTCGCCCAACACTTCAAGTTCCGGGATAAAGCCAGCAATCTTGTCTATCTTGGCCTGACGAGTCTTTACCATCTTTTGGTGGTTATATGGCTCGGTAGAGATAGCGCTTGTTTCAAAATCTTTCTCCAGACCGCCGATACGGTGGGTAAAACCTTCCGTTCCGGGAACAGCCCAATAGCGAACATGTGTCTCCGGATCGCGGCGATAAGGATTCCAAGGTTTGTCATCCTTATACTCCGATACATAATGAGGTTTGATATCAGGATAGGTTTTTAAATCAGGGATTCTCCAGGCTGTTGAACCGTTGGCAATAAATGAGTCAGTCAAAAGGATAACCGGGGTCATGTGTTCAACTGCCAATTTACCTGCCCAATAAGCAGCATCAAAGCAGTCTGCCGGCGTAGTTGCGGCAATTACTACTACGGGGCTTTCGCCATTACGTCCGTAAAGCGTTTGAAGCAAGTCGGTTTGTTCGCTTTTGGTAGGTAGTCCGGTAGAAGGACCTCCACGTTGAACATCTACCACCACCAAAGGAAGTTCGGCAATCACGGCCAGACCTATTGCTTCGCTTTTCAGAGCCACACCGGGTCCGGAAGTAGAAGTAACGGCCAGAGACCCTGCAAAACTTGCTCCGATAGCGGTACTGATACCTGCAATCTCATCTTCAAACTGGAGCGCTTTCACGCCCAATTCCTTATGCTTGGCCAGTTCCTGAAGAATATCCGTTGCCGGAGTGATGGGATAACTGCCTAAGAAGAGTTTCAGTCCGGCTTTTTCGGCGGCGGCAATGAGGCCATACGAAGTAGCCTTGTTACCGTTCACATCTGTGTAGAAACCGGGTTTTGCCTTCTTACTTTCAATACGATAAGTAGAGACCGAAGCGTGGATGTTGTTCCCGTAGTTGTAGCCATCCGTCAAAGCTTTGATATTAGCTTTAGCAATCGTTGGTTTTTTCGAGAATTTGTTTTGCAGCTGATGCATTGCACTATCCAAGGGACGATCGAACAACCAGCAGACAAGGCCAAGAGCAAACATGTTCTTGCAACGAACTGCCGATTTATTATCGAGACCATATTCTGCCAAGCCGTCTTTCACCATCGAAGAGATGGGAGCGGCTACTACTTGTACACCCGTCAACCCAAGCTCCGTGAAAGGATCATCGGTAGTGAACTTCGCCTTATCCAAATCGTTTTTCTGGAAAGAGTCTGTGTCGATGATAACAATCGCATGAGGTTTTAAATAGTTGACGTTTACTTTCAAGGCTGCCGGATTCATTGCAACCAATACGTCGGCTTTATCGCCGGGGGTAAAAATATTGCGGGACCCCAGATGCACCTGGAAGCCCGACACACCGCTAAGAGATCCTTGCGGCGCACGAATTTCTGCCGGGAAGTCAGGAAACGTAGAAATTTCATTTCCCAAGATTGCCGACAAATTAGAAAAGATTGTCCCGGTAAGCTGCATTCCATCTCCCGAGTCTCCTGAGAAGCGAACGACAACCTTTTCTAAAGTAATCACTTTACTTTGTTCTGTCATAATAATAATAATTAAGTATACTATATTTCAAGCATCGATTGACAAAAGTAGTAATAATCTTCATAGCCCATCCTCCAAAAATCAGAAAAACTATATATATAATAGATATAACTAAATAGATTTTCTCTATTCCACAAACAAAGCATTGTATGTTCAAAATGAAAATTATTGGTAGTCGCAATGTAGACGACATCCAAATCTGGACCAGGCAACATTTCCGCGTATGTCGCTATGCTTCATTGGGTTTTATAGTGAAAAAAGATGCAAAGCAGTCACTTTTTATCACAAATAATGGATACAAGATTACTAAAACACAATAGGTTACAATAGAAACCAAAAAGGACGATTTGCAGATGAGCCTTTTCCATAAGCCTTTTATAGTGTAATAACGTAATGAAACCGTATGCTCCTGTGTAAATCCTTTCTTGCGAAAAAGTAATTCCATATTTTTTTGATGAAAATAATGTACATGAGGAGAGGCAAATCCATTTTGCCAAAGACGGCTATACATGGTCGATATACCTATTTTATTCAGCAATAATGAAATGCTATACATAAGCCCGTTACTTGTTGGTATATTAATGATCAATAAGCCATTAGCATTAAGGTGGTTTTTTATACCACTTATCGTATTGTCGAAATCAGGTATATGTTCAAATGAATCATTAAATATGATGACGTCGAAATACTGCCC
>BNTS01000123.1 GCA_025996775.1 Bacteroidia bacterium | reverse complement strand
GATTTACCTGAAACCCATAGACGAAGAACTGCTGCACGAGGTAGGACGCAAGTTTTCACGTGTGATAACAGTAGAAAACGGAGTCAGGACGGGAGGATTGGGAAGCGCCGTCATGGAATTTATGGCCGATAACGGCTACATACCTCATATTCGACGTATCGGTATTGCCGACGCCTTTATTGAACATGGCTCTATCCCCGAACTATACCGCCTATGCGGGATGGATGCCGATAGCATTGCCAAAGCTATTAAAGAAATTTAAAACGTATGAAAATTGTAATCGCCGGAGCCGGAGAAACCGGAACTCATCTGGCAAAAATGTTAGCAAAAGAAAAACAGGATATTGTCCTGTTGGATACCAACGAAGAGAGACTGAACGCCCTCTCTTCATGTGGGGCAGAAATGTTGTCTATCGTGGGTAATCCTGTTTCTTTCCTGGATTTGGAACAGGCAGGCGTTAAGAATGCCGACTTGTTTGTAAGCGTCACCCCCGAAGAGTCTATTAATATTATAGCCTGTCAACTGGCAGCCCGCTTAGGTGCTCAGGAAACAATTGCCCGCATCAACAACGACGAATATCTGGCTCCAAAGAACAAAGAGTTTTTTGAAAGCCTTGGTATCACGTCTATGATTTATCCCGAGAGGCTGGCCGCCGAAGAGATAGCTACAGCTATTAGCCGACCTTGGACACGACAATTCATGGAACTGCTTGGCGGCATCTTTGTCTTGATAGGTGTGAAGATACGCGATAACTCAAAACTGGCAAATGTCCGCCTATCCGATATAAGCATCGAAAATATGCTCTATCATGTCGTAGCCATCAAGCGCGACGACAGAACCTATATCCCTAACGGTGGCAGCATGGTGTTGAGCGGAGACATCCTGTTCTTTACTACCACCAAGGAACACGCCAAAGACGTACAGATGCAAGCCGGAAAGGCAGACTCAGAGGTGAAGAAAGTCTTCATCATTGGTGGAACGCGTATTGCTTTAATCACCTGCAACCTGCTACCAAGCCATGTCCGTGTAAAGTTGATAGAAAGAGACAAGGAAAAATGCCACCGGATTGCCGAAACAGTACCTGATAACGTGCTGGTTATCCATGGCGATGGGCGTGATCTGGAATTGCTGAACCAAGAAGGTGTCAAAGACGCCCAAGCCTTTGTGGGACTCACGGATAATGAAAGCGCCAACATCATGGCCTGCCTCACCGCTAAACGCTATGGCAAGGTAGCGAAAACCATTGCCGAAGTAGAGAACATCGACTATATCCCCTTGGCCGAGAATATGGATATAGGTACGGTAATCAATAAGAAACGAATTGCAGCAGGCCATATCTATCAGTTCTTGCTTGATTGTAATGTTACGAATGTAAAGATTCTATCTTTTGCCGACGCCAATGTGGCGGAGTTGATAGCCGCCCCCGGTTCCAAGATAACCCGCAAGCTGGTAAAAGATCTGCATCTGTCCGAAGACCTCACGCTGGGCGGACTTGTGCGAGGCAATGAACCGATGATCATAAAAGGCGACACGCAAATTCAAGCTGACGATCGTGTCATTGTTTTCTGTCTTGATTCGGCTATACGCAAGCTCGAAGGCCTCTTTAATTAATCCCCATTATTTAGTATGTTAAACATTCGTTTTATCGTCAAAATGTTGGGTTCCATGTTTATTTTGGAAACCTTCTTTATGCTGATGGCTGCAGGGGTGGCCTACTACTATGGTGATGGTGATTTGAAGCCTCTGCTTTATTCATGCGCTATCCTCTTTGGGACGGGCTTGATTGCTGTCTTACTGGGATGGAAAACCGATGAGCAGGCTGCCGGTTATCGCGAGGGGATGCTTGTTGTTGCCCTTACCTGGGCGCTTCTCTCGTTCTTCGGCATGTTGCCCTTCTATTTGGGAGGATATATCCACTCCGTTACCGACGCTTATTTCGAAACCATGTCAGGCTTTACGACTACCGGGGCTACTATCCTGACAAATATAGAAGCCCTTCCTCACGGTATCCTTTTCTGGCGAAGTCTTACCCAATGGCAGGGTGGGATGGGAGTCGTTGTATTTACGGTAGCCCTCTTGCCTGTTTTCGGGGGAGGCGCTTCGCAGATGTTCGACGCCGAGACTACGGGTACCGGTATTGCGCACGAACGTTTCCGTCCGCGTGTGACACAGGTAGCCAAACGTTTATCGGGTGTTTATCTATTGCTCACTTGTTTGTCGGCCTTTTTGCTTTGGGTGGGGCCTATGAATGTATTTGATGCAGTGAACCATGCCCTCACAACCGTATCAACCGGAGGTTATTCTACCCGAAATGCAAGCATCGCCTATTGGCAATCGTCATACATTGAATATATAGTGATGCTCTTTATGTTTATAGGCTCCGTCAGTATGACGCTGCTTTACTTCTTTCTGAAAGGAAACTTCCGCAAGTTTTTTGCCGACGAAGAGCTTCATTGGTTCTTTTTTATTGTGTTGGCTTTTTCGGTTATAACGGTAGGTTGGCTTTTTTACAATGGATTGGATGACGGCTTTGAAAAAACGGTCCGCCATGCAGCCTTCCAGGTAATCTCTATCGTCTCCTCGTCAGGATTTATCACCGCCGACTACCTCTCTTGGGGTTCCTTCTTTTGGCTATTGGTACTTATGCTTATGTTTATAGGCGGATGTGCCGGTTCAACGAGTGGCGGACTAAAGGTAGCCCGATTTGTAATTATCAACAAGAATCTCTCGAATGTCTTTCTGAAACAAATGCATCCCAATGCCGTTCGTCCAGTGCGAATGAATAGTCATGCCGTTTCATCAAGCAACGTTTACCGCTGCTTAGCCTTTGCCTTCACCTATATAGCCCTGATAATGACCGGTAGTTTGGTGTTGAGCTTTGACGGGCTTACCTTCGAAGAATCACTTGCCTCCTCTCTTTCAGCGATCAGCAACATAGGCCCCGGCTTAGGCGACCAAGGCCCGGTAGGCACCTACGCCTCCATCTCCTCCCTCTCCAAATGGACCCTCTCCTTCCTGATGATGATAGGCCGCCTCGAAATCTTCACCGTCCTAACCCTCCTCCTCCCCGGCTTCTGGAAGAAGTGAATAATCCGTTGGAATTAAGGCGATACGGATACTATGAAGAATAAGATTACTTACAGGATAGAGTGTTTTTTGCCACATATCGCTAATAATAATTGGGAAAGTGGGTGGATTTATCAGATGGAAAAAACATAGGCGATTTATTTTGATTGAGATTGTTGCGTATGTGTTTAGTTTTTTTGTACCTTTGCGGAGTTTTTATTTTTACACTAAAGTACTTTGGGAAAATTTGATACATACAAGGTGGATTTAAGAAACCTCTCCCCGGGAGTTCATCAATATGAATTTTTATTGGAGAACAAGTTTTTTATGGACATAGATGGGCCGGAAATTCAGAAAGGGAAAGTGAAAGTTTCTCTCACGATCAAACATTCAGCAATGATGTTTGAGATGAATTTTGTGCTCGAAGGAGTTGTTTTTATCCCCTGTGACAGGTGTTTAGATGATATGGAATTACCCATAGAAACTAAGAACCGACTTGTTGTGAAATTTGGCAAAGAGTATGCCGAAGAGAATGATGAAATTGTGGTCATCCCTGAAGAAGAAGGAGCTATTAACTTAGCTTGGTTCTTATACGAGTTTATAGCCCTTGCTATCCCGATGAAGCATGTTCATCCGCCGGGCAAATGCAATAAACTCATGTCAACGAAGCTGAAGAAGCATAGCGCCAAGAGCGTAACCGACGAAGACGATTATGCCGGCGATGACGCTGACGACATCATGATTGTGGATGAGGATGTGGCAGAGGCTGCTGACCCGCGATGGGATACTCTGAAAGGTTTTATAGAGAATGATAATAATTAAATATAATAAAAATGGCACATCCTAAAAGAAGACAAGGAAAAACGAGAACAGCCAAGCGTCGTACGCACGACAAAGCTGTAGTCCCCACAATGGCAATATGCCCTAATTGCGGAGCATGGCACGTTTATCACACCGTGTGTGGTGAATGTGGCTATTATAGAGGAAAATTAGCTATTGAGAAAGAAGCGGCTGTATAAACCGGCTTCTGTTTGATAGATTAAAAAATTAGCCCTGAATCCATTTAGGGCTTTTTTTGTCATTACAAAAAGATTGTTTATGGATAAAATTAATGCAGTTATAACAGGTATTGCAGGTTACGTTCCTGAAGACATATTGACAAATGAGGATATATCCAAAATGGTGGATACGAATGATGAGTGGATTATGTCGCGTGTTGGTATCAAGGAACGGAGAGTATTGAAGAAGGGATTGGGTTTGTCGTGCATGGGAACCAAAGCAGCTAATGATTTGTTTGCGAAGACGAACACAAAACCGGAAGAGATAGAAGCCGTGATATGCGCTACTACCACTCCTGACTACACCTTTCCAACGGCAGCGTCGATGATTGCCTGCAATACCGGGTGTGTAAATGCGCTTACTTTTGATATGCAAGGGGCCTGCGCTGGTTTCTTGTATGCTCTTGAAACGGTAGCCAACTATATCCGCTCAGGCAGGTATAAGAAAATATTAGTAGTAGCAGGCGATGTTATGACCTCTATTACCGATTATACCGACCGAACAACCTGTCCTCTCTTTGGCGACGGATGTGGAGCGATACTGGTTGAACCTTCTCACGAAGATTTGGGCATAATGGATGTACTTCTTAAAACAGACGGCACAGGACTTGAACATCTTCACATGAAGGGTGGCGGATCTGTTTACCGCGCTTCGTACAAAACGGTAGACAAACACATGCACTTTGTGTATCAAGATGGGCAGTACGTGTTTAAACATGCTGTTACACTGATGGCCGACGCTTGTATTGAGATCATGAAACGAAGCAACTTGACGAGCGACGATATTGACTGGGTTGTTCCCCACCAAGCTAACAGGCGTATCATTGATGCTACGGCCAAACGCCTCGATGTGGATGAAAACAAGGTACTGATAAATATCGAGAATCGCGGAAACACAAGTTCAGGCACCATCCCACTTTGTTTATGGGAGAATGAAGATAAATTAAAGAAAGGTGATACGCTTATCCTGACCGCTTTCGGAGCAGGCTTTACATGGGGAGCGGCTTACTTGAAATGGGCATATGACGGAAAAAAAGCATAAATCAGGATTTGTAAATATCGTTGGCAATCCCAATGTAGGGAAGTCTACGCTGATGAATCGTTTGGTAGGTGAACGAATCTCCATCATTACATCCAAGGCGCAGACTACCCGCCACCGTATTATGGGCATTGTGAATACCGACGATATGCAAATTGTCTATTCAGACACCCCCGGCGTTCTGCAGCCCAACTATAAGTTGCAGGAGTCTATGCTTAACTTCTCCGAATCGGCTTTAGGAGATGCCGACGTTTTGCTATACGTGACCGACGTGGTGGAAACCATCGACAAGAACGAAGCCTTCCTACAGAAAGTGCAAAAAGTAGAATGTCCGGTATTACTGTTGATAAACAAGATAGATTTAACCAATCAGGAAGGGCTTGAGAAATTGGTGGCTCACTGGCAGGAGATACTCCCCTCGGCAGAGATTATACCCGTATCCGCTCTGTCTAACTTCAACATTGACCACGTAAAGAAACGGATCGAGACGTTGATGCCGGAATCTCCGCCTTACTTTGAGAAAGATGCATTGACGGATAAACCTGCCCGTTTCTTCGTTACAGAGATTATTCGCGAGAAGATACTGCTGTATTATCAGAAAGAAATACCTTATGCCGTAGAGGTAGTGGTAGAGTTGTTCAAGGAAAGTGAGGACTTGATACATATCAAGGCGCTTATTATTGTAGAGCGCGACTCGCAGAAAGGAATTGTAATCGGTCATCAAGGGCAGGCTTTGAAGAAAGTCGGCGCCATGGCCCGTAAAGATATTGAACGCTTCTTCAACAAGAAAGTCTTTTTGGAGATGTTTGTTAAAGTAGAAAAAGACTGGCGTAACCGCGATAGCATTTTGCGCAACTTCGGTTACAGGTTGGATTAGTAAAACAAGATACGGAATTATAACATTATGGGAAATATAGTAGCCATAGTAGGCCGCCCAAACGTGGGCAAATCAACCCTTTTCAATCGCCTGACACAAACCCGACAGGCCATTGTGAACGAAGAAGCAGGTACAACGCGCGACCGCCAATACGGTAAATCCGATTGGAACGGAAAAGAGTTTTCTGTAATTGACACAGGCGGATGGGTTGTAAACTCAGAAGATGTGTTTGAAGAAGAGATAAACAAACAAGTACAAATAGCCATCGAAGAGGCGGACGTTCTTCTGTTTGTAGTAGATGTTTTAAATGGAATTACAGACTTGGACGATGCTGTGGCTCAGATACTCCGCCGCACGAAAAAGCCAATTATTATAGTAGCCAATAAGGCCGATAACTTCGACCTCCATGCTGCCTCGGCCGAGTTTTACTCCTTTGGACTGAGTGATCCTTTCTGTATATCTGCCATCAATGGCTCAGGCACGGGCGACTTGCTGGATAAGATTGTCACCCTATTGCCCAATACAAAAAGTGAAGATTGGGACAAATTGCTCCCCCGTATAGCCGTTATAGGGCGGCCTAATGCTGGAAAGTCGTCTCTCATCAATGCCTTTATCGACGAGGAGCGTCATATCGTTACCGATATAGCCGGAACGACTCGCGACTCCATCTACACAGAATACAATAAATTCGGTCTCAACTTCTACTTGGTAGATACAGCAGGGATTCGGAAAAAGGGAAAGGTGAACGAAGACTTGGAATATTATTCCGTTATTCGCTCCATCCGCGCCATCGAGAACTCCGACGTTTGTATCCTGATGATGGATGGTACACGCGGCATTGAAAGTCAGGATTTGAATATATTCTCCCTCGTTCAGAAAAATAAAAAGGGAATCGTAGTCTGTGTAAACAAATGGGATTTGGTGGAAGACAAAAGTCAGCAAGCCATTACCTATTACGAGAATACCATCCGCGAGCGACTGGCTCCCTTCAAAGACTTCCCCATTCTTTTCATCTCGGCTCAAACCAAGCAGCGGATTTTTAAGGTGCTCGAGACGGCAAAGGAGGTGTATGACAATCGCAACAAACGCATCTCAACTTCAAAGCTCAACGAGGTGATGCTCCCCATCATCGAAAACTATCCTCCGCCGGCTTGGAAGGGTAAGTACATCAAGATAAAGTACGTTACCCAACTACCTGCAGGTGTAATCCCCTCGTTTGTATTCTTTTGTAATCTGCCCCAGTGGGTAAAAGAACCATACAAGCGCTTCCTCGAAAACAAAATCCGCGAGAACTGGGATTTGACAGGCACCCCCATCAACATTTTCATCCGCGAAAAATAATAAAAAAGCCCGTTATTGCAATAACGGGCTTTTTTATTATTTCTTTTCTTGTTCTTGTCCCTCTATCTCTTTGACTTTGCGGAAGAGGTCGGAGGCGAAGACAAAATCGTTTAGCGCTTTGTTGTTGGATGAGATGACCTCGTCACTGGTGCCGCGCCATTCCAGCACGCCTTCTTTGATGAAGATGATGGTCTCGCCGATATTCATCACCGAATTCATATCGTGCGTATTGATGATGGTGGTCATCTTATAGTCTTTGGTAATATCATGTATTAAATCGTCAATTAATAACGATGTCTTTGGGTCTAAGCCGGAGTTTGGTTCATCGCAAAACAGATACATGGGATTTAGTGCGATGGCGCGGGCTATAGCTGCGCGTTTCATCATACCCCCGCTTATTTCAGACGGATAGAGATGGGCTGCATCAGGTAGATTTACACGCTCAAGGCAGAACATCGCCCTTTTCTCACGCTCTTTATATGGATCAGACGAGAACATATCAAGGGGAAACATCACGTTCTCGAGCACCGTCATACTGTCAAACAAGGCCGAGCCTTGGAACAACATGCCCATCTCACGACGCAAAACGTTGAGTTCACGTTTCTTCAATCCCACAAAGTTACGCCCATCATACAAGATTTGGCCTGAATCGGGTCGTAGCAGGCCAATGATAGTCTTCAGCAAAACCGTCTTACCCGAGCCGCTCTGGCCGATAATGAGGTTTGTCTTTCCTGTTTCAAAGATGGCGCTAATGTCATTTAATATCACGCGTCCGTCAAACGATTTGATGATATGTTTTACTTCTACCATATTACGTCAGCATTAAATGAGTCATTATCACGTCAGCAAGCAGGATCATAATGCTGCTCATTACGACGGCGTTCGTGCTTGCTTTTCCTACATCCAACGCACCGCCCTTCACGTTATATCCGAAGTAGGAGGCGATAGAGGCAATGATAAAGGCATAGACTACCGATTTTAAAATCGAATAACCGATATAAAAAGAGTTGAAATAATACTGCAATCCGTATTCAAACGAGGATGGCGTCATACCGTTGATGTCGGCATAACTGGCAGCTATACCACCCAGTATGCCGGTAAACATACTGAAGATAACAAGAACAGGGATAAAAATCATCAGCCCCAATATCTTCGGAAAAATCAAAAAATTGGCTGAATTGACGCCCATAATCTCCATTGCGTCTATCTGCTCGGTGACGCGCATGGTTCCTATTTCGGAAGCGATATTACTCCCCACTTTGCCTGCAAGAATCAAACACATAATAGACGACGAAAACTCCAGCAGGATAATCTCACGCGTGGTATATCCGATGGTAAACTTGGGAATCAGGGGCGAACTTATGTTCAGCGAAATCTGCATAGCGATAACTGTACCGATAAAGATGGATATAATAATCACAATCCATAGTGAATCGGCTCCCAGTTTATATATTTCTTTAATCAACTGTTTGAAAAACATACTCCATCGCGTAGGAATCGAAAGAGTTTTGCGCATCAGTAAAGTATATTCACCCAGTCTTTGTAACGCTTCATTCATACAACTATCACAATTAATGCCGCAAAGATAGCAAAAGATAGCGACTATTCAGCCGTAGTTGTCTATCTTTGTACATATATAACAATTAACAAATACTGTTTTGCCATGTCAATCATTGAATCAATCCATCAGCGCCGATCGGTGCGCAATTATACTGGCGAGCCTCTAATTAAGGAGCATGCTGAAGGTATAGAAAACTTCATAAACAATTTGGAAACGCCTTTTGGGGCAAGTGTCCGCATCAATCTTCTTCATACGACTCCAGGAGAAGGTAAGGTGAAGTTGGGAACCTATGGCGTTATCGGCGGAGCAAGAGACTATCTGACGCTGGTTTACAAAGAAGGTCCGCTGGTGGAAGAAAGCG
>BNTS01000122.1 GCA_025996775.1 Bacteroidia bacterium | reverse complement strand
CCATTTAAAATCCAAGTAAACCTCGGATTATTGTTATTAATTAACTTTAATATTCTATCTTTGTATCAGGGTGTTAAGAGGAAACAGGCTCTGCTGGGGAGCAACCTGTCAGCAATAAGCACCCTGATACAAAGATAGAATATTAAAGTTAATTAATAACAATAATCCGGGGTTTACTTGGATTTTAAATGGAAATGAATTATGACTGATATGGTCGAAACATCCTTTGATGTCTCCTTCCAGTATCCATTGGGGTGAATAACTCCTGCTTAACAAACGATGCAGGGCGTCCACGGCATCCGCCGTCGAGCGTTTTCTGCGAAAACCATAGGAGTTTCCCTCAGCCACAGTTTCAGCAATAGGTTCCAGGGCCATCAGGTACAAGGATTGCATTGCCCTGTCTTTCATCGTGGGAATGCCTAACGGACGTTTCTTTCCGTTGCCCTTTTCTATAAATACCCGTTTCAAGGGAAGAGGACGGTAGCCTCTTTTCTTCAGAGATTGAACGGCTTTCACTTTCGAGTTCGGAGTTGACCATTTTACCTTGTCTACTCCTGAGGTATTGCCGCCTTTATTTGAAGTCACTCTCTTTACTGCTAAAGCCTTAGCTTCAAAAGAGTTTGTGAGAAGATATTGCAATGATTTAACCTTGCCGTATTCCTTCTCTTGCCAAGCCTTTACAATCCGTCGTTGAAGCTTTTTCACTCCTGACTCGCATTTATTCCAATCTATATCAGACCAGTGCAGCTTACAGGATAGCGAAGATGCACACTTTGTTTTCACTCCGTCCATTTGCTTTTCTTCATTCAAAAGTTCTTCACGCTTCTTGTAATGAATCACCATGCAGAAGTCCGCCCGCTTTCGCGAAAGGTAATGTTACAACCCTTATCCGAACCATTACAGTCCGGCTTTCGCATCCTCTGCAATCTTTTACCCACACTTCCATCAGTGTTCCTTACGGTTCACCTCCCTGATATACATCAGGAGAAAATATGGGCTTACCAAGTTCCATTCAAATAACTAACAATTGGGTTAGAGTCCGCCCTTCTACCGACAGCTTTCATGTCCGTGTAACTTTATCGAGCAGAAAAGTTAACCTGCTGTAACCTTTTGGTGAGGCTTGTCAACACCTTAAGCCTTTCTTTGTTACGATAGTGCAGCGATTTACATATGTTACTCATACCAACCAGCCAATCCCTTGACTACCGGTGTTGGTAGTGGTTGTATCCACTCACGTGTAACTCCTTTAAGAAAACAGGGATTTTATCAAGAAGGTCTCGCACCGAACCATTACTGGTAACGCACGCTTCTTTAGGCTACTGTTAACGGAATAACAGGTTCAGACCAACGGCTGAACAATTATTTGAATGACTTCTTGTCACACATTCGGCTGTAAAGATAAGCAATTTCTTTGGAATTTCGATTATATATTTTTCCTTTTTATCTGATTGTTGATTAAATGACTGATATTTTGTTTGTTGCCTGTAAAGTAATTATCTACACACAACATTATTACCCTCACTTAAAAGCCTTTCGCATAAATGAGAGCTGACAAAACCTGCACCATCTGTTACTAAAATTCGTTTCATATTTTATGTGCGATTTTCCCTTGTTCGTTAATAATGACTTTGCTATCATCAAATTGCGTTACCAAAGCAAAACCATTATAAAACGGCTCAACGGCTAAATATCTTTCTAAATAAACTGATTCGCCGTCTTTGTCAATATGAAACCAACCATCTTTGTCTTTGGCAGTTGCAAAGTTCTTGTGGAATACCCCCAAATCTAAAAATTCTTTATCATTGATGAATTTGCCATTTGTATTAAGATGTTTGCAAAGTCCGGTTGACAGTTTCACGCAGGCAATGCCGTCTTTGTAATCACCTGCATACAGATAGTTTTCGGAATAAATCCTGTCGCCTTGCAAGTCAATATGAAAATAGTTGCCGTCAAAATCTCGCACAGTGCAAATATTTTCCTGAAAATTGCCTGCCCAAGCATAGTTTTGCGGATATGTTCTTTCGCCTTTTTCATTGATATGAAACCATTTTTGTCTTTCAACTACGGTTGCGCGGTTGCAATAAAAGCCGAAAGTTCGGGTGTATCGTTCCGAATACAGCGGATTTCCGTTGCTGTCAATATGATATGCACCTGTTTCATCTTTTACAGGTGCAAGTCCGGGCGCGTGGAATTTCAATACTTCGATAAATTGTTTATCAAAAATCGGCTTTCCTTCAAAAAGAAAATGTGTATTGTCTGGAGATACGGTTATTTGTTGCCAATTGACTAACGCCGAACGTTGTTTCATAACTTTTCAAATATTAAAATTGTTTGTAACTGATTTAACTTTTTATCTTCTTGAAAATTAAAACCTTGCAGTTCGCAAAGCATTTTATATTCCGTAAATGTTCGCTCAAAACTTTTGCACATCACAGCCATATTGAGCGAAAGCAAGGACAAATCAATATTGATTTTGTCGGCGCAATTTTCAATCACATAAAGAGTTCCGTCTTTTGGCAGAGCTTCAAAGCAATTTTCCAAAATTAAAGTTGCTTTTTCATCGTTCCAATCGTGTAAAACCCTTGACAAAATAACTGCATCGGCAAGTCGCGGAATGTATTCAAAGAAATCTCCCGCTATTTTGCTTATGTTTTTAATCTGCACATTTTCAATTACTTTCTGCAAATCAAACAAATAACATTCGATTGTAGGATATTTGGTTTTTATTGCATTGATTGCAGCACCATAACCACCGCCAACGTCCATTATAGATTGGTGTTTGCGAAAATCTACCAAATCGGGTAAAGTTTTGTAATCATCTCTTGCATACTCAAACATTGCCTTGTGGTAATCGTCTAATTTATTTGGGTGCTCATTCAAATAGTCAAAGAAGTTGCTTTGATACAGATTTTCAAATGCACTTTGCCCTGTCCGTATAGAATAATCCAAATTTTGCCACGCTGTTAGATGTTCGCTTGCCCAATTCATGCAAGCATATTTTAGGCTTTCGGGATGGTTATCTGTAAGCAATTCAGATTTCTCTGTCAAACTGAATTTTCCGTTTGTGCATTTTAGAAAATCAATACTGCATAAGGCTTTCAGTAATGTTGATAGGTGTCTTTCATCCGAACTTAACTTCTCGCTTAATTCTTTGGCTGTCATTGGAATTTCCAAAGCATCGAACAAATTCAACTTGCATGCTGCATTGACGGCAAGGTATTTCCAATGTTCGGTAAACATATTTTTCAATTTATTCTTCATATCGTCCGTTTTTCAAAATTAAACCTCCCAAATACTTTACCCAATTCTCTCTTGTATAAACCGTTTTGTTGATGCTGTAATGGTAAAAAGCAATTAATAAATCGTGGGTAACAAAGATTGTAAGACCATCGTCTTTGGTATTTTCAATCAAAAAATCAGTCATTAATTGATTAAATTGCTTTGCATCTGGTATTCCCGCAATTGGGATGTCGTTAATGATGCGCCGATAAAGTTCTTCAAAACCTTGTTCCATGAAAAATTTTCCGGCAATTTCTTCGTCCGTTATATGTAATCCGGGCGCACCCAATGCTTTTGTTTCGATAATATCAATTGCTTGCCCATAGCCTTTTACAATCAATTCGGCAGTTTGCACACATCTACCTATCGGACTTGTCATTATTTTATTGATTTTCAAAACTGATAAGGCTTCCCCAAATTTCAATGCGTTTACTTTTCCTGTTTCATTTAGCATGACTTCATTGCCAAATGAGCCGGAGGGGATTTTATCTCGGTCGGCGTGGCGGATGAGGAGGGAAAGTTTGTTGCTTTTGGGATATTGCTTTTGAATTTTATTTATCATATTTTTTCCTGTCTTTTGTTATATTTTGATTCATATTCAGAAATACTAATCTCGCCCGATTTTAAAAAATCGAAAAAGTTAATGCCACGATATTTACAAGTTTGTAATACAGAAAGTAGAATCAAATGATTGTCAATATTCTGTTTTGTTAGACTTTTACTAATCTTTTTTCGCCACTTTGCGAATGGCTTTATGGAATGTTCGGCTAAATTATTGTTCCATGGAATATTATCATAATTAAGAAACAAAAAAATCTTTGCTCTGTACTTTATCAATCTTTTCTGGTATGTTACAGCAAGTTCTGACTCGAATATTCGTGCAATAACTTTGTTGTAAAATCTTTCGACATCTTTGTTATGTTTGTTGAGATTAAATTTCTTTAATCCATATTTATCAATAGTAGCAATTATACTACGAAGAAGTATCCCAAATTCTTTAACAATAAGTTTCAATTCTTCATCAAATTGATGTTTTAAAAAATCTTCATTCATATCTCTTATCAAATGAATTAAACACTTTTGCTGTTTACACTCCAAAGAATCATAACCAGTATAAAAATCTGATATTAATACCCCGTTAAAATCGGCTAATAATTCTTTCAAGAAATCAGGTTCTCTCGTTTCTCTAAATTGATAATAAACGCTGTCATTATTGGCAAATACCCAAACATAACCATCAATTCCTTTGATTCTAGCAATTGTTTCATCTGCTTGAATTAGATTTGAGACAATCATATTGTTGATAATTTTATTGTAAGTTTGAGTGTATTTATTTGCCATTACTTCTTTGAAACGACTTATTTGTGTATTTGACGCTTCTATCTTGAAAGAATCTTTCAAAATGTTTGTTATATTTTCAGAACTCAATCTATATTGAATTTTCTGATTTACAGCCCATAACATAAGATTGTAACTGTAAAAAGGTAATTTTCGCATATTTTCAACCATATACTCTTTTCTGCAAGCATAACATCTATAACTACCACCTGTATATTCAATCACTTGTTTTCTTATGCCTTGTTTCATGAATACCAAATCCACTTGAATTTTCTTAGATTATCTGTATATTTTAATGTTTTTGCTTTTGCATTTTTCGCATTTTTCAGGAAACAGATTTACTTTCTTGTCTATTTTATTATATTTTTCCGACTCGACTTTTGCTCTTGAAATTGTTCTGTAAACTTTCTTATCTGTTCGTAAAAAGATATGTTCTCGTTGATAATCAAAATATGCTTTTTTGTTGATTTCTTCAAACTCGTTTACAATGTAGTTTGTAATACCCCATTTATAAATGTTCTCTTGTTTTATTTCTGAAGTTTGTTGAGTATTTTCATCCTCTAAAGAATCAATCCATAATTTCACATTTATCAATGCTTTACAATCTTCAATGTTGTATCGTAGAAGTTTATTTTTCAAAACAATGTCCTTAAATAATTCCCATTTGTATCGCCAAATAGTACTTTGTAATCCAGATGAATCACTATCCGTCCATTCAAATTTCAGGAATCGAGCAATCTCTTTTAAACTGTTTGAATAGGTCGGAGGGTAAATATAATTGGTAAAAACACTTAAAATATTGTATGTGTTAGCGATTATGTTTTTCACAACATTCTGATATTCAGATGACAATTTTTTGGATATTGAATTTAGCACCTGTATTTCATAAGAGCCGTAATGATAAACGGTATAATTGCTGTATGAGGTTATCAATGTGATTAATTCAATAAAAATAGGTATTTCCTCATCTTCATTGTTTGCCCAAAAGGAATATTCTTTTTCAGTATCTTGGTTTTTAATAATTACACCAATCAAATAGTAGAAATTTCTATCCGGTAATCCTTCTATATCCAAATAAATTTGGGTTTCGCTTAATGGAAATGTTGGCATTACCTGGATAAATGTTTTGTTTTCCCGTATTGCCAATGCTTTCAATTCGGGTAAAAATTTTCTTTTACGGTAAGGATTTTTCTTTGGACGGAAAGTATAGGATAATTGCCTAACTGAAAAAAAACCACGATTATTCTTCTGTTGAATTTCTTTGGGTTTTAATCCCGCCAAAAGACTTAAATCATCACGTTCAATAAGTTTTTTTAAACAACTATCATGAAATTCGCATATTTGGCAATGTTGATTTTTAAAGAACAATGGGGGATTTGAATTTGAAAGAATTTTATCTAAATCAAAAGAATGTTTCTTTGCTGATTTTGCGTAAGAAGGAATTTTGAATTTGGTTTGCCTTAAATTTTTTCCAAAAATAATTTTGCAAAAATCTATTTTGTAATGGAAATAATTTTGAATAAATGTTGCTTGCAACGCAACATATAATTTATCTACTTTGGTAACTTTCTCAAACGGAATAAAATAAATCGGTATCCTATTTTTTTCGTTGTATTCAATTGCATCAAAAGTTAAATTAATATTTTCATTACAGAAATTTACATTGAATTTAATCGAATCAGCACTTGCTTTCTTAAATAGTCTTGTATAAGTTTCTTTCAAATTGTCATACAATTCCTGATATTCGGAAATAGTTCCTTTTTCAAGATTACTCTTTCGGTATGCTTTATACGGGCAATACAGAAAATTTGATAATATCTCATTGGTAATTTGCATAACTATTGAGAAATCATATTTTCTCAATAAACCTCTCTTTCACAACTTTCCACGCCTCCATCGGTTCAAACCCCAAACTCGGACGAAGCAACCCCTGCGTATCATTCAAAAAGATTTCTTCCTGCATCTTCTCTTCCATATTTGCCAAATACACCGCTTTTGATGGCGATTCTCCATCGGAAAAAGAAATATAGTCGCGATAACATTTTATCACATTGTCGGGATTCAGATTCGGATTTTCCAAAGCCCGTTGCAAGTCAAACAAATCACGTCCCTTTTTTCGCTGATACAAGGCACGTAATTTTGTGCCTACCAACTCGTCTAATTGATAAGTTGTTATTTCGCAATCGCCTGTAAACCATTGATTATTGACGGAAAATGGAATTCTGACCAATCCCAAAACATTAAAATGTTCCTTGCAATTGATTTCAACCTTTAATTTAATTGGCGTAATCGGCGGGAAAGTCGAGTCCACCCGAAAAACCATTGTGTTGTTGTTTTTCTTCTGTTTTACAATTGGCTTTCCAAGAAAGGATAAAACCTCACGCAACTTGTCAAGTATTGCGCCGACATTTTCAGGCATAATCTGAACTAAATCAATGTCTTCCGAATACCTGCTTTGAGGACTTATATATAATTTGTGCAACGCCGTTCCGCCACGAAAAGCCAATCGGGAAGCCAAAAAATCATCGTTGTAAATGGCAACTAACGCCCGGCATATAATCAAATCTTGCTCCACATTGTTAATATCAATCCAAGGAACTGTGTTCGTCCATTCTGAAATTGCATTTTTTGGTATCATAATTCGTCTATTTCTATTTCTTCGTTAATAATTATTTTCCATTTATTATCTGTCTTATATTCAGATGATTCTAATTTTTTAGATGTTAACGACAAGGGACATTTCTTAAATTTTATACCTGTCTGTTTCGCTTTTTGTTCTAATGTATCAGCCAATTTTTCGTATCCTAATAAGTCAAGCAAATAACCCAGACGCTGTATGGCTTGGCTATTAAATAATTCAAAAAAATCTGCCTCTAAATTGTCGAAATTCATGGTTTCTGCCAATTCGTTCAAAACAGTTGCAACTCGATTTAATCCACCTGTATTTTTTTTATAATTAATTAAATCAAAAGCAGTTAATTCAGGTATGGATATATTCACATATCCGCTGTTTGTCATGAGATTAGTGAGATATTTTGTCGGGATATTTTTCTTCGTAACAAAATTAATTTTCACATCTTTCTTTTGTTTGTCGCGAAGATTGCCGGAATTGGTAATAACCGTAAATTCTTGCGGCTGTTGGTGTGAAGCCCCTTGCAAAGCCGCTGCGCTCAATAAAGCAATATAATAGCCTTTCCCTAAATGCTTCATTAGTTGGTCGATATATTCTATCGGCGGCACAATCCCTTTTAAGCCGTACTCAACAGGCACGATTACAAAAAAACCATGCCAAACAGACTGTATTTTCTTTTTTGCCACAAGCCTATACAATGAATTTCGTATGTTTGCAAGCGACAAATCAGTAAATTGTTTCTCGACTTCTTGCTGCGAGAATACAATTTTGCCTCTTTTAGGCAGGTCTTCAATCCAATATCTAACTTTACTATATTGTTCCATTTTTAAATTATTTACGAGTGCAAAGATACTATTATTTTACGTTATGTCTGCAATAAACATCATTTTTTGATATAAAACGCAGTTGTACTGCAATTCTTGTTTTGGTTTACGCATATTACACGTTCTACACAAGTCCTGTTTCTTGTAATTCTCTACAAGATTTTGATAGTTCTCACTCGCCAAAACTTCTGTGAGGCTCATTGTTTCAATATTTCCAAAATCGCCCAACGATTGCCGAAGGTTGTCGGGAGCACAGCAAGGCGATACTTTTCCGGTTGCGGAAATCCAAAGTTCCTTTTCCAAAAATGGACATTTATAATTTTCAGGTACTTCCGTTTCTTCGTTTTCAGTAAGCGGGATAATGTTTTCCAACAATACCTTTTCGCCATTGAGTTTGCGATATTGTTCCTGTGCTGCGTATGCTTGTCGAACGTACTCGTTCCATTGGGCAATGCTTTCTTTTGTGGCTTTCATCGAAAGCGGTTTTATTTCATCGAAATGTGTCCAAAGGTGGTGTCCTTTTACTCTATCAACTCCTAATTCGGCTGCAAGCTTCATAATGTCAGCCAATTCGTGCATATTGTTTTGCATAAAGGTAAGTTGAAAAGTAATGCGGCAAAAATATCCTGTTTGTTCAAAATGGACATTTCGGAACGTAATCAGCTTTTTCAGATTTTCCAAAGTTCGCGTGAAATTCGAGCCGGTCATGATTTCTTCGGAAGTCTTGGCGGTTGCACCATTCCAACTGATTTTTATGTCCGTTGTATTTGGAATAATGATTTTTGCCCATTCCTCAACCGATTTTTTGGGAAAAGTGCCGTTGGTTGTGAGATTTATTTTGATATTGTGCTTTTGCGACAATTCAAAAATCTTTTCAATGTCTTTATACAGCAACGGCTCGCCCATCGTGGAAGGGATAATTTCCTTCACGCCCAATCGTGCGGCTTCCTCGAAAATACGCTCAACGGTTGCGAACTTCATTCGGCGAAATTTTACGCCTGTTGTTTCAAAAAGTTTTTGTTTGAAATCGCTATACGGACTGTGTTCTTCGCACATGATACAATGCAAGTTACAATCTTCGGGATTGGTGTCAATCGTGATACGCCAAAGTCGAGACGTAGCACGCCGCGTCTTTACAATTTCATTTTCAAAAAGTTTAATAAGTTCATTACAGTGATTCTGAATATCAGACACTTTCCCATCTTTTGAATACAAATATCCCTTTTTGCCCAAACGTTGCATTTCAGTAGAATTTTCAACCGCCCATTTCATTTGTTCAGCCAATGAATTTATATTGCGGTGTTTGAACAGCAATCCATTTACTTTATGATTTACATATTCACACATTCCGCCATAATTTGCCGTAATGACAGGCACTTTGCACTCCTGCGCTTCGTGAATTACTAAAGGTGAATTTTCCGCCCAAATGCTTGGGACA
>BNTS01000121.1 GCA_025996775.1 Bacteroidia bacterium | reverse complement strand
ATAATTGAGTGGGATCGAAGTAATCATATTCTATAGCATAACCTGGGCGGTATATCTGAATATCGCGAAAAGCAGGGATTGCTTGTAAAGCTTCCAGTTGAATTTCTAATGGGAGGGAGGAGGAAAAACCGTTTAAATAGTATTCCTGTGTATTCTCTCCTTCAGGTTCGAGAAACAGTTGATGCTTCGTTTTATCTGCAAAAGTGACGATTTTTGTCTCGATACTTGGACAATATCGAGGGCCTATACTTTGAATCTGCCCATTATACAAGGGAGAATAAGGCAATCCTTTTCGCAGAATCTCATGACAGGCTTCGTTTGTAAAGAGAGTCCAGCAACTTAATTGTTTCAATTTGCGTGAAGAATTTTTAATATACGAAAACTTATGAAAATCGTTTTCACCGGGTTGTTCGGTTAATTCGTCGAAATGTATGCTTCGCCCATCAATTCGTGCAGGTGTACCTGTTTTCATTCTGTCAGCTTTAATTCCGAGAGAGATTAATTGTTCCGTTAATCCTGCCGATGGAGGTTCTGAAATTCGTCCTCCTTTTAATTGTGTACGTCCTATATGGAGCAACCCGTTTAAAAAAGTTCCATTAGTCAGCACAACACATTTTGAATGAAACGAAACACCCAGCCTGGTTTTTACACCTGAGACAATATTATTCTCAACGATTAATTCGTTCACAGTATCTTGCCAAATAGAAAGGTTTTCTTGATTTTCTACTATGTTTCGCCAAGTTTCTATGAAGCGGCTTCGATCACTTTGAGATCGGGGACTCCACATTGCAGGGCCTTTACTCCGGTTTAGCATACGAAATTGTATAGAAGTTCGGTCAGTTACAATTCCCATGTTTCCTCCTAATGCGTCAATTTCTCGAACTATTTGTCCTTTGGCTATTCCTCCGACAGCAGGATTGCAACTCATTTGTGCAATTTTATTCATGTCCATCGTGATAAGAAGTGTCTTTGATCCTAAGTTGGCTGCTGCTGTTGCTGCTTCACAACCTGCATGTCCTGCGCCAACGACTATAATATCATAGTTGAAATTCATCCTTTTTTGTCGTTATTATACGCTTCCTTCGGCAAAATCGAAAGAGCGATGTTTTCGTTATTTTCCATAATTTCTCGTTCGCCCTCGCCTTTATCATTGATTCCGCATAGATGCAGAATACCGTGAATAATGGTCCGATGAAGTTCTTCCATATACGAAGTTTTAAACTTTTCGGCGTTTGTTCTAACCGTATCTAAACTTATAAATAGATCGCCGGATAGGAGGGAGCCTTCCGTATAATCAAACGTAATAATATCTGTATAATAATCATGCTGCAGATATTGATTATTTATTTCCAATATCTTTTCATCCGAACAGAATATATAAGTGATTTCACCTGTTTTCTTGTCGTAACTCCCTGCAACAGTTTTAATCCAGGCGCTAATAACTCTCCGTTTAATTGGAGGGAGTTTTACGTTTTCCGTATAATATGCTATAGCCATTTCTTGTAAATTATGCGTAACTAAAAAACATGTATGTAAAAAGTACAGCAGATATTGCGCTGGCCAAATCTGCCAATAGAGAACATTGTAATGTATATTTACTATTACGGATTCCAATACTGCCATAATAAAGTGCAATTACATAGAATGTGGTATCTGTAGAGCCTTGTGCAACGCATGCTAACCTACCAACGAAGGAATCGGCTCCATACGAATTCATCGCGTCTATCATCATTCCGCGGGAACCGCTACCGCTGAGTGGTTTCATTAACATGGTTGGAAGACCGCCTACAAATTCCGTGTCCACACCAACAGAAGCTAAACCAAGTCGAACCCCTTCAATTAAGAAATCCATAGCACCTGATGCACGGAAAACAGCTATTCCAACCAATATAGCCACCAAATAAGGGATGATTGTAATGGCTGTATGAAACCCATCCTTTGCGCCTTCTATAAAAGCGTCATACACATTTATTCGCTTTCTTACTCCACAAATGATGAATCCGCAGATGATGGAGAATAGAAGCATATTAGCGAATAGGGTAGAGTAGAGGGATACTTTTTCCTGTTCCATCGTCGTAAAGATGTAAGCCAGTGCACCAATAAATAACCCCAATCCTCCAAAAAATAAAAGCAGGTTCTTTTGCAAGATATTTATCTTTTGTATAAAGCAGACAGATAAAACAGCTACCAAGGTAGAGGTGAAAGTCGCCAGCAAAATAGGAAGAAATACATCCGTTGGATTTACCGCACCAAGTTGTGTGCGATACATTAATATCGTGATTGGGATAAGCGTCAAACCGGAAGCATTGATACAAAGAAACATGATCATTGGATTGCTTGCCGTATTCTTTTCAGTATTTAACTCTTGTAGTTGTTGCATTGCTTTTAGCCCCATTGGAGTGGCTGCATTATCAAGTCCCAGCAGATTGGCTGATATATTCATAAAGATTGAGCCTGTAGCAGGGTGATCTTTCGGTATTCCAGGGAAAAGTTTGCTGAAAACCGGAGATGAAAAACGTGCAAATGCTTGAATTACACCACTTTTCTCTCCAATTTTCATTATTCCAAGCCACAAAGAAAGGATTCCTGTTAGTCCTATTGATACTTCAAACCCCAATTTTGCCGAATCAAATGAGGCGTTGACAAGCTCGGTGAAAACACCTGTATCACCTCCAATGAGCAATCTTCCCAATGCCACTATAAATGCCACTATGAAAAAAGCAATCCAGATATAGTTCAATACCATTTTCTACTTATATTTTTAATATATGCAAATTTACGAAAACTCTTTGTATTAATTGGTTCTTTGATTAAATTTGATGCCAATAAGAATATACAAGTATGAAGATATTATTGACGTATGATTTGCTTCGGGATAAGTTTCAGGAACTTGAGAAGCGGTATGATGTGACTGTTCCTGAAGGAAGGTCTTTTACCTATGATGAAGTTTATGAACAAATTTCATCGTATGACATTCTTTGCTCTATGTTCGACTTTCCGGTCGATAAGAAATTAATCGATAAAGCAACGAATTTGAAACTTGTGGCTAATTACGCTGTTGGCTACAACAATATAGATGTAGTTTATGCCCTTGAAAAAGGAATAACGGTTGCAAATACTCCTGATCCGGTAATTGCACCCACTGCTAACCTGGCTTTAGGGTTGATGATCGACGCAGCTCGAAGGATTTCGGAATTAGATCGAAAACTGCGTAAGGATAAAAATGGCATGCATATAGGAGTTATGGAAAATTTAGGCTCGCAGATAACCGGCCGTACGCTCGGGATCTTCGGAATGGGTAGGATTGGTAAAGCTCTATGCAAACGGGCACGAGCTTGCGGCATGAATGTCATTTATCATAACCGTAAACAATTGTACCAGGACGAGGAGACAAAATTGAATGTTATATATGTCGGTTTTGATGAACTCTTAGAGCAGTCAGACTTCCTGTCCCTCAATGCACCCTATACAAAGGAAACCTACCACGTGATCGATGAAAAGGCATTGCAGAGGATGAAACCTTCGGCCATCCTGATAAATGCAGCTCGCGGACCTTTGGTTGACGAAAGAGCGCTTGTCAACGCATTGAAGAATAATGTTATACATGGCGCTGCTCTTGATGTGTTCGAGTTTGGCGATTATCCCCTGCCTGAATTGTTGGAGTTGGAGAACGTTGTCATGACCCCACATATAGGTACACAGACCCTGGCTGACCGTTATGAGATGGCAAATGCTGTTTGTAATAATGTGATCGGTTTCATCGAAGGCGATCGCCCGGTTGCGCGGGTTCTCAAACCATGACGGCAGACTTTATTTTACAAGAGTTGCTCTCTGTAGCAAACGCGGAGAAAGCGTCCTTTTTGCGGCGTTTCTTTAAATGTGGCCCCGGTGAATACGCTGAAGGAGATATATTCTTAGGAATCGTTGTACCTATTGTAAGAAGCATTGCAAAGGCTAATAGGAAGACTCCGCCGGCTGAATTACAAAAATTAATCACAAGCGAGTACCATGAGGCTCGCTTGTGTGCTTTATTGATTGTAAGCGATCAATTCGAGAAAGCTCCGGAAAAGGAGCGTGCCGGGTTGTATGACTTCTTCATGAGAAATACCCGTTTTGCAAATAACTGGGACTTGGTAGACGTTACTTACCCCCATGTTGTTGGAGTTTATCTTCTTGATAAAGACCGTTCTGTCCTTTATGATATGGCTCAAAGCAGCTCATTATGGGAGCAACGTATAGCTATTGTTTCTACAATTATTTTCATTCGGAATTACGAATTCATCGACACGCTTGCAATTTCCGATATTTTGCTTTCACATAAGCATGATTTGATTCATAAAGCCGTTGGATGGATGCTTCGCGAGGTTGGGAAGCGTGATAGAGATACTTTGACTTCTTACATAGAACAGAATAGTGTAAAAATGTCGCGAACTACACTACGCTATGCAATCGAACACTACCCCGAAAGTGAGAGACAATATTTTCTTAACAAAGACAAACGGCAACGATAAAATGGATTACTTTAAACTTTATACCATCATATAAAGTTTTTTTAATACCCCCTGTTTTTTACTAATTAGTGGCCGAATCAACAAAACCCACACACTTTAGCTCCTTCTCAATTGTTAAATTAATTAACCAATAAAATGTTTAATAATAAATTTTCTTCAATTTCAGAAAGGTAATACTGCACGATTAATTCATTCATTCAACAGTGAATATCTAAATATATCATAAATATTTACAAATAACATTTGCAGATAGTGATGGCATTATTATTTTTTATAATTTGCACCCGCAGAATTGAATAATAAATTGGTAACTAATAAATTTCAACTTATGAACAAGTTTTCAACAATAATCGGTTAATAAACATGAAAAAGATTAAAGAAATTACACGACCCAGCTTCCGATTGGTAAGAAATTCGGAGCACTACAGCTATCACACGAACGTTTTAAAAGCAATTACGCCTATTATGGCTAAGAATTACAACATGGAAGATCATCGCCTGGCCTATGAAAAGCTATTTAAGAAGGAAAACGAGGCTTTTACACGTAATCGTGCCTTTGAAGAGACAAAGGATATTCAGGCCGCAGACCAAAAAAGAGACGAATTATTCTTCTTTATTAAGCGTTTCATCGAGAATATGCGGTATAATCCCGACCCTGTTCTGAAAGCTGCAGGACGGAATCTTGACGAGGTGTTAGAGCCTTATAGAAATGCACACAGAAAATCGTTTCAGGAAAATACCGCAATGATCGACTCCTTTGTGAAGAAAATGGAAGAAAACGAATCCCGGTTCAAGGCGCTTGAGCATTTAGACCTTATCCGGCCTCTCGAACTTTTAAAGGTTGCAAACGATAGCTTTCGTGTCTTATTTAATGAACGCTCTGCTAAGAGACATCAGCGAAGTATGAAGGATAAGCTGAAACAGCTACGCCCACAAGTAGACCAGGCTTTCTTTGAGGTCGTAAAGTTTGTGAATGCCGTATATCTGGTAAGCCATGAAATTACCAAGGAAAAGCAGGTGATTGACGAGCTTGGAGGAATCATTGATAGCATCAATGACTATACAACAGAAATGCTTGATTCAATCACCAAGCGGAGATCTAAAAAAGACGACGAGGACGAAGATAATTAAAGTATCCATGAAACGCATCTTTTTAATAGGATATATGGGAGCCGGGAAAACAACTATCGGAAAACAACTTGCCGGTCAAATGAATCTGATATTTATCGACTTGGATCACCATATAGAAGCCCGCTACCATAGAACGATCAGTGAACTTTTTGCAGAAAAGGGTGAAGAAGCCTTTCGCGACATCGAGAGAAGGATGTTGCATGAGGTATCTATGTTTGAGAATGTACTTATTTCTACCGGCGGAGGCGCTCCCTGTTTCTTTGACAATATGGAGTTTATGAACAGTGTGGGCGAAACGGTCTACATCAAAGTATCACCTCCGGAGTTGGTGAATCGTTTGGATATGGTCCGCCAAACCCGTCCTGTGCTATCAGGTCGCAGAGGAAATGAACTGCTGACTTTTGTAACCGAAAGCCTCGAAGTGCGGAAACCTTTCTACGAGCAGGCTTCCATTATTTTCGAAGCAGAAGCCATGCTTAATGATAGCGATGTGTCCACCCTTGTATACGAATTAGAAAAGATATTATTAGTAAATTAAATATGGAAGCAACAGAAGGAAGACAACAACAAGGAGCTTACATTCCCCATGAATTACTCAAAGAACTGAGCAAAGCCAATACTCGCTTGCTCATAGGAATCCCCCGTGAGCGAGGTGAACGGGAACGCCGCCTGGCTCTCACACCCGAGGCCGTAGATATGCTTACCGAAGCCGGACACCGTATCCTTTTTGAGTCCGGAGCAGGCTTGGGAATAAATTATTCGGATAGCCACTTTTCAGAAGCAGGCGCCGAGATAGTAGATACCCCGGATGAAGTTTTTCAAGCCGATCTCATTATCAAGGTACTCCCGCCTTTGGTGGCTGAAGTTGCTTTGATGAAACCCCGCACTATCCTTTTCTCGATGGTACAATTCAGCATATTCTCACAGGCTGCCTATGAAGCCATGATACAGAAACGTATCCATGCCATTTCCTATGAGCTGATGACCGACCGGCAGAAGACGCCTCCTATCCTTACTCTCCTTTCCGAGATAGAAGGAATGGCCGCATTAACGATAGCCTCTTCACTGCTCAGTAACCAACAGGGTGGTAAAGGTGTACTGCTGGGAGGAATCCCCGGAATTGCCCCTACCGAACTGGTTATTATCGGGGCCGGAACAGCCGGAACAGCAGCAGCACGCGCAGCCCTCGGAATGGGAGCATTGGTAAAAGTATTCGATAATGACATCAATAAGCTTCGTCTCCTGGAACTATCTTTGGGACAAAGAGTATTTACCTCGAACTTTCACCCTAAAGTTTTGCAAAACGCATTTCATAGCGCCGACGTGGTAATAGGAGCCATGAACTATCTCCGCTCGCACCGGCGCTACCTCATAGCCGAAGAATTGATACATACCATGAAGAAAGGCGCGCTCATCATCGACCTGAGTACCAATCAAGGCGGATGCTTTGAAACAACCTGCTACCTTACACCTGCCGATCCCGAAATTTTCGAGCAATACGGCGTGCTTCATTACTGCAGACCAAACATCAGTAACTCTGTTGCCCGGACAGCATCGATGGCCTTCAGCAATATCTTAGTATCTATGCTTATATCACTGGGCGATTCCTCCACTTTCCAGAACATTTTGAAAGAAGACGACTGCTTCCGTTCAGGCGTTTATATGTATAACGGCAAACCCGTAAACAGTTACATTTCCAATCACTTCAACATCCTCTCCAATAATCTTGACATCTACCTCACGATGTTCTAATAAAATAGGGTAGGGGGCAGCATAAGAAGTTGCCCCCTACCAACTCAAATCAGAAAAATAATATTAAATGTAAAGATGATTTTCAGATCTGTATGCCTAACGGCATACGGAAACGTATTTGCACCAATATGCTATGCCTAACGGCATAGGGAAACGTAGATATTAGGCTATCGTCAATTCTACGCATTTGCCGGATGAACTTTTAAATGTTTACCCTGCGATAGAGGGGTTTACCGCATGCTTACATTCTTTCTATTGTTTGTTAATGTTTCGACCCATCGGGTCGTATGTTTATAGAAAAATGTCAAACCACATGATGTGCGACCCCTTCGGGGTCGAATGGCGGCGGGACGCAAATCATTGCTATAAATATGTGACCCATTCTGTATAATTAATTACTCCGATTTTCTAAACCATTCCTGCAATTCTTCAATCCTCATGAGTAATTTATCAAACGGCAAAGAATCGCCATAAATCATTGTGCCTTGCATCTTTTCGTAGTCCTGCCGCCAATCGTCAAGCACTTGCGCAGGTGGAACAAGGCAAATTCGGCAACGAATATCCGGCGTATAATCAACCTCACTCATACGGGTAAAAACTTCGCGATGGTGATGGATTGTGTTCCAAAGCTCGTTGTCGGTAATGGCTTTTTCGGCAAAATCTTTGTCCATCATTCGTTCCAAATCGTACAAATGGCGTGATTTCCGTTCGGCAAGCATTGAGCCGCCGCCGGAAAAGATTTCGTACAACAAAAATGCCTTTTCCAAAAAGGTTTTTTCGGGAACAGCCGTAATAATTTCAGATTTGACGAGTGCAGTGTCAATATCAAAATTCTCTGAAATCAAACTTTTTACTTCGCTTTTGGCTGTTGGCTCAATCAGCGACCTTGCTCCAATTTCAAGTACAATTTCATTTTTCACATAGGATAATTCATCGAACAACGATTGATAGCGAATAAAAATCTTTCGCGGTTCAGGATAGGTTTTGTCGCCTTCGCCGTCTGCTTGCGGTTCGATTGTACAAAAATTCCGTATTCCATATTTTTCAATAGCTTGCTGCAATTCCGAATAAAAAGTTTCCTTTACAAAGAGCGAAGATTCCTTGCGTAATTTTTTGAGTTGCTTTACAGTCAAATCGCCTTTCAAATCAAACTGTACTCTATCTATCGCTAAATCAATATCTTCCGAGAAGCGTTCAATCACATTCCAGACCTTACTCAAAGACGTTCCGCCTTTGAAAACCAGCCTGTCGGCAAAAGGCAGTGAAAACACGATTTGCAAAATGGTTGTTACCCACAAATCCTTTTCTACAACTTGCGGAAATAAATTGTTCTTTTTTATCCCAGTCTGCAAAATTACCGTTTTGCGTTCGCTGTCGGTCAATGCGAAAAATTTATTCATACAGTTTCAGTATTAATTTTTTAATCCAAGCAGGCATTAGTTTGCTGTCCTGCAAAATATGTTCTTTTGGCACTTGTTGCAATACGTATTTCAACCTGTCCAAATGTTCCTGTGTAACTCTTTCCTGCGTTATTTCCTTTAATGCAAAAGTTATCAGCATTGCCAAATCATTCTTAAAAGCGAGATTCTTTGGGGCGGTATGTTTTAATAGAATGCCTTTTCCATTGCCGACTTTTATTCTGCGCGGCGAGCCGTCTGTCAGATAAACATAGTTTGCCGGCACTTGGGTAGATAAGCCCAACCTGTTTAAAGCATAAATCCCGGTTGGAACAATTCGTGCCTTATCACGCTTTGCGATTGCTTCTGCTACTGTGTCTAACGAAGGATATAAAATGCCCAATCCCAATTTTTTGTCAATTTTGGGATAATAGTAAATACCTGTTGCCAACTTGATAAGAACCTGTTTCTTTACCAAATTTGACAGCGCTTTCGATACGGACTTAGATTCTCCATAAGCCGAAAAATCGGAGGCAAAAAACTCTTTACCTCTTCCGCGCTTTTTCATATTTACAAGTATTTTATATTCAATACTTTGCATATCTATTATTTTTCGTTTTTGGCGAAAATATACGCAATATTTTCGCTTAAATCTCACACTGCAAAAGTACTACTTTTTCTGAAATATTCCGGGTCTCTAATAAATATTTGGCAAAAGGGGTCAAAAATGCCTCCTTTTTTTAGGCTATAAATTTCCTGTTTTCGTCATTGGGACACCCGGAAAATTGGGTGCCCCTACTTTTTAGCCTTTTTCAACCTATTCTATGGAGCTTTTAAAATTATCTTTCAGATCTGTATGCCGTCAGGCATTCCTTGTTGGTGGAAATACGTTTCCGTATGCCGTTAGGCATAGCATATTGGTAGCCGTGGTGTTTTAACCCACGGATAATAATGCCCCCCCTTCTCCCGCCGCGTAG
>BNTS01000120.1 GCA_025996775.1 Bacteroidia bacterium | reverse complement strand
TTATTTAAGGATTAAACACCTCAGGAGGAAATGCTTCTGCTATCATCCGGCGCATTTCCCAACGATTGCTGACCAATCCGGCGATCTGAGCCTGCAGCATGATATTCCCGATAGCCGTAGCCTCGGAAGGGCCTGCCAGAACAGGGATACCTATAGCCTGGGCAGTCAGTTGGTTTAACAGTTTGTTTTGCGAGCCACCGCCTATAACGTGTAGTCGTTCTATCGGGAAGGGAGCCATCTCCTTTAGCATGGCCAGCATCTCTTTGTATCTCGCGGCTAAGCTGCGGAAGATAAGGCTGACCATATCGCTGTCGGTCTCCGGCAGAGGTTGCGAGGTAGCCCGGCAATAATCCGCAATGGCATTGCACATGGAAGCCGGATGAGCAAAGGCCGGATCATCGGGATTGATTCTCGAAGGGAATGCCTCGGATGCTTTGGCCATCTCCACAATCTGTGGATAGCTATAGCTTTTACCTTTCTTCTCCCATTCACGGCGACATTCTTCAAGCAGCCACATGCCGGTAATATTCTTCAGGAAGCGAGTTGTTCCCTCAATGCCTCCTTCGTTGGTGAAGTTATGGTGCATTGACGCTTCGTTGATGATGGGCTTCTCGGTCTCAATACCCATCAAGCTCCAAGTTCCGCTGCTCAAGTAAGCAAAGTTAGGATCCGTAGCCGGAACAGCGGCTACAGCCGAAGCCGTATCATGACCTGCCACAGCTACTACCGGGATAGGTTCTATATCAAGTTCATGCGCAAGAGCATCGGTAAGATATCCTGCTACTGCACCCGGCATTACCGGATCAAGAGGAAGCGTGGAACGGATGCCGAGTCGCTGAATCAGTGTCCGGTCGAACGTCTTCGTTACCGGGTTAAGCATTTGCGAGGTAGAGGAGATGGTATATTCCGACACTTGCTGACCCGTAAGCATATAGGTGAGGAGGTCGGGCATAAACAGGATACGGTGGGCAGCCAGATAGGGCGAATAGCCTTGACGACCGGCCCGATAGAGTTGGAAAAGACTGTTGAAGTCCATGATTTGTATTCCGGTCAAACGATACAATTCTTCGCGTGGTATCTTTTGGAACACCTTCTCTGATGCTCCTTCGGTGTATGGGTCGCGGTAAGCGCGGGGAAAGCCCAGTATCGCACCATCGGTGCCTATATATCCAAAATCTACTCCCCAGGTATCAATCCCTAAGGAATGCAGGTTTACGCCCTCTTTCTTGCAAACAGCCAGACTCTTCTTTATTTCATCGTACAAGGAGAAGACATCCCAGAAATACCGTCCGTGCATCTCAATAAAATGATTAGAAAACCGATGCATCTCGTGCATTTCAAGTCCCTTACCATCCAGTATTCCAGCAACAGCCCGTCCGCTCGTAGCTCCAATATCAATCGCTAAAAACCCGTAATCCTTCATTCTTTATAGTCATTAGATTCAAAAGACAAATCTACAATAATTTTCCTAATGAATCTACATTCTGTCATAATTGTATTTAATCAGATTGAGGCTGTCTACATAAATCTTGTAGTACTTTGTTTCGGCATTATCCATGCGGATGTATCCGTAAACACAGTTTATTCGTTTGGTAGCCGGCGTTCTCAGCATGATTTCGTGAAAGCCATCGGTTTGTATCTTCTGGTTTACAACGATGGTTGTATCCTGCATTACGGCTGTTAACCGTACTTCGGGGGTATTGTGCATTTGTGGATTTAAGCCCCAAATACGTATTCCCATGACGAAGATGCTTCCCGAAGTGTAGGGGGCGTCGGGACGGATGTTGAAGATGGTTCCGTTGAACAAGGCGCCGGGTTCGAAGGTCATATAGTTGCGACGGGGCCATATATTGACGGAATCCTGATTGGCCGAAGGTGCGGCAGAGGCCTGTACATCGCCCAGATTACGGATACGGTCGTTTACATCATTGATGGCCAAATCGTACACCTGAAGCAGGATATTCAGGTTTTTGCCATACCAAACGAGTGAACTGTCGTAAATAGCCTGGGTTGTATTATGTTTACGGAATACAGACTCGTACAGGGCGGCTTTGTGTACGCTGTCGCGATAAGTGTTATAATTATCATTGGCGATATTTTCGGCTAACTGCATATCAACCATCACGTCTTTCATCTTTTTCTCAGATAAGATTCCCGACGGAACTTTACTGCATGTAACCAGTAAGGCTACAGTCAGCAATGCGATACTGTATTTATACAGTTTCCTCTGTATCATCCTTTTCCTCTTCTGTTCCTTTTTCTTGTTTGGAAAGGCTTTTCGATAAAGTATTGTGAAAGAAGATAAACAAAATACACACGCCTACACATATAAATGAGTCGGCCAGATTAAAAATGGGACGGAAAAAGACAAATTCTTCACCTCCCCAGAAAGGAATCCATTCAGGCAGAACGGCGTTGATGAGCGGGAAATACAACATATCGACTACTTTACCATGCAGCCAGGTCTCGTATCCGCCACCCGGAGGCATGAATGTGGCTATCTGCCCGACACTATGATCGAACAGAACGCCGTAGAAAATGGAATCGAAAATGTTTCCTATCGCTCCAACGAATATAAGCGAAATGCAGACAATATAACCGAAATGATAGTCTTTTTTTATGATTGTGTGAAGATACAAAGCTATAAAACCCGCAGCAATGATACGGAAGAGTGTGAGGACAGGTTTGCTCAGCACCTCAATCCCGAAAGCCATCCCCGGATTCTCGGTGAAAAAGATATAGAACCAAGGGGTGATCTCAATGCTGTCATGTAACATCATATTAGTCTTGACCCATATCTTCAAAGCTTGATCAAGTGCAAGGAACAATATGATAATCAAAACTGCTCCACAAGCTTTCTGTTTCATCTTACTTAGCGCCTCCTTGTTTTGCTTCAATACTCAGCGTAGCATGAGGAACGGCACGGAGTCTCTCTTTCGGAATCAGTTTACCTGTTTCGCGACATATACCGTACGTTTTGTTCTCAATACGAATCAAGGCTGCTTGCAAGTTCTGTATGAACTTCATCTGACGTTGCGCCAACCGGCCTGCTTCTTCTTTGGAGAGCGTAGCAGCACCTTCCTCTAATACTTTAAAGGTTGGTGATGTGTCGGATACATCATTCCCGTCTGAATTGGTTACTCCTGACCGCAACAAATCATAATCTTTGCGCGCTATTTCTAACTTCTCTAAAATGATGGAGCGAAACTCTTCGAGTTCTGCATCCGAATATCTCGTTTTCTCTGCCATTGAATCAGTTTTTTAATATTTCGCAAATATAATAGTTTTATTCATTTTATGCTTTATCTATACGAATAGATATGTTGAAATCTTCAAAATCAAGCAAAGTGGCATCGCTTAATGGATCAACTAATTTTAATGAAACAGCCAGTACTTGGTTCATTATGTAGTCTTTATACTCATTTATGGCCTTATCCATTCCAAAATGAATCATCTCATCTGACGACAAGATGTAAACCTTAATTTTGTCGGTAATGTCTAAACCGTTGCTTTTGCGCAGGTTTTGAATGCGGTTCACTAATTCACGCGCCAATCCCTCCATGCGGAGTTCTTCCGTCAGGGAGATGTCTAAGGCAACGGTCAGCGTTCCTTCGTTGGCCACTAACCAGCCAGGGATGTCTTCGGATATTACCTCCACTTCAGATAGGTCAACCACAGCATCCTGTCCATCGACAAGGAAGGTGAAACTGCCGTTCGCTTCAAAGAGGATAATGTCTTCTTGACTCATACCTTGTATGATAGCAGCCAGTTGCTTCATAATCTTTCCGTAGCGCGGACCGAGCTTCTTGAAGTCGGGCTTTATCTTCTTGACGAGGATACCGGCCGAGTTATCTACAAAGCGTAATTCCTTTACATTGACTTCGTTTAGTATCAGGCTTTTTACCAACTCGATATTTTCTTGTTGACGAGCATCAACTACCGGAACCATGATGGTCTTCAGCGGCTGGCGTACCTTAATATTAACCTTCCGGCGAAGGGCCAGTACCATGGAAGATACATCTTGTGCTATCTTCATTCGCTCTTCCAGGTCTTTGTCGATAAGTGTATCGTTTGCCACAGGGTAATCGACCAAGTGCACCGATTCTGCCTGTTCGCGTCCGGTAACAGCTATCAAATCAAGGTAGAGCTTGTCGGAATAGAAGGGTGCGATGGGAGCCATTAGTTTGGCTACTGTCTCCAAGCAGGTGTACAGCGTTTGATAGGCCGATAGCTTATCGGTTGTCAGCCCTCCACCCCAGAAACGACGGCGATTCAAGCGAACGTACCAATTGCTGAGATTGTCAGAGACGAACTCCGAGATGGCGCGACCTGCACGGGTAGGCTCGTAGGTCTCATAGTAACCATCCACATCTTTTATCAGAGAATTCAGCAGGGAGAGTATCCATCGGTCTATTTCGGGATGTTCGTTCCAGCTTACTTCCGGCTGTGAATAGTCAAATCCGTCTACATTCGCATAGAGTGCAAAGAAGGAATATGTATTATATAAGGTACCGAAAAACTTGCGGCGCACTTCCTCAATCCCCTCAACATCAAACTTGAGGTTATCCCAGGGAGAAGCATTGGTTATCATATACCAGCGCAAGGGGTCGGAACCATGTTGCTCAATCGTGCTATACGGGTCGACGGCATTGCCTAATCGTTTCGACATCTTATTACCGTTTTTATCTAAAACCAAGCCGTTGGAAACGACGTTCTTAAACGAAACGCTGTCGAACACCATCGTGGCGATGGCATGCAGAGTAAAGAACCAGCCACGCGTTTGGTCTACCCCCTCTGCGATAAAGTCGGCAGGGAAAATAGTACCATTGTCGAAGGCTTCCTTGTTCTCAAACGGATAGTGGATTTGAGCATAAGGCATAGCGCCCGAGTCAAACCATACATCTATCAAGTCTGACTCCCGCTTCATTGGCTTTCCGCTTTCCGACACTAAAATAATATCGTCTACGTAGGGACGGTGGAGGTCTATTTTATCGTAGTTAGCCTGCGTATATTCGCCGGGCTTGAAGTTTTTGTTCTTATAAGGATTGCTCTCCATCAAACCTGCTTTAACGGACTTCTCTATTTCATTGTAGAGTTCTTCTACCGAGCCGATGCACATCTCCTCACTTCCGTCTTCTGTGCGCCAGATAGGCAGAGGGGTTCCCCAGAAACGGCTACGGCTCAGGTTCCAGTCTTGCAGATTTTCGAGCCATTTACCGAAGCGACCTGTACCGGTGCTTTGCGGCTTCCAGTTGATAGTATTATTGAGTTCTATCAATCGATCGCGATGGGCTGTGGTGCGGATAAACCAACTGTCTAACGGGTAGTAGAGCACTGGTTTGTCGGTTCGCCAGCAGTGGGGATAGCTGTGTACATGCTTCTCGATGCGGAATACACGGTTCTGTGCCTTCAGCATCATGCAGATCGAGACGTCAAGCGTCTCGTCGCTTTCAGAGAGGCTCGGGTCATATTCGTTCTTTACGTAGCGTCCGGCAAAAGGATCATAGTCGGCAGCGTTCATATTTTCCTGTACAAACTCAGGATCGAGTTCGCTCAACAGGTAATATTTGCCGGTTTGGTCTACCATCGGGCGCTGGTTGCCGTCTTTATCCAATAGCATCAACGGTGGTACGTCGTTTATCTTAGCTACCTTGGCGTCGTCTGCTCCGAAGGTAGGAGCTATATGTACGATACCCGTACCGTCTTCAGTTGTTACAAAGTCGCCTGCTATCACACGGAAAGCCCCTTCTCCCGGATTCACCCAGGGGATGAGTTGCTCGTAGCGCATGCCAACCAAATCGGCTCCCGACCATTCGCCAACTATGTGGTAAGGAATCAGTTTATCACCTTGCTTGTAGTCGGATAGGCCCAGCTCAGCAGCCTTTGGGTTAAAGTAAGCAGAAACCAAATCTTTGGCCAGCACAACCGTTTCAGGGAAGCCGGTATAGGGGTTGAATGTCTGAACTGCTACATATTTGATTGAAGCGCCCACGCAAAGGGCTGTATTGGAAGGCAAGGTCCAGGGCGTGGTTGTCCATGCCAGGAAGAAAGCGTCGCCATGCTGCGTCATCGGCGGTTTGGGCGACAATATCTTGAACTGGGCGGTGCAGGTCGTATCTTTTACGTCGCGGTACGTGCCCGGTTGATTTAATTCGTGTGTACTCAGTCCTGTACCGGCAGCCGGCGAATAAGGCTGTATGGTATAACCTTTATATAGTAGGCCTTTTTTGTATAGCTCTTTCAGCAGGAACCAAAGCGTTTCGATATAGTGGTTGTCGTAGGTGATATACGGATGCTCCATATCCACCCAATAGCCCATGATGTTGGTCAGGTCTTCCCATTCCTTTGTATATTTCATCACTGCCTTTTGGCAAGCTGTATTATAATTAGCCACAGAAATCTTTTTTCCGATATCTTCTTTGGTGATACCCAAATCTTTTTCCACACCCAGCTCCACGGGAAGTCCATGGGTATCCCATCCGGCCTTACGATTAACCTGGAATCCCTTCATTGTCCTGTAGCGGCAGAAAATATCCTTGATAGAGCGGGCAATCACATGATGGATTCCCGGCATTCCGTTGGCCGAAGGCGGCCCTTCATAGAATACAAACGAGGGATTCCCCTCACGAATCTCTATACTTTTGTGGAAGATGTCCCCTTCTTGCCACTTCTTCAGCATCTCCTTGTTGATACTCGACAAATCAAACTTTGAATATTCAGAAAACTTCTTATTCATAACAACTTTTGTTGGTTCAAGAAAAAAATTTCGGCAAAGGTAATGATTTTCTTTCAAATATGTATACCAGGATATCCTTCTCTCAGGGCAAACCTTAAAATTTAGTAGTTTATTCCGGTATTCTTCAGATAAGGCAGCCTTTAATCTTTTCCTCTTGTTACTTGCTTTCCCGGAAGTCTCCTTGACGAGTAGAGCAAGGACGGATTTGAGGATGTGCATTTTTTTTGGCAGATACCTTGATAAGTTTTAGGTGCATAGTAGTAAACTAATTGCCATTTGGGAAAACTCAGAGGTAACATACGCCATTGACAGCCTGTTTTCAACAAGTAGTAAATAACATTAGATTATCTCTGCTATTGAATGTTTTCGCCTTCTTGTTTTATTTTTCTAAAAGTTTTTCAATAACTTGCAACTGTTTTTCAGTTAGGTTAGTTGAATAATTGGTTTTGTGCATCATTTATAATTATCCGGTTGATAAAAAACACGAAATAATATTCAATTAATTCACTGAAAAGCAAATAATTATTATATATTTAAACAGTTTCTAAAATAGTGGATATGAATGCAAATTTTATTACGCTTACCAAAGAAAATATTGCGAAAGAGCATATTTGTTGTGCTTTCTCCGACAAAAAATGTAAGGACAGCTATGAATTGAAAAAGGAATGGCTTAAAAAGGAGTTCGATAACGGTTATGTGTTTCGCAGACTTGATGAACGAGCTAAAGTATTTATTGAGTACGGTCCTGCGGAAAAAGGTTGGGCGCCGATTGATGCGCCTGATTATTTGCTGATAAATTGTTTTTGGGTTTCGGGACAGTACAAAGGGCAAGGTTATGCCAAAGCACTGTTACAATCGGCGATTGACGATGCTCAAGCGCATGGTAAAGCTGGTTTGACAACCATTGTCGGAACAAGCAAATTTCATTTTATGAGTGACACTAAATGGTTTTTGCGACAAGGTTTTGAAACGTGTGAAACACTTCCGCATGGCTTCAGCCTTTTAGTAAAGAAACTGAATCCGCAAGCTGAAAATCCCACATTCAGGGAATCCGTAAAGAGTAGTGAATGTGAGCACAAGCAAGGCATTGCGGTTTACTATTCCAATCGCTGTCCGTTTACCGAGTATCATATCAACAATTCATTGCAGGAAACAGCCCGAAACAGAAATCTGTCGCTGCACATTATCAAATTGGCAACGATGGAACAAGCGCAATCATCGCCGACACCCGCAACGATTTTCAGTTTGTTCTATAATGGAAAGTTTGTAACGACAGACCTGAGCGCTTGTATGGATAGCCGATTTGACAAAGTTGTGAAGACGGAATAGCAAAAAAATGACCCTTTTTTGCATATTTTAATAATTTACAGTATTTTTGTGGTTGTTAAAATGGTAAAACAATGGAAAATTAGATAGAACGCAAGGATTATTTAGACTGCATACGGGCTAAATTTTGGAAATAAAATGAAAACGGCATTGAAAAAACTCTTATTTGCAATCATAGCGTTTATCGCGTTAATTGTGTGTATTACGCTTTGGAATTGGCGCGAAAAAGCGAATGCGGTAAAAAACTTTACCGCCGTAGAAGCCGCTGTAACCTCTGCCCGCAGCACAAAATCGAGCCGCGTCACTAAAAAAACAACCTTGCAACTCGAATACACTTACAACGGGCAAAAGGTAGAAACAACCGTAGTCGGCTCTACGCTCGGCAATCTCGGTGATGGCGTTTATCAAAAAGGCGACAGCGTGTTAATCTATATCAACCCGAAAGACGAAAACGATATTGTGGTCGGGAAAATCGTAAAACGCGGAGAATTAAATGTGTATCAAAAGCCAAAGAAGTACGAAAAACCCGACGCAAAACAGGTAATGGCAATATCGCTCAACGAGGCGTTAGTTCGCTACGGCGAAACCACCGAAAGTTATATGGGCGTGCGTGACGATGAATTTGTGTTCAGAGGCGGAGAGCCTGAATTTCGCATTGAGTTGGGTAACTTTTACAAGCCCGAACAATACGAAAATCAAATTATTATCATTAAGGAAGTTACCTGGCAAATCAACCACCACAAAAAGATAACAGTTTGGTACGAAAAGCAAAACGACACGCTTTACATTCCCAGGCATTACTGCATTTATTCCGATGATATGGAGTTTTAGAGGAAAATCAAACGAAAATTATCAACCTGAAAAAATAGAAACAGAATTATGGATAAATTTCCCTTTTTAATCATAGTGCATATTGTTCTTTCTGTGTTGATAATCAGAATAATGATAATCGGTAAAGGGATATTGCATCCCGATTTTGAGAAGATTAACAAAAGTGCAGGAGGTATTTTCAGGACGTATTTTAACTGGAATACAACTTATGGCAAATTGATGTATTATTCAGTTCTGATATACTGGTTTTTATCGTTATTATTTATAATTTGTATGACCAATTGCAATATCGGCAGACAGGAACGAACGGATAATATAGATATGGTCGAAATAAGCCAAACTAACCGTTTGAGAGTGGGCGACAGTATAATTAGCTTTTGCGGATTAACCGATAGCAATTTAGATTTTGATATGGCTTCCCTTAGTCGAGATGCCTTGTTTATTTATTTCAGTAACAATAATGGCACATGCCTGCTGAATGAAGAAATCCTGAATCATAACACAGGGAAATTGGCAAAGGATAAGAATGTCGATGTGCTGTTTATCTCAGATATGAAAATAGCGAATCTATACGGAATAGAGTACACTGCCCCGCCCGAAAGAAAAATGAAGCATCCTGTTCTTTTCGTAGTCGATTCCGAAAAGAAAATAAAAAGAATATTCAAAAATGCCGCTACGGAAAACATAATTGACTTATTGAACGGATATTAGCGGAAGAATTTTTAATACAGTCATTCAATGAAACCAATACGGATATTTATCCTCGCTTATTTCTAAAAACTTGTTGTAACCACGCTTATTGACCTTGTTCTTTGTTATAGAACCGCTCCTGTATTCTTTTTCAAGCCGTTTTATGCCCTTTTCGCGATTGTGGCGATCTTTCTTTGCTC
>BNTS01000119.1 GCA_025996775.1 Bacteroidia bacterium | reverse complement strand
GTATCGTTTTTTTTAGCGGATACCTGAAAGGGGTAAGGGAATTAAGTAAAGCCAATTGGATATTCTTGATTTTATCGGGATTGGCAACAGGTCTGTCGTGGATTTTCTACTTTAAAGCATTAGAGACAGGAGATGTATCAAAAGTAGCCCCGATAGATAAATTGAGTATCGTTTTTGTAATGATACTTGCTTTTGTGTTCCTGCACGAACCGATGGATATAAAAACTGTTGCAGGAGGTTTATTGATTGTTGCGGGAACGGTTGTATTGTTGATGTAGAGTTAAAGCAAGAGCATTAGGATGTTGTTTTTCGGACAAAGCAGTTGGCATATCCAAAATGCGCAATGCGCAAAAAGAATATTCTATAAACCGGATGAGTTACTTGCCGTTTGCAAATTTAGCAAATATCTGTAATCCAGCCATGATTATCTTTTAAAACCTTTACTTTTAATGATCTCCGATTTCAATGGAGGCTTGATATGTGGTCTTGTTGCCTGCTTCACCTCTTGATACTTCTGCTTGAACCAGTCGATGATATTCTGTCCGTTGATATATAGCTTTATCTTGCCGGGATTATCCTGTGCCTTGAATAGGAGAGGCGGGTCAGTTTGCGTAGGATTTTCCACACATGCAACGTCTGTCGTAGGACGAAATTGTCAAAATGATAGAATTGTCGTTTTGTCAAAAAATGGTCTTTTTTTTCTTCGATATTTTGGAGGATTTTGGGGCTTTTAGGCGAAAAACGCCGGGAATTGAGGGTTTGTAAAATACAAAATGACAGCAATTCGGTGTTTATGATTGAATATAGAAAGTAGAAAATGGAATCAGCTCTCATGTTTTACGTTTTATCTTAAATTAATCATCATAATGTCTTCAAGGCCATGAAGGACTTTAAGGCCCTTACAGATCTTAATGATTCTTAATTTTAAGCAAATATTCCATAATATTAAGATGTATTTAGATTTCGTTTGCATCGCTTCGGGAAATCATTTAGATGATTTTAAAAATGATCTAAATGAAATTTCCAAATCATGCTGATGACGTCCGGAAATCATCTAAATGATTTCCCCAAAAGAAGCCGTCTTTTCAAAATATTTTTCCCAAATCACGACGAAAGCTTTACATATCCACTAACTTTGGCCGATTTCGTCGAAACTCCGAATTTCTCGTAACACAAAAATGGCCCTTTTCCTGACAAAAGGGGGCCATTTTAACTGTTTTTAATTGACAAATGAAAAATGGTGTTCTCATCCCATTCTATGGAGTTTTTTAGTTATCTTTCAGATCTGTATGCCATTAGGCATAATCTATTGTAACCGTGGTGTTTTAACTCACGGACAATAACACCCCCCCCTCTCTCGCCACGTAGCAGCGTCATCTTGAAAGAAGGTAGAAAGGAAAAATATATTACAAAAATCAAATATTGATTTCGAGCCGAAAAAAACGTTTTTTGACCTTTATTTCTTCTTCAGATTGGGCAGGAAGACGGTGATGAGACCCAACAAGGGCATGTAGGCACAGACGTTGTATATGGCTTCGATGCCGTGGGCGTCGGCCATCTTGCCTAAGACGGCGGAAGCTATACCGGCTACTCCGAAGGCAAACCCAAAGAAAAGGCCGGATACCAAGCCTATCTTATAAGGTAGGAGTTCCTGCGCATAAAGCAGGATAGCCGGGAAGGCGGAGGCCAGAATAGTGCCTACGCAGAAGGTCAGGATAACCGTCCACAGCAAATTGGCGTGAGGTATCAACAGGGCAAAAGGCGCCGCTCCGAGAATAGAACCCCAGATGACGTATTTCCGCCCAATCTTATCTCCGATAGGCCCTCCAATCAGTGTACCCAATGCGGTGGAAAAGCAGAAAATGAAAAGCAGTAACTGTGAATTTTGAACAGTGACGTCGAACTTCTCTATCAGATAAAAGGTGTAGAAGCTTGTCAAGCTCGACATATATATATACTTGGAGAAGATTAGGCAGAGGAGTATGGCGATGGAAAAGACTGTCTTCTGCATGGAGAGGGGTCTGGGCCGGGAGTTTACAGCCGGATTTCCATTCACCCGAAGCAACTGAAGTCGGCGCTTGTACCATCGGCTGACAGGTATCATCACACAGATGGCAATAGCGGCCAGTACGGCAAAGTCCGCTATATGCTGTCGGCCGTATGGAGCCACCCAAAGAGCTACCAACAAAGGTCCCAGTGAACCGCCGATATTTCCGCCCACCTGAAAGAGCGATTGCGCCAGTCCCCGCTTCCCTCCTGAAGCCAGCGAGGTAAGTCGCGACGCCTCGGGATGCAGGGTGGAAGAACCCATCCCAACCAGAAAAACAGAAATAAGCACCCAATACAAGGTTGTTGAAAATGCCAGCAAGACAAGCCCCGTAAGCGTAAACATCATCCCGATAGGAAGCGACCAAGGAGAAGGACGCTTATCGAAATAAAGCCCCACCAACGGCTGGAACACAGAGGCAGACGATTGATATACTAAAGTGATTAACCCGATTTGTCCGAAACTCAGTACTAAGTCGTTTTTTAAGATTGGATAAGCTGCCGAGATTACCGATTGCAAAGCGTCGTTCATACAGTGGACAACGCTTAATGCTATCAAAATGCGAAATGTCGTTTCGCTGATTTGTGGAGATGTATTTCGTTCCATTGCTATAATATGCGCAAAGATAGAAGAAAAAGTACTAACTTGCGGGCCTAAACAATTTAATATTACATGAAAGATTTTCTTCGCATCCTTAGACGATTCATTCCGCCCTATAAAAAATACCTGGTGCTGAATGTCGTTTTCAACATCCTGTCGGCCATACTGAATCTTTTTTCCTTTGCCCTTATCATTCCCATCCTCAATATCCTGTTTAAAACAGACGCCGAGGTTTACACGCATGTGGACTTGGCATGGAATCCCTCTTCGTGGGATTTCTGGAAGGAGGTACCCGGCGCTTTGAAGACAAACTTCTTTGCCTATGTCACCGAGTTGATGGAGGTGTATGGCGGTTCGTTTACCTTAATAATGCTCGGCATCTTCTTGGTCGTAATGACTTTCCTCAAAGACGCTTCCACCTATTTTGCATCCTATACCATGATTCCTATTCGCACCGGCGTTGTGCGAGATATACGGAATCAGATAAATCGGAAAATTACCCAACTATCCCTGAGTTTCTTCTCCGAAGAGAGGAAGGGCGACATACTGGCTCGTGTATCCGGTGACGTGAACGAAATAGAAACGTCTATCATGAGTTCGCTTGATATGCTCTTCAAAAATCCCATCCTTATATCAATTTATCTTTTGGGAATGATTATTATCAGTTGGCAACTTACTCTTTTCGTTCTTATACTTTTACCATTAGCCGGTTATATTATGGGGCAGGTCGGGAAAACCCTAAAGAAGAAATCGCTCCTCGGACAGGAACAATGGGGATACTTGATGAGCCTGATTGAAGAGACCCTCAGTGGCCTGCGTATAATAAAAGCGTTTAATGCAGAAAAGAAGATTGAGGTGCGTTTTGAGAAAGGCAACGACACGTTCCGCCGCACTACAAATCGTATTTACCGTCGTCAACAACTGGCGCATCCTATGAGTGAGTTCCTTGGAACTGTCACTATCGCCATCGTGCTATGGTTTGGAGGCACCCTTATCCTGCAAGACAACAGCCTCATTAGCGCTTCTACCTTTATATATTACTTAGTCATTTTCTATAGCATCATCAATCCGGCGAAAGATCTGAGCAAGGCGGCATATTCTATCCAAAAAGGCTTAGCTTCCATGACACGAATAGACAAAATACTGATGGCCGAAACAACTATTCATGATCCGGAGCATCCGAGACCCATCAAATTGGAGAAAAAGATAGCTTATAACGATGTTTGGTTCAAATATCAAAACGATTGGGTGCTAAAAGGTATCAATCTAACCATTCCCAAGGGGAAAACATTAGCCCTCGTTGGGCAATCCGGCTCGGGAAAGAGTACGTTGGTAGACCTGCTACCCCGTTTCTACGATGTGGATAAAGGCAGTATTACCATCGACGATACGGATGTGAGGGATGCTTCACTCTATGATTTGCGCTCTTTGATGGGAAATGTTAATCAGGAAGCTATCTTATTTAATGACAGCTTCTTTAATAATATTGCGTTTGGTGTAGATAATGCAACACAAGGTGGTGTAGAGAATGCTGCACGCATTGCCAATGCGCACGATTTCATCATGGCAACTGAAGATGGCTATGACAGCAACATAGGCGACCGGGGCAGTAAACTATCCGGCGGTCAGCGGCAACGTATCAGTATTGCACGTGCGATCCTTAAGAATCCTCCTGTTTTGATTCTCGACGAGGCTACCTCAGCGCTTGATACAGAATCGGAACGTTTGGTACAGGAAGCCCTCGAAAACCTAATGAAAAACCGTACTACCATTGTCATAGCCCACCGCCTCTCCACCATTCGCAATGCCGACGAGATTTGTGTTATGCATGAGGGAGAGATTGTAGAGCGTGGTCGTCACGAGGAGCTCTTGACTTTAGGAGGGTACTACAAACGATTATGTGATATGCAAAGCTTTTAATTGACAAACAATATAATACGTGTTATTATGAAATCCCTTTATGCTTTATCAGTTGTCTTGTTGTTGGCAGGCTGCACGACACCGATGATTAATAAGGAGAAATCCTTATCGTATTTCTTCGATTCCCCTGCTCGTATATGGGAGGAAACGCTTCCTCTGGGTAATGGCCGCTTAGGTTTGATGCCCGATGGTGGAGTCAATAAAGAAACGTTCGTGATGAACGAAATCTCTCTCTGGTCCGGCGGCAAGCAAGATGCCGACAATCCTTATGCCCACTGGTCGCTTCCAAACATCAGACGCCTGCTTTTCGACGGTCGCAACGATGAGGCACAAGCCCTTATGTACGAAACTTTTGTGTGTAAAGGTGTAGGCAGCGGAAACGGAAACGGAGCAAATGTTCCTTTCGGAACCTACCAGCTATTGGGGAACTTAGTCCTGAATTACACCTACTTGCGCGAATCCAATGATTCCGTCTCGTCCTATATACGTGAGTTGAATCTGCAGGATGCAACGGCTACCCTTTCGTTCAAAAAGGGTAGTGTAAACTATACCCGTGAAGCTTTTACTTCTTTTAGTGGCGACTTGGGCGTGATTCATCTTTCAGCAGATGTTAATAATGCTCTCAACTTCTCTGTCGGTATGAATCGTCCTGAAAGATATACCATATCCACAAGCGGAAAAGATCTCGTCATGATGGGCCAACTTAATAATGGAACGGATGGAGCAGGTATGAAATACGGCGCTCGTGTACGTATCCTTCTACCTAAAGGCGGAAGTCTATCGGCTTCTGATACAAGCGTTTCAGTGCAAAATGCATCCGAAGCTGTACTCTTAGTCAGCATGGCGACTGATTATTTTGGAAAGGATGTAGAATCAGAAATTGTTTCCCTGCTTGAAGCCTCCGCAAAGAAGGAATTCAGCGTTCTAAAGAAAGAACATATAGCCGCTTATAGCAAACTATTTGACCGTGCCAGCCTCAATCTGGGTCGTAACGAAAGGGTTAATTGGCCTATAAACAAGCGCCTCGACGCCTTCTATCAAGATAAGAATGATCCTGCTCTCATAAGTCTTTATTTTCAGTTCGGTCGTTACCTGCTTATATCGTCTACTCGTCCGGGTTTGCTTCCTCCCAACCTGCAGGGTCTTTGGGCTAGAACTATACGGACGCCCTGGAATGGTGACTACCACCTGAATATCAACCTGCAAATGAATCTTTGGCCGGCAGAAGTTACCAATCTCTCCGAGCTTCATCTCCCTATGATAGAGTGGACAAAACACCAGGTAACCAGCGGTGAACAAACGGCACGGGTTTACTACAATGCTCGCGGATGGGTGACGCATATCTTAGGAAACGTCTGGGAATTTACGGCTCCCGGCGAGCATCCCTCCTGGGGTGCTACCAACACCTCTGCAGCCTGGCTTTGTGAACATCTTTATACCCATTACCTTTACACGCAAGATAAAACTTATCTGGCTGAAGTGTACCCCGTGATGAAAGGCGCTGCCCTCTTCTTCACCGATATGCTGGTGGAAGACCCTCGCAGCAAATACTTGGTCACTGCTCCTACGACTTCGCCTGAGAATGCTTTTCTGTTTAACGATCAGAAAATTAGTATTGTTGCAGGTTCAGCCATGGACAACCAGATTGTGCGTGAACTTTTCACCAATACCATCGAAGCCGCTACCATTCTTGGAAGAGATGCCGACTTCATCAACGAACTAACGGACAAGCGCTCTCGCCTGATGCCCACCACTATAGGTCAAGATGGCCGCATCATGGAATGGCTTGAGCCTTACCAGGAAGCAGAGCCTCATCACCGACACGTATCCCACCTCTATGGCCTTTATCCCGGCAACGAAATATCGGTAGAGCGTACTCCTGAACTGGCCGAAGGAGCACGTAAATCATTGGAAGGAAGAGGCGATAGAAGCACCGGTTGGTCGATGGCATGGAAAATTAACTTCTGGGCACGTCTTCATGATGGCGACCACGCTTACAAACTTCTATGTGACCTGCTGGCTCCCGCCATCAAAACAGGAGAAACAAAGTATAACGGCGAAGGTGGCGGTAGTTATCCAAACCTATTTTGTTCGCATCCCCCTTTCCAGATTGATGGAAACTTTGGAGCTACCGCAGGAATTGCTGAAATGCTGGTACAAAGTCAAACAGGAAAGATTGAACTCCTCCCTGCTTTGCCCGAAGCCTGGCCGAATGGCAGTTTTAAAGGTCTAAAGGTTTATGGCGGAGCTGAGGTTTCGGCTCAATGGAAAAAAGGTCTGCTTACAGAAGCCACCCTTCATTCCATCACAGCCTACACCTATCAAATAAAGCTACCTGAAAATTCCGGCCAACTTAGCATTCGCTTAAATCAAAAGCCCATTTCCCTCCCTGTCTCCAACGGCCTGTTAACCATAGATATGCGTCCTGGTGACGAATTGATATTAGGCTTTTAATAACACAAAACGCCCTCCCTTGTTTATCAATGACAAGGGAGGGCGGTCTATAAAAAAGAAAAGGTTGTCATCACGACAACCAATCTTTATTGCTAACCTTAAATCTAAATACCATGAAAAACACAGTGCAAAGATACAGATTTTATGTTTTACGACATAGTTTCCTGGAAGGAAAAAAATGTTTTTAAATTTATTTAACTACTAAGTCTTTTCTCTATACTCCCAAATAGTAGAGGTAGGAATTTAATCTTTGTCCCATCATTGTATCAGGTTGGCTTCTTGTCGATGTTTCTATAATAAACTATGACTGAATTATTTGTCGATTATTTGTCGTTACTTTTCGGCCAGTTTGCTTTTGAAGAAATTTTCGACCTGAGCGAAGTCAACATCCTTTAAAATAACAGTTTTTTGGTCTCCATCGAGTAAATACAGCGAAGGTATTGCCTTCAAGTCATAAAGATCATTTTCGAGGATCGCCTTTTTATCATCATAAGCTACCGTCCATTCTTTCGGCATGTTGGGAAGGTAATCTCTCCATGCTTTCAGATCTTCATCCGTATAGACCGCTAAAACTGTAAGTGTATGATTTTTGAGGAAAGAGTTGACAACAGGTGAGGTTTGCAACTGCTGAGTTACTTCCTGACAATTATGGCAGCCGGGGTTGTAAAAGAATAACAATGTATAGAGGCTTTTAAGTGTATGCAAAGCGCCCTTTTGTCCATTGGTAAGCGTATAACTGAAGTTTGTTGCAGATTGACCGACACGGTTCTTTTTTGCCATTTGTAATAAATCTGCCGGACGAATCTTTTCTTCAGTCAGAGGAGAAGCCAGCTCTGCTTCCAGAACCGGGATATAAAATTCGTCATTGCGCATGGGTGAGTTGGCGTCGTACAGATACTTCTCGTACAGATCCGTGAAATAGCGATAGACTTTTTTATCAGCCTCTGCCTGCTTCAGCATATCTTTGATGGATTCCGAGGCAATCTGCAAGGGCACGTACGGCAATACGTCGATATAATCTACAAATGCTTGTTCCGATATGGCCGGTAAATGTATATAGGCCGTATCCGAAAAATCGAAATTATCCCAATAATGTTGCACGAGGTACGCTGCCCTGTCTTCGGACCGTGTAAGCAAGTTGGGGATAGTTGGCAGTTGAAACGCAGTCGGCTCCTTAGCTGCACCATTCGTTTCCGCACTGTTGTTTTTCTGTCCATTACAATTAGCAAAAACGAGCAATGATAAAAAGATATATACGTACTTCATAACATTAAATTTTTATTACACACTCACAAAGATATAAATTTTTCCAATTATCCTCTCAAAATGAATCAAAGAAATCTTGGGACAATATGAAGTCTTAAATAATATATATTAAATTAAAATAATAATCTTTTAGATAGGACACTCTTATTTTACTAATAAACTATGATAAAACAATTAAAAAAATAATATTATATAAAATGATTAAATAATTTAATATATACTATAAATCAATAAAATAATTATATATTATATATTTATATAATAATTTTAATATAATAATATATACTGAATATGAATAACTACAAAAACATATACTAAATATAGCTATAAACAATATAAAAATAATATATTATATGATAAGTATATAAAATAAATACAATGCTTATACTTATTATATTTCTTCCAATCAGTGCCTGTATAAAGGTAAGAGAGGATTGGGTTTCATGTGGAATTTAGCTCCAAAGGGTATGAAATTTTCGGTGTTTGACATAAAAAAGAATACGATGCTTGATATTTCTTCTCAAGAGATTTTTACTTGTTTTGCGCTTGTTTGCGGAAGCCAAATATTATCGTTACTTTTGTTGGTGGAAAGTGTAAATGACGAATGATTGATCAACCAACTATAGATAGGATACTGGATGTGGCTAACATCGTGGATGTGGTATCCGACTTTGTTTCTTTGCGCCGACGCGGCGTAAACTTTGTGGGCTTATGTCCATTTCATGCAGACAAATCGCCTTCTTTCTATGTGTCACCGGCAAAGAATATCTGTAAGTGCTTTGCCTGTGGCGAGGGAGGAACGTCTGTGCATTTCATTATGAAGCATGAGCAGGTTACGTATGTCGAAGCTCTTCGCTACCTTGCGAAAAAATACAGTATAGACATACAGGAACGGGAACTCTCCGAACAGGAAAAGCAGGTGCAGGGAGACCGGGAGAGCATGATGATCGTAAATAGTTGGGCGCAGAAGTATTTCACCACCCAGCTAATTGAACACCAGGAAGGGTCGAGTATCGGCTTGCGCTATTTCAGGGAAAGGGGGTTCCGTGACGATACAATCAAGAAGTTTCAATTGGGATACAGCCTCGATGCCCGTGACGCTCTTTATCAGGCAGCTATAAAAGCAGGATATAAAAAGGAGTATTTGGAAAAAACGGGCTTGGTAATTGCTTACGACAATGGCGGAGTGAACGATCGTTTTCGCGGACGGGTGATGTTTCCGGTACACACGCTTAGCGGCAAGGTTGTAGCCTTCGGAGGCCGTGTTTTGAAGAAGGACGAGAAAACGGCTAAGTACATGAACTCGCCTGAAAGCGAAATCTACCATAAAAGCAATGAACTATACGGGATTTTCTTTGCCAAACAGAGCATTGTAAAAGAAAAACGATGCTTCTTGGTGGAAGGCTATACCGACGTTATCTCCATGCATCAAGCCGGGATTGAGAATGTGGTGGCCTCGTCAGGAACGGCTTTAACGCAGGGTCAAATACGTATCATTCATCGCTTTACAGATAATATCACGGTGTTATACGATGGGGATGCTGCCGGTATTAAAGCGGCTATTCGCGGAATTGACCTGCT
>BNTS01000118.1 GCA_025996775.1 Bacteroidia bacterium | reverse complement strand
TGATTGCGAGCCATTGAAAGACAAACGTTTCCATGAAAAAAATATTTGGTAAACTTTTTGCCGACAGGGGATATATTTCGCAAAACTTGTTCGATATGCTTTTTGTGGATAATATCCATCTGATTACCAAACTGAAAAAGAATATGAAGAATGCCCTGATGCTCATTCACGACAAAATTATTTTGAGGAAACGGGCTATCATTGAAACTATTAACGACCAGTTGAAAAACATCTGCCAAATTGAACATACCAGGCATCGCTCTTTCGCAAACTTTATCTCAAACTTGATTTCAGGCCTTATTGCTTATAATCTTATGCCTAAAAAACTTTCGATTAATCTGGATATTATTGATACAGATAAACTTAAATTAGTCGCTTAGGTCGAACTGACGTTAATTAATTAACAGGACTGTGTTTGGGATTAAACACATTAAATTTGACTTGATGACTTTTACCATGCATCTCAAGAACGGGAGTGTGAAAAGGGAGGGGCGGAAAACAGGAGATACAAAGATTTACTTTTTTTGAGGATGCCTCCAATATATTATGATGTTTCTTCTACGCCTTCTTCGCTGAAGAGGTAGAGGTCGGAGGGGGTGTTGCGCTTTAGGGGAGTTAGGGTTACGTCTTTGCCTACGCGGATGCCCTCGTGGAAAAGTCGGTCGTCTATGGTTTTGCGAGCCAGCTCGGGGTGGTTGTTGTCGCGGCTGAGGTGGCATAGCCAGATGTCTTTCAGGTGCGGGTGGTAGTGGGTAGCCAGGAACTCGGCGGTTTCTTGGTTGCTCAAATGGCCGGTGGGGCTGGATACGCGGTCTTTCAGGAACTGGGGATAAGAGCCATCGCGGAGCATGGCTTCTTCGTAGTTGGCTTCTATGATCAGGTGGTTGGCGCGACTCATATAGTCGCTCACGGTTTCTGTGATATGGCCTACATCTGTGGCGAAGGTGAAGGTGTGTTCTGCAAAGGCAGGATGTTGGATGTAATAGCCTACATTGTCGGTGCTGTCGTGGGGCACTTCAAAGGCGGTTATCCGGAAATCACGAAGTGTGAAGGGCTTTTCTTTTTCAATAATCCTGCGCGAAGCGCCCAGTTTCTCTTCTACATACCGGCTATTGACTATCCCGTTGTGTACGGCCTCAGTAGCATAGATGGGGATATTGTATTTTTCGCCTAAGCAGCCTACTGTCTTGATATGGTCGGCATGATCATGGGTTACCAGTACGGCCATGATACGCTCAAAATCAATCTGATTCTCTTTTAGCACCTTCCGGATGGTACGTATACCAATGCCGGCATCTATCAACATCCCATATTCAGGTGTTCCCAAATAATAGCAGTTTCCACTGCTTCCACTCGCCAAACTTAGAAAAGATAATTTCATACTACACATTTATTTATCGGGGATGGTCACTTCGCCTATGAGCGAACAACTAAGGTGTTCCTTCACTTCCTCCGTGCTCATGCCCTGTCCAAAGAGGTACATGAGTTTGGTAACGGCGCTTTCTGTCGTGCTGTCATACCCGCTCACCACACCAGCTTCGAGCAACTGTTTACCTGTATCGTAACGGTGCATTTCCACGCTTCCGCCTACGCATTGGGTAATATTAACGATCACAATACCCCTGTCCACGGCTTCTTTCAGCATCTTCAGAAACCATTCCTTCCGGGGTGCGTTTCCGCTTCCGAAGGTCTCCATCACCACGCCTTTGAGGCCGGGGATGGTTAGGATGCTCTCAATGACTTGGGATGACATACCGGGGAATATCTTCAGTATGGCTATATTTCTGTCCATCTCGTAATGCACCCGCAAAGGTTTGGGCAATACGGGGCGATATATCTGCTGCACGTCGTAACGGATATGCACGCCTGCAGTAGCCAAGGCAGGATAGTTGTACGAGCGGAAGGCATTGAAGTTGTCTGCATTTATCTTGCGCGTACGGTTTCCCATCAGCAGGGTGCTTTCAAAGAAGATGCATACTTCGGGTACAATAGGCACACCGTTCTCTTGGGCGGCAGCTATCTCAATGGCTGTAATCAGGTTTTCCTTTCCGTCGGTACGCAAAACACCGATAGGCAGTTGCGAGCCGGTCAGGATAACGGGCTTTCCCAGATTCTCGAGCATAAAACTGAGCGCCGAGGCCGTATATGACATGGTATCGGTTCCGTGAAGCACCACAAAACCATCGTATAGATGATAGTTGGCAGAGATGATTTCTACTATTTTCTTCCATCCGTCAGGCCCCATGTCTGAGGAGTCTACCGGAGGGTCAAACTGATATGTTGATACGGCATAGCCCAACTTTTTCAGTTCCGGCATATTATCTTTCAGATGCTGAAAATTGAAGGATTCCAAGGCACCGGTCTCATGGTTTTCAATCATTCCAATCGTTCCACCTGTGTATATAAGCAGGATGGAAGCTTTCGATTTTATATATGTGTTTCCCATCATTGAGATGCAAAGGTAATCAAAATTTATTCTTCTCCTTTCAAAACCGGTACACTTATATGATATTTTACTGCAACTACACGTATGAGAAAAATACTAAGCGCTGATACAAACTGAGTTGGTGTTGGCGGAAAAGATAGCATCATACAGCCGCAATAAACCAAGCCTCCACCCAGACAAGCCAGCGCATAAATGTCTTTACGGAAGATAAGCGGAACTTCATTGATCAGTATGTCGCGTATCAAACCTCCAAACGAACCGGTAATAGTACCCATCACGATAGCCACCCACATGGGATGGCCGAATGATAGCGTCTTCTCCACACCCACCACCACAAACAAGCCCAGCCCGATCGCATCGAAAATAAAAAAGGTATTATCCAGCGTTACCAGATACTTCCTGAAGGCAATAACAAACAAAAGGGCAAGCCCTGAAATAATCAAGTACGAGGGTTGCTCCGTCCAAAAGGGCGTTGAGTTAAGCAGGATATCGCGCACCGTACCGCCTCCTACAGCGGTAACAATACCCACCACGTAGGCACCAAACCAGTCGAACTGCTTGGCTGAGGCAAGTCGTATACCGCTGATTGCAAAAGCAAAGGTGCCGGTATAATCACAGAAGTCAATAAAGCTTATCATTTCTGTTATTCTACGTTTTTACTCAATACGGCACGGGCATCTGCTTCGCTAATTCCGCGTCGTTGCACATAGTCTGCCAACTGATCCTCGTCAATTGCTCCTATCATGAAGTACGACGAATCGGGATGTGCAAAATAGAGGCCACTCACAGAAGCAGTTGGATACATGGCTCCGTTTTCGGTCAGCGTAATTCCTATTTGAGAAAAATTGAGGATCTTATCCACTTCAAAGTTCATCAATTGGTCGGGAATGGACGGATAACCTACGGCGGGGCGTATCCCCTGATACTTCACGCGCAACAAGTCGGGGAAGCTGAGCGATTCATCGGGTGCATAGCTCCAGTACTCGCGGCGTACCTTCTCGTGCAGGTATTCGGCAGTAGCTTCGGCAAGGCGGTCTGACAGACTTTGTAGCAGCATGGAGGAGTAGGTGTCACCCTCCGCTTCAAACTTATGCTTCAGATAGTCGGCTCCTGCTCCAGCTGTTACGGCAAAGAAGCCGATGTAGTCGGTGCGTCCTTCCGATTTAGGGATAATGAAATCGGATAGTGATTTATAGATATCTTCATCTTTCTTCTTAGCTTGTTGGCGCAGCATGGGGAAAGAGGTACCGTTCTGAAGTACAATATTGTCGCCCTCACTGTTGGCAGGGAAGAAGCCATAGACGGCCCGGCAATATTCGGCTTTCATCTCTACGAGGCGGTTGAGCAGTCGGACAGCGTCTTTATGGAGCTGCATTGCTTCGGAGGCTTTGGGCCGCTCGTCTTCGGAGAAGGCAGCCAGCCACTGGGCGCGGCAGGCATCGCAACCATGTATCCCTGTTATTTCGGCATATTGTCCGCTCAATCCCCAGGCAGCGAAGAAGAACTTCCAGTTTATGTAGGGTTGAATCTCTTCAATCAGGATAAAGGGTATAACCTGGACACCCTCTTGAGCAGGCTTTGTCGGTTGGTAACTCTTCCAATCCAACTGAATGGGATGTTGGCGGGCGTAGGATAGGGAAACCAAATCTACTTTCTTGTCTTGCATGGAAAGGCGCAGCTTCTCGTATTCCTCATTCAGATCGTCAATGAAAGGCTGCCGAGTGGCAGGGTGTAACAGTTTGGAAGCTACTATGGGAGCAAGTGAGGCATCAAGCACGTGTACGACCGTATAGTTGTAATGCGGGGCTATCTTGACGGCAGTATGCAGTTTTGAGGTTGTTGCTCCACCTATCAAGACGGGGATGGTTAGTCCGGCTCGCTGAAGTTCCTCCGTTACATGCACCATCTCCTCCAGTGAAGGAGTGATGAGGCCGGAGAGGCAAACCAAGTCTGGTTTCTCCTCGATAGCCGCTTTCACAATCACATCGGCAGGCACCATAACACCCAGGTCTATCACCTCATAGTTGTTGCAAGTGAGGATGATGGAGACGATGTTCTTACCTATATCATGTACATCGCCTTTTACGGTGGCAAAGATCACCTTGCCTGCCTTGCTCGAAGCTGCAGATGTCTTTGATGCTTCAATGGCAGGTTGCAGGATGGCTACGGCCTTCTTCATGGTTCGCGCCGTCTTTACTACTTGCGGAAGAAACATCTTCCCGGCTCCGAATAACTCGCCTACCTTATTCATCCCGCTCATTAGCGGACCGTCAATAATATCTACGGGGCGAGCGTATTTTTGGAGGGCTTCCGTTAAATCTTCCTCTAAGAAGTCGGTTATTCCCTTCTTCAGGGCATACTCCAGGCGTTCCTCCAAGGGAGCGGTTCGCCAGGCCTCTTGTTGAGCCACTACCTCCGGCGTTTCCACATTCAGGTTCTGGGCATAAGTAATCAGTTCTTCGGCTGCTTCGGGGCGGCGGAAGAGGATAACGTCTTCCAGCAAGGTGCGGAAGCTGGGTTCTATATCTTCGTATGTGATGGAGGTAGAGGGATTCACGATCCCCATATCCATCCCTTTGCCGATGGCGTGATAGAGGAAAACAGCGTGCATAGATTCGCGCACGAAGTTATTGCCCCGGAATGAGAACGAGAGGTTGCTCACTCCGCCGCTTACCTTGGCGCCGGGCAGGTTTTGCTTGATCCACTCAACAGCCTGGATAAAGTCGAGGCCGTAGCGGTTATGTTCTTCCATACCGGTTGCTATGGCCAGCACATTGGGGTCGAAGATAATATCTTGGGGGTCGAATCCGGCCTTGTCTACTAATAGGTGATAGGCGCGACTGCAAACCTCTATCTTGCGTTCAGCGGTATCAGCCTGTCCCTTCTCGTCGAAGGCCATCACGATGGTGGCGGCTCCTAATTGCCGAATGCGTTTGGCATGGTTAAGGAAAGCCTCTTCCCCTTCCTTCAGGCTGATGGAGTTTACGATGCTCTTGCCTTGAATACACATCAAGGCACTTTCAATCACCTCCCACTTCGACGAGTCTACCATGATGGGGACGCGCGCTATATCAGGTTCCGAAGCTATCAGGTTGAGGAAGGTAGTCATTTCTTTCTCTGCGTCGAGCATACCGTCGTCCATATTGATGTCTATCACTTGGGCGCCGTCTTCTACTTGTTTACGGGCTATGACGAGGGCTTCTTCATATTTCCCCTCCTTTATCAGGCGGAGAAACTTGCGCGAACCGGCTACATTGCATCGCTCGCCTATATTGACAAAGTTTTTTTCGGGTGTTATCTCCAGCAATTCAAGGCCAGAGAGTTTGAGGGAATCTACTTTTTCTACGGGAACATGAGGTTTCCCTTTTCTTACTAAACCCGGCAGAAGGGCAATATGTGCAGGGGTGGTGCCGCAGCAGCCTCCCAGAATATTTATCAAGCCCTCCTCTACAAAAGGTTGTAGATGGCCGACCATCATCTCGGGCGTTTCGTCGTATGTGCCGAAGCTGTTGGGCAGTCCGGCATTGGGATGGGCGCTGATGTGGCAAGGAACTTCCTTGGCCAGTTCACGCAGATAGGGTAGCATATCGGCTGCTCCAAAGGAACAATTCAGGCCGACGGTTGTGAGGTGTATATGCTGTACCGAAGCCAGGAAAGCAGACAAGGTCTGCCCCGAGAACGTACGTCCTCCCTGTGCCGATAAGGTAACGGAGAGCATGATGGGCAGATCCAGCCCTTTCTCTTTCAGAGATGTTTCGATGGCTTCCAAGCCTGCCTTTGCATTCAGCGTATCGAATACGGTTTCGAGCAGAAAGATATCTATTCCTCCGTCTATCAAGGCATCGGCCTGTTCCTTGTAGGCAAGATACAGATCCTGATACGTTATGGAGCGATAGGCGGGGTCGTTTACATCGGGACTCATCGAGGCCGTTTTGTTCGTTGGCCCTATTGAGCCGGCTATGAATACTTGGCGTCCCCCCGGATGGGTAGCCATATAGGCTTCGGCAGCCTCGCGACCGAGTCGTGCGGCAGCTACATTCATCTCTCGGGTATATGTCTGTGTATTATAATCTGCCTGCGAGATGGCATTGGCATTGAATGTGTTGGTGGAGAATATATCGACTCCGGCGTTCAGGTAATCTGTATAGATGGAGCGGATGGTGTCCGGGCGTGTGATGCTGAGCAAGTCATTATTGCCTTGCAATTGTCCGGGAAAGTCTGCAAAACGTTCTCCGCGAAAGTCCTTTTCAGTTAGTTTGAAAGTCTGTATCAAGGCTCCCATGCTTCCATCGAGAACAAGGATTCGCTCGTTGAGCAGTTGTATAAATGTTTCTCTATTCATGTAACATATTTCTTCTTTTGTAATACATATATATGATTATATCCGCGGCGAAGCCATACTACGGCTGCCGCAAAAAACAGACGGGTTACGATAATCCACAAGGCCGGGATACCGATGGCTACAAAAATAATCGTATCTTCAAGCAGCGAGTGACTGATGGCCAAATGGTAGTTCAGCAGATTGCCGTTCTTGTACGACAGTTTCTTTTCTTCTACCTGTTCCACCATGATAGCCCCTCCATAAGCCAGCCCTACCAGATTACCTACCAGCCAAAGGAAGGCTGTATCTTTCGGCAGACCGAATACCGTCATCAGCGGAGCCAGCGCCTTGGACAGCCCACGCATCAGATTGAACTCCTCAAGCACGTAGTGCAGTATCATCAGCGAAGTAACAATCAGCCCAATGGTAATGACCAGCTTCATCGAACTCACAAACCAGAGAACGAACACGTCCCAAATGCCGGTGTAGGAATCTGCACTGGCAGTTACGCCCACCGTTCCCCAGTCGCCCTGAGGCATTATCCAGTTGAGGCACATGGCAATCACAAAGCTCATCACGAGGCGCAGAATGGTCATCTCCCAAAAATGAGACCCCGTCTTGGCCTGTACCGACGATTCTACAATCAGATTGTGGGATACGAGGCACATCAAGGCCAGTATCGTTGCCTCCCTCACACCGATAGCCATCGAGGTAATGAGGGCGATAGGTGCATATAGCGGACAAAATACACTGGTAATAAACACAATAGCCGTCTCTCCCGGCAGACCGATAAGGGAAAATACCGGCTCCAGCAAAGCAGAGAACTTGTCCAACAAGCCCGAATATTGCAATAAGCGAACCAGCAAGGAGATTGGTAGTATAATCTTCAGCAGCCACAAACACGTCTTTCCCGCTTTGGGTAAAGCCTGTTTGATGCATTTCCATATCCTGAGGGCTATCGTCTTCATGCTCTTTTAATGTTTAAAGGCCCTGTCTATTTCGCGTTTGTCGTCGCGGTCTCTGATGGACTCTCGTTTGTCGTATTCCCGTTTTCCTTTGGCAACGGCTATGACCAGCTTCGCCAGCCCCCGGTCGTTAAGGAAGAGGCGGACGGGGATAATCGTGAAACCTACATTCTTGGCAGCGCTGTCTATCTTCTTCAACTCCTTTTTGTTAAGCAGCAGTTTACGGTCGCGACGAGCTACATGGTTATTGTACGTACCGTAAAAATACTCGGCAATGTACATATTCTTCACCCATAGTTCGCCTCGCTCTACCAAGCAGTAGGTATCTACTAAGCTTGCTTTTCCTAAGCGGATGGATTTAATTTCCGTTCCGGTCAGCACAATACCGGCCGTATAGGTGTCAATCAACTCGTAGTCAAAAGTAGCCCGCTTATTCTTTATCTGTATGGAATTACTTATTTTCTCTTTCATTTTTCAGTCTGTTTTATATACCCCTGAAGCCCGGCATCAGTAAGAAGAGGGCGCCTCCAATCAGTTCCGGCAGGCCGATAATCAGGATAGAAGCTATGGTTACAAAGCGTAGCTGTCCCTTTTCATCTACGCCCATATAAGGTCCGGCGCCTTCCCACACGATGTATACAGTATATAACAAGAATATGCGCAGGAAGAAAAAGTCGGCAGTAGGCACTAAGCTCAGTACGGCATTGAGAGCAAACATACCTGCCGAAGCATACCCTGTAAAAAGCTGACAGCGCTTCAGGTTGTCCGCCCTCCCCAGATAGTTTTTCCCTATCTCGTTCAGCAAGTAAGCAGCCAGATGAAAGCCTCCGAAGGCAGATACTGCCGCCTTGATGGACGACTTCATGGCCAGCTCCACATTGAATTTCTTTTCCGTAAGCAAGATGCCCAGAAAAGCAGCTATCGCAACCAACCCAATTAGCGGATACACAAAGCGTGACAAGAAAAGATCTCCCACTTCTTCCTTCTCCGCCAATTCCTTCCAGGTCTTCCCCGGCTTGGAAATAATATCAATAACCAGCCTAAACAAATCCTTATACATGCTTCATACCATTTTGAAACACAAAAGTAAGGATAAATTCTCGAAGGATTCAAAAGAATTTAAGGAATTTAAGAAATCCGGGGAATTTAAGGTATATCCCCCCCGAATACAACGACGTATCAAGGACGCTACGCCGAGCAAGGGGGATATGACGTTTGCCTGTTAATTACTGTTAAAACAAACTCTTTGTCAACAAATAAGACTGACAAAGCTTCAAGCATCTAATAATAAAAGAGTTGCTGCATTTATCCTAAGACTTTAGGTAATGATTTGGAAACCTTCAATTTTCCATAATTTGCTTAGTATTTCATAGTTCTTTCAAATAACTCAGTAGGTCAGCGGCATTACTGCCGCTTTCCCCTGCAAGAACCGTACATGAGACTTTCACCGCATACGGCTCAGGCAATTCAAAGTTTAAAGTTACTAAATTTGAACCGATCTGGCAACTTTTCCGTAACTTCTTTTCAATTTGGCAACTTCAAGTGCAGATACTTCAAAATTATTTGTCAGAAAAACGAGCAATTCATCGTTTTCGCTGTCGTAAAACTCGACTAAACGCAATTTCTCGGGATAAAGTTTTTTTGACTTTACTACCGTTAGCATTACGGTTTTGTCTGTTCTCAAACCTGTGGTTTGGTCAATGTTGAAATTTTGCTCAATAACCTCGTATTTCATTGTAGATTTTGCTCTTGTAACAAAGAATGCATCTGTTTGATTTATATGGTATAATGCTTCAAAATCGGCATAAGTTCTGCTTAAAACGTGTTTTCCATCGATGGAAAAACAACACATAATACAGCATATTTCACTGACAATCAGTCAAATTACCCCGTTTTTCCAAAATCCGCTTGCTGTGTAGGATGTTCTACCTCTAACCGAACGCCTGACGGGATTTCTTCTGATGGAGAAACTCTCCATGGGCAAACAGGCGCTTCCTCTCTCTAAAGTTGCCGCCAGACTTTTATTCGCATACAAAGATACGGTACATACCATTACCTCTGATAATGGTTCCGAGTTTGCAGAACATGAATATATCGCTGAAAAACTGAAAGCGGATTTTTATTTTGCACATCCTTATTCTTCTTGGGAAAGAGGTCTCAATGAAAATACAAATGGCCTGATAAGACAATATATAATC
>BNTS01000117.1 GCA_025996775.1 Bacteroidia bacterium | reverse complement strand
GTGTTAAAGAAACTCAAAAAATGTTGCAGTCTAATGAATAGTAAATATCTTTACCAACTCTACAACGAGACACTTAGTGGGATACTTTTCAATTACTAAGTGGACTACTTTTCAATTATTATTTACACGCAACCGTTGTGCCAATCGTAACAGGCGAAAGGCGGAAAGCAAAAAATGAACAACCCGAAACCAAAAAGAAGTATAAAAAGAAAAATGCCAATTCCGCCCGACTTTGTGCCGATGATGTGATGGCGCGAAACAAACTGAAAGCGTATCAGGACAGTTACGCCGAAACAATGAATAAATACGGCTTGCATCGCGGTATTGAAGGTTCAGAGGCACGACATGTATCCACACAACAGTTTTACAGGGACTTACATCTTAAGAATGAAGACCTGAAAAAAGAAAATTCCGTATTAGAAGTACAAAAGACCACCGAACAAAAGGAATTGAACAAACTTAAAAGTCAGGCGAATAAGGAACGTATCAAAGAATCAATCGGCGATTTGTTCACAGGTTCAAAAACAAAACGCATAGAACAGGAAAATGCCGAATTGAACACCCAAATCCAAAATCTTGAAATTAAACTGAATAATGAAAAGTCTGAAAAACAGCAGATTATTAAAAACTACGAAACCAAAATCGAAGAAAAGCAGAAAATCATAGACAAGATTTTTGATTATTTCCCGGAGATAAAGGAAAAACTGTTTATCATACGACTTTGCGAGAAAATTCGATTGGGTACAAATTTAATCAAGGAACTGCTGGCAGGCAAAAGAATGATTGTCAGTGGAAACCTGTATTCGCCCGAACATAATCAATCATTCAAAGCCGACCAATCCCAAATGATGATTGACGAAAATCCGAAAGAAAAAGGGAAACTTCGTTTAAATATTGACAGTTTAGACGTTTACGATTGGTTTAGAACGAAAAAACAGGAGTTTTTGAAAGGGATAGGGATAAGTATCAAGCAGGGGAAAGGAATGGGGTTGTGAAAAATAATTCATATATCATACTGTTAATCACTTTTCCCCCTAAAAGTTTTCAACAACAAAGCATCAATTCCGAAATAAGTTGTATCTTTGCCATAAAATTACAAAACAATAAACTTCAAAGATATGATGTTTAATGAACGAATAGAACAGTTACGAAAAGAACAGGGGTTGCCATTGCGAAAATTGGCTGCCGCATTGGATATTGACACCGCCTCTTATTGCAAAATAGAAAAAGGCGAGCGGCGAGCAAGGAAAGAGTATATTCCTGTTATTGCGGAATTTTTACAAGCCGATTATGAAGAACTTTTAACCTTTTGGCTTGCTGACCAAGTTACAGCAATGGTGGTAAGCGAAAAAGAACTGTCTAATAAGGTGTTGAATATCGCAAAAGAAAATATTAAGAAATAAAAATATGAATAGCAAACAGCGTTTAATATTTTTAGGAATAGCATTAATACTTTTAGTATTAGTAGGCTATTTTGTTTCAGGAAATTTTGATTTTTTGCTAAATGATTTTTGGTTTTCGTCAGGTTTTCTATTGCTAATCTTACTCTCTCTAATAGACCAACCTCATTTTTCAAAAGATAGTAATGTCTTTGTAAATGCAGTTACAGCAGGAATATCATTGTTGCTTGTACAAACAGAATATCGTAATTGGTTATTTTTTGTCTTTTTAGGTATTGTATTTTATTTGGCAATAAGTAGTTATATTTTAATGTGGATTAGGAATAAATCTTTACCAAAAGAAAACAGCCTAACTCGCTTTTTTTCAAAACTAAATAGAGAAATCGGCAAACCTGAAACTTTATTTTCTGCGTTTTTCTTATGGGGGGCAATAAATAAATTTGGTATTAATAGCAACGCATTCAACGCACTATTGATTTATTGGGTGCTTTTTATGATTTTGAATATTCCGCAAATAGCAAAAATTATTAGTGAATTATTTGATAAAAAAGAAAATGTAAAGCAAGAAAATTCATTAGGGCTTATTTTTGGCGTTCAGTCAAAAAATACACTGCTTGTTAAACTATCTGTCGAACGGAAAGAAAAAATATCATTATTCGATTTTGTTGAGTTTGTTTATTCTATGGATGATGAAAAGAAAATTCGTAAAGGGTTGATTTTAGATGCTTATTTTCTCAACGACCAACAATGGATTAAAGTGCTTACAACAAGCGAAATAGATAATTTATTTGATAAAAATAATGATATTGAAAGTTTCACAAAAGATGTAGTTTATAAGATTAAAGAAAAATCAAAAACTGAATATTTGGAAAAGTTTGTTGGAATAATTGCCGAAAATTCTACTATTGAAAAAATAAAGTTTATTTATAATTCCAAAATAACCATTCAAGAAGGACAACTTTTAGAAGTTAAAATAAAAGATAAAACTATTTATTATCAAATAATTAATGGTTTGACAAAAATAGAACAATTAGAAAATAAGAATGAAACAGGGTTAATTGTAGGCGAGGCAATACAATTAGGAATGTGGGAACACGAAAAAGTAAGATTTGAGCCGTTTGGCTGGTTACCCGAAATAAATACCCCTGTTTATATTGCCTCGCAAATTGAAAACAAGGAAATTACAAGTGAGGAATTAAAAATAGGACAAATACCTAATACTAATTTTCCCGTTATTATAAATAAAAATTTAGCACTTACTCACCATACAGCAGTTGTTGGTGTTACAGGAACAGGAAAATCTATTTTTTCAAGGAATTTAATCAGAGAATATCTAAAAGACGACAATGTAAAAGTTATTTGCATTGATTTTACAGGCGAATATAAAGAAAAATTTAATGATTTAAAACCTGCGACTATAATATCTGATGAAAATACACAAAAATTATATACTACATTTGAATGGGTAAGTAATGAATTAGAAAAATTTCCTAATCAACAAGATAAAGACAAATTAAAAAAAGCAGATGATTTTATTAAAACAACGCTTTCGGATTCCTTAAAATCTTTTTTAGAAGATACAACAAAAAAAATTAGTATTTTTGAATTACCTGATGTTGCAAACACAACAAGCATATTGGAATACACAAAACAATTATTCAAAGCATTATTTAATATTGCAAAATCTGATAGATGTTTTGGAAATAAGATTTGTGTCGTTTTGGAAGAAGCACATACGGTAATTCCCGAATGGAATTTTGTCGGAGTTGCTGATAAATCTTCACTGTCATTATTAAATAGTATTGCACAAATTGCATTACAAGGTAGAAAATACGATGTTGGTTTATTGGTAATTGCACAAAGAACTGCAAATGTTTCAAAAACAATTCTAACACAATGTAATACGATTATTGCATTTCAAGAATTTGATAAAACGAGTAGCGAATTTCTTGCAAATTACTTTGGCGATGGTATTGCTAAAATTTTGCCAACATTAAAATTTAGACAAGCCATTATTGCAGGGAAAGCGTTAAAGTCAAATGTTCCAATGATTTTTGAAGTCCCCGAAATTTTGGAAAATGACAATCAAACAATCTCTGATGATGAAAACAATGTAAATCACGAAAATTCAAATGATGAATAAAGATTTTTACAACATACCCTCATTCGTTTCTTCTGCCTTCGGCAGCAACATTACCCTTTTGCCGAGCGTTGATGAATTGTTTGAGATTGAAATGGCTTATTTGGAGTTTAACTGCCTTTCAAAAGAGCAACTTATTGAAAGGTCTGCGTTTATCAAAAGTATTGATAGTCAGCCGACAAAACATTACTTGCTCTATTCCAATTACAACGAGGCAATTAACGAAACCCGAACAGCACAAACACAGGCGTATTTTGAAGAAGGGCAATTTTCAACAGGTTATGCTACTCACGGACTTTTTCCGTATCGAGGCAAATTTCACCCGCAACTTATCAAAGGACTTATCAATATTTTGGGGATAGAAAAAGGCGAAACGATTTTAGACCCAATGGCGGGCAGTGGAACAGCAATCGTTGAGGCGGCTTTAATGGGCATAAATTCAGTGGCTTGCGATGTCAGTCCGTTTTGTCAATTTATGATAAAAGTAAAATTTGAATCGTTGACTATTGATGTGGATTTGTTAGAAAAAACGAAATTTGACGGTAAAAAATTATTTGATTTCTTCAAGCAAGGCAATGTTTTGAGACGGATAGCAGAGGTAAAAGATGCAGAAAAACAGAAAATATATAATCTCGCTTTTTTGGCGTGGTTAGACGCTTTGGGTTACTCAAAACGAGTTGTGCGTTCCAATCACGAGCAACTTTTTGCCAAGGTTTTGCCTCGCTACATTGAAACGGTAAAATCAACTTTGAAAAATCCGTATTTCAAACAAAACAAAATTGGGAAAGTTAAAGTTTTAACCAATTCCGAAGCACTGAAAGTAGATTTAGCAAACGAAAGTGTTGGTTGTGTGATTACTTCGCCACCTTATTCATTTGCAATAGATTATATCGAAAACGATAAAGACCAATTAGAGTTTTTAGGTTATGATACAAAAGTATTGAAAGCAAATTTAATAGGACTGAAAGGTAAAAACAAAACCGAGCGACTGAATAATTATTTTGCCGATATGGACAAGGTTTGTGCTGAAATATCAAGAGTATTGGAAAAAGACAAATATTTTGCAATGATAATTGGCTCAAATACAAATCAAACAGGAGGAATACGGTTAGAGCAAACGATTATTGACTCTGCAAAGAAATATAATTTGCCATTGGTTAAAAGTATTTTGAAACCAATTAAAGGTATGCGAAATACAATGAAAGACGAATATATACTAATTTTCAAAAAATCATAAAATATGAAAAGTGTAGAAGATAAATTTTTGACAGTCATACAGAAAAACACCTTTTATTTCTTCAACCAAAAGTTTGAGGAAGGATACGAGGGTTATATCAATTCGTTGAAAGAAACGCTGTTGATTGTAAAAAACAAAGTGGAAACCGAAGGACTTAAAAAAGAAATTTTTGAGTGGCTGCTGAAAGAAAAGGAAAATGGATTGCGAGCATTACTCGCATTGACAGGTTTTTCAAACGAGTATTTGAAACGCTTGACAACGATTATCCGAATTGTTGATAACTCGGAACTCAATACACTTGTTTACAAAGACAAGTGGTATAATGAGAAAAATCCCGACAATATTCAAGAATGGTCAGATAGCACAATTTTGAAGAAAATTCAAACAAATGTATATTTCCGTAAAGGATTGGTTAATATCTTCTTTGAAGGTGCTTCTATCCCATTTTTGGCAAATACAATTCCGCTTTTTGAGTTAAAAAAGTTGAGCATTTCCAAACTCAAATTTGAAATTCCTGAATTGATTGATACTATCATTCGTTACAAAGAAAAAGGCAGTTATTCAGGAATGAAAGGCAATAACCCAGAAACTGTAGTTGCCGAATTGTTGGAAAAATTAGGTTTAACTTACGAAACGGGTGACCTTACTGAGTTAATCAGCAATGCGCCTGACAACAAGCGGACAATGGATTTTATCATTCCGAACAAGAAAAATCCGTTAATTATTGCCGAAAGTTCGTTTCTGGCAACGACCTCTTCTGGTCAGGGAGACAAATCAAAAACCGAAATTTCGATTGATGCTTTAATCAAAGAGCATTATCCAAAAGCAATCTTTATAGGCTTTGTCGATGGCATTGGTTGGTACGTTCGAAAAGGCGACTTAAAGAGAATGGTAACGGCTTACGAAGACGTTTTTACATTCCATAAAGACGAATTACAAAGATTTGAGAAACTTTTAATTGACACCTTTAAGAAATGATAGACAAATATTTGAATAAGATTTTACAGGGCGATTGTTTGGAATTATTTAAAAATATTCCCGATAATTCGGTAGATATGACTTTTGCCGACCCTCCTTTTAATTTGCAAAAAAAATACACAAGTTATAAGGATAATTTGGAATTTCAGGAGTATCTTGATTGGTGCGAAAAATGGATTGCCGAAATGGTGCGTGTAACAAAGCCAACAGGCTCAATATTTTTACACAATATTCCAAAATGGCTCACTTTTTACGCTACTTACTTAAATAAATTTGCTCATTTCAAACATTGGATTTCGTGGGACGCTCCGACAGCACCAATGGGAAAGTCATTACAACCGGCTCATTACGGAATTTTATTTTATACAAAAGAGGCAAAAGGAGCAAAAATTTATGAACTTCGCCACCCGCACAAACGCGACAGAAAACAGGGCTATTTATGGAAAGATTACGGCGGGAAAAAAGATTTACTACACCCGTTCGGTCCTTTGGTTTCGGACGTTTGGACAGATATTCACCGTATTAAGCATAATTCCAAACGCGACCCGCACCCTTGTCAATTGCCTTTGCACTTATTAGACCGTTTAATTTTACTCACAACAGACGTAAACGATATTGTTTTAGACCCCTTCTCGGGAACAGGAACAACAGCAATTTCTGCAAAACGGTTGGGGCGGCAATATATTGGCTTTGAATTAGACGAAAAATATGCTGAAATTTCGCAAGAAAAATTAGAGCAAGTAAAACCAAATTTTAAGATTGGCGAAAATTGGGTAAGTTTTTATCTGAATAATATTGCAACAATTAGAAATAACGATTGGGATAATTTACAGCAATATTTTAATGTTCCCAATCCCATACCTGCGATTGATTTCCAGAAAACAACACTTAAAAAAGGCGTGATAATTCCAAAGGAATTGGAGTATCATAACGAAGAAGGAATTGAAGTTGATATTGAACAAAGAATCATTAAGAGCATGCCTCTATTTTCTACAACCATGCAAAATTATTCCGAATCAAAGCCAAAAGTAGCGGTTTATGCAGCAGCAAGTACGAATCACAAAGTGTATCCAAAAGAAACTTAAAGTTTATGTCCGAATCTCAAAACATAGAAAACGGCAAGCCATGAACAAGCAAGAATTATTACAACGCTTACAAGATATAGAATGGGACAATTTTGAAGTCAAAACAGCCCGTACAGACGTTCCGAAAGACGTTTGGGAAACAGTTTCTGCTTTTTCCAACACTTCGGGAGGCTGGATTGTGTTCGGGGTGTCGCAAAAGAAGAAAACGTTTGACATTGTCGGTGTAGATGACGTTGAAAAATTGGAAAACGATATGCTTACAACGTTGCGTTCCAAGACAAAATTTAATATCAAACTGTCGCCACAGGCAAAGAGATATAAGATTGACGGTAAAAATGTTTTGGCGTTTTTCATTCCGTCTTCCGATATTAAACCTGTGTATTTCAACGGTGTACAAAACACTTTTATTCGCACAGGCAGCGGCGACCAACAAGCGAGCGAGTTTGAAATCAACGCCCTTTATCGCGACCAAGCCTTCGGCTCAATGTCGGAAAAGGCAGTTGAAGGCACGTCGGTTGATTCACTTAACAAAGCCTCATACAAGCGTTTCCGTGAATATCTGAAAGGATTTAATCCAAACTTGCATTACAACACGATGGACGATGACGAGTTTAATCAACGGTTGAAAATTGTAACCGATGGAAAACTGACTTATGGCGGACTGTTATTTTTGGGTACAAATGCCGCGATAACCGACCATTTTTCAGATTTCAGAGTTGATTATTTGGAAATTCCTGCTACAAACTACGCCGATGCCGAGCCGCGTTACACGTTCAGAGTGGAAGAACAGGAAAATCTTTGGGAATACTATTTTGTGCTGTTTCAACGCCTGCGAATTTACGCCAACAACCCGCTTACAATCGGCGAAATGGGAATCGGACACGAAGATACCAAAGAAATAGATGCTTTGCGTGAAGCATTGGTAAATCTGCTCATTCATTCCGACCATTTCAGTCCGATGAAACCACGAATCAGGGTTTTTACCAACCGTATTGAATTTGAAAATCCGGGGAAATTGCCCCGCACTGTTGAGGAACTGATGAAAACAGATGAAACTTTGCCGAGAAATCCGGTTTTGGCAAAATTTTTCCGTTTAGCAAAACTTTGTGAAAGCGCAGGTTACGGATTTGACAGAATGCTGCAATGGAAAAAGCAGACAGGAAATGAAGTCCTATTTGAAACCTCTATCGACAAAACAAAATTTACTTTTATGCTTGATACCACAAAAACAATCAGAGAAGAAAACTTTACAGAAAACAACACTTAAAAAAGGCGTGATAATTCCAAAGGAATTGGAGTATCATAACGAAGAAGGAATTGAAGTTGATATTGAACAAAGAATCATTAAGAGCATGCCTCTATTTTCTACAACCATGCAAAATTATTCCGAATCAAAGCCAAAAGTAGCGGTTTATGCAGCAGCAAGTACGAATCACAAAGTGTATCCAAAAGAAACTTAAAGTTTATGTCCGAATCTCAAAACATAGAAAACGGCAAGCCATGAACAAGCAAGAATTATTACAACGCTTACAAGATATAGAATGGGACAATTTTGAAGACAAAACAGCCCGTACAGACGTACCGAAAGACGTTTGGGAAACAGTTTCTGCTTTTTCCAACACTTCGGGAGGCTGGATTGTGTTCGGGGTGTCGCAAAAGAAGAAAACGTTTGACATTGTCGGTGTTGATGACGTTGAAAAATTGGAAAACGATATGCTTACAACGTTGCGTTCCAAGACAAAATTTAATATCAAACTGTCGCCACAGGCAAAGAGATATAAGATTGACGGTAAAAATGTTTTGGCGTTTTTCATTCCGTCTTCCGATATTAAACCTGTGTATTTCAACGGTGTACAAAACACTTTTATTCGCACAGGCAGCGGCGACCAACAAGCGAGCGAGTTTGAAATCAACGCCCTTTATCGCGACCAAGCCTTCGGCTCAATGTCGGAAAAGGCAGTTGAAGGCACGTCGGTTGATTCACTTAACAAAGCCTCATACAAGCGTTTCCGTGAATATCTGAAAGGATTTAATCCAAACTTGCATTACAACACGATGGACGATGACGAGTTTAATCAACGGTTGAAAATTGTAACCGATGGAAAACTGACTTATGGCGGACTGTTATTTTTGGGTACAAATGCCGCGATAACCGACCATTTTTCAGATTTCAGAGTTGATTATTTGGAAATTCCTGCTACAAACTACGCCGATGCCGAGCCGCGTTACACGTTCAGAGTTGAAGAACAGGAAAATCTCTTGGAATACTATTTTGTTCTGTTTCAACGCCTGCGAATTTACGCCAACAACCCGCTTACAATCGGCGAAATGGGAATCGGACACGAAGATACCAAAGAAATAGATGCTTTGCGTGAAGCATTGGTAAATCTGCTCATTCATTCCGACCATTTCAGTCCGATGAAACCACGAATCAGGGTTTTTACCAACCGTATTGAATTTGAAAATCCGGGGAAATTGCCCCGCACTGTTGAGGAACTGATGAAAACAGATGAAACTTTGCCGAGAAATCCGGTTTTGGCAAAATTTTTCCGTTTAGCAAAACTTTGTGAAAGCGCAGGTTACGGATTTGACAGAATGCTGCAATGGAAAAAGCAGACAGGAAATGAAGTCCTATTTGAAACCTCTATCGACAAAACAAAATTTACTTTTATGCTTGATACCACAAAAACAATCAGAGAAGAAAACTTTACAGAAAACAACCAGAAAACTGTGGAGAAAAACATTGAAACTGTGGAGAAAGCAACCAGAAAACAACCAGAAAACTACATAGAAAACTCAAAAACTACACAGAAAAATACACTTTTCATCCGTAATTCTTTTTACAATTAAACATGTTAGTTGTTGAATAGGATAGGAGTGGATATGAGAATTCATAGATCCCTACGTCGGCATTACCCGCATCAGGTTTTATGGGTATAATCTCAGCCTGCCTTGATGACAAGCACCCCTTAGTATTCGCCTGCAAAGAAACACAAAAAAAACGGATAAACAATAAACGGCCTGATTTTGCAACAGGAAAATCCTACGCAAACTGACCCACCTTCTCCGATTCAAATTGACCCGCCTATGAAAATGGATAAACTAGTCTTTGTCCATTGGGATTACGGCTTCAAGGTTTAGCGTTCTTCTTGAGAAGAGCCGTATGAAGGGAGACTTTCAAGTACGGTTCCGTGAGAGGCTGAGGGTGAAACTCCCTCGTCCTACTCGACG
>BNTS01000116.1 GCA_025996775.1 Bacteroidia bacterium | reverse complement strand
CATATCTCGGAAATATTACAGGATGCACTCCGCGAAACGGATATCACATATTGGTTTGGAAATAATTACATCTCTCTCCGGAAAAAAGAGCCTCAATTGATAAGTCCGTCAAACCTGAATCTTCAACTGCAAAACAAAGTACCTGTAAAAGGTGTTGTGACCGACAACCTGGGTCCTGTTATCGGCGCCAATGTGTATGAAAAAGGTACGACCAACGGGACGATTACCGACATGACCGGCGCATTTTCACTCAATGTATCGCCTAATGCCGAATTGATTGTCTCCTATATCGGATATGCCGAACAACATATACGGGTGAACGGACAAACAACCTTTCCCCTCCTCTTGGTTGAAGATCTGCAGAAGTTAGACGAGGTGGTTGTAACCGGATATGGGACCATGCGGAAAAAAGACCTGACGGGAGCTGTTTCCGTGGTGAAGGTGGAGGATGTGGTGAATCGTGTTTCGAGTAACATCATGCAGTCTTTGCAGGGACGCATCCCCGGCGTATTCATCACAACCAGCGGCGCTCCCGATGGAGCAGCAACCGTACTTATCCGCGGCACCAGTACGCTGGGAGCCGGCAACCGGAGCGCCAATGAAAGAAGCGGTCCCCTATACATCATCGACGGAATGCCAAGTACGCAGAGGATGAATGAGTTGGCCACACAAGACATCGAATCCATCCAGGTATTGAAAGATGCTTCGTCGGCCAGTATTTATGGGTCAAGAGCAGCTAACGGCGTCATCATTATTACAACCAAAAAGGCGGATAAGCATCGTTCCTCGGTAACAGCCCGTGCTTCGATGACCGTACGAAACTATGCCAAATCACTTAACTGGCTCAATACGGAAGAACACGGAAGGATACAATGGCAGGCAGCCCGCAACGACGGAAACGACCCCAATGCATCCGATATCTACAAGTTTCAAGACCATCAGGATAGTAACGGAAATTGGCTGCTCGACAGAGTCATTATCCCTCAGTTTATTGACTACCCCTACAATACGATGCGTTCGGCCAATACAGACTGGGCGAAAGAAGTAGGACAAACATCCGTTACGCAAAACTACAACCTGACCGTTTCCACCGCAGGAGAGAAAGGACGGTCGCTCTTCACCCTTGATTATTTAGACAACAGGGGGACGATCAAAGAAACCTACAATGAACGCATTTCGGCTCGCATCAATTCCGATTATTCCATGCTGGAGGAACATTTAACGCTTGCCGAGAATTTTTCGCTTACCAAATCAAAAAGAAGCCGCCTCGACGCGGTCAGTATCTTGACCAATACCCGCGAAATACAACCAATCGTACCTGTACATACGGTAGACGGAGCCGGTTGGGGCGGACCCTGGGGAAGTATGGGCGACCGGAAAAACCCGGTTCGCCGGATAGAGCAGAGCAAGAATAATGCAGACAATATCATTCGTCTGTTCGGCGATGTCTCCATAGACTTGGAACCAGTCAGGCACCTGCACATCAAGACGGTATTCGGTATTGATTATTCATTCTTTTGGTACAGGAACATGTTCCTGCCCTATAAAGAAGGCTATCTGAAAGATGAAACACCGGTTGTTACCAACCACGACGAACGTTTTGGTAACTGGGTATGGTCGAATACAATCAATTACAATTTCGATATAGGCCGAGACCACCATCTCACCTTCCTTGCCGGTCAGGAGATGATGAAATACGGCTTTGAATCGGTAGAAGCCGAGCGAAAGAATTTTGCAGATTTAAGCCCTGATTATATGTACCTCGACGAAGGAGAAACCAATCAGAGAAGCGCCGGAACGGCCACTGAGTATGCGCTATTATCTTATTTTGGCAAAGCTAATTACAACTACCGGAATATGTACCTGCTCTCTGTAACTCTTCGCCACGACGGTTCTTCACGGTTTGGTTCAAATAATCGTTTTGCCACCTTCCCTGCCCTCTCGGTTGGATGGCGGCTAAGTGAAGAAAACTTTTTCAAAGATGTCGTTTCTTCCAGTTTTGTTTCAGATTTGAAACTAAGGTACGGGTGGGGACAAAGCGGCAATCAGAATATTGAAGACTATGCTGCATGGGGTTTGTATGAAGCCCGATATTCAAGCGACTGGGCAAGCGGATCCTATTACTACACCGGAACGGCTTACGACATGCGGGGTGCAGACACGGGGACTTTGGCCTCGGGTTATCGCCGCACGCAAATGCCGAACCCCAACCTGCGTTGGGAAACGGCTTCACAAAGCAATGCGGGTATTGATTTTACCCTATTCAACAATCAATTAACCGGCTCTTTTGACTACTTTATCAAGAACACCAAAGATATTCTGGTGAAACCCGCGGTGCTGGCAGCATTAGGTGAAGGTGGCGATCGATATATCAATGGCGCTGCAATGAAGAATACGGGTTTTGAAGTCCTGCTATCGTATATGCAGAGATTAGGTAAAGTGGTTTTCGCTGCTACCGGCAATGTGGCTACTTACCGCAATAAAATCACTGAACTCCCTCAGAATGTATGGGATGCTTATCCTGGAAATGGGATAAACGATGTGATTTTAGGGCATCCGCTCAATTCCTTCTACGGATATGTGGCAGACGGCTTGTTCCAGTCGCAAGCTGAAGTGGATGCACACGCTATACAAACCGGGGCAGGCATTGGCCGTATTCGCTTTAAAGACGTGAACAGGGATGGCAAAATTACACTTGACGATAGAACGTGGATAGGCATACAAGACCCTGATTTAGTTTACGGATTAAACCTGAATGTAAGCTATCGGCAATGGGATTTCAGCTTGTTTTGGAGTGGAGTCTATGGCGGAGTCGTGAATGTGATTGGAACGAAACTTTATACCGACTTCTACGGGGCAGCTCTTACCGGGGAAAACAACGGGAAGCGTACGCTGAATGCCTGGACTCCTCTGAATACCAGTTCGACGATACCCATGCTGTCGGCCTTTGACAACAATGCCGAGAAAGAGTTTTCGTCTTACTTTCTGGAGAGTGGTTCGTTTTTGAAATTGCGTAGTCTGGAATTAGGATATTCACTACCAACAAGCATACTTGGTAAATTCTATGCACACAATGCCCGGATTTATACCCGTGCCGACAATCTGCTCAAGTTTACTAAAACATGGGGAGACAACGCTTTTACGGGCGCTGACCCGGAAACGCCCAATACGTCGTATCCCATCCCCTTTTCCCTCTCTTTCGGCTTTAATATAACCTTTTAAATGTATGGCAATGAAAAAACAAATAAAATATATTCTGATTGTCTGTGCATTGGCAATGCTTTGCTTCTCGTGTTCATCGTTTTTGGATGTGAACCCGAAAGGGACATTGAACGATGAGCAGTTGGATGCGCCCGAAGCGGTTGAGAAGATGGTAATTGCCGCTTATGCGCTTGTGGAGAATGACAATGTACAGTTAGTGCCCTGGCTGTATGCCGACTTGCGAAGCGGAGACGCTTATAAAGGAGGCGGAGGCCCCAGCGATATGGCTTTTGCACATACGATTGAAGTGCCCAATATGCTGCGAACCAATGTGCCGGAAATAAACAACAAATGGGTTCATACCTATATTGCTGTTTCCAGAGCCAACAATGCTCTGGCGCGTATCAGGAAGTTGACTGAGCGCGAATATCCGAAGAAGGATATCCGTGCAGCCGAAATGCGTTTTCTAAGAGCGCATCATTTGTTTGAATTGAAACGGATATTCAAATACATCGTTTGGCCGGACGAAACGCTTACAGACGAAGAATTGCTCGAAACATCAAACCGCCAATATTCAGATACTGAGCTGTGGAACAAGATTATAGAAGACTTTCGCTTTGCTGTGGCAAACCTTCCCGACAACAACGAAGATGTAGGTCGCGCCAATAAATTCTCTGCCAAAGCCTATCTGGCGAAAGTGTTATTGTATGCGGCTTACGAGCAAGACGAGCAGAATAATGTTGTAAATATAAACAAGGATAAGCTGCAGGAAGTCGTGACATTGGTAACCGGGATAGGCGCCAGATATAAATTGGTAACCGACTTTGCCGACAACTTCAGATGGGAAACAGAAAATGGCCCCGAATCTATCTTTGCGATACAAAGTTCGCATGACGATGATACGGATTTTGGGCGTTTGAATATGACATCCGCCCTCTCTTATCCCATGTCGGATGGATATGGTTGCTGCGGGATGCACATCCCCAGCCAGGAATTAGTGAATGCTTTTAAAACGGATGCCGGCACCGGACTGCCTTTATTCGACACCTTCAATAAAGAGGGAGAAGACATTCAAAACGCAGCCGACATAAAGGCAAGAACCATAGATCCCAGATTGTTGCATACGGTTGCTATGACAGGTTTGCCTTATAAATATAAGGAAGGGCATATAGTAGGTATGTCATTCCCGCGTGAAGCAGGTATCTACTACGGCTCTTTCTTGTCCATAAAAGAAACGGTAGCCTACGACTGCCCCTGCTTCCGACAGGCCAGATGGTATTATTCAAGCTCACTCAACAGGGATATTCTTCGCTACGACGATGCCCTGCTATGGAAAGCCGAAGCCTTGATTGAGCTGGGCAGGCTAAGTGAAGCCAGAGAAATCATCAACTCCCTGCGCGAGCGTGCCGCAAAAAGCACCGCTCTATTAAAGGATGAAAATGGCATTCTGCTCGAAACAGCTCATGTTTTCAGCGTAAGCACTTATAAGGAAGAGTTCCAAAATCAGGATGAAGCCCGAAAGGCGTTGCGATGGGAGCGTCGCTTAGAATTAGCCATGGAAGCCAGCCGGGGCTTCGACTTAGTGAGATGGGGCATTGCGGCCGAAACGCTCAATGCCTATTATGCCACGGAAAGTTTGCGCAGAGAGCACCTGAAAACGGCGCACTTTACGAAAAACAGAGACGAATATTTCCCGATACCCTATCAGCAAATAAGCTTTAGCAGGGGTTTGTACAAGCAAAATCAGGGTTGGGAGTAAATTTCAACAGTAAAATGAGTTAAAATAATATTTATTATTACCTTTATCAATTAATTCTCAAAATTTAAAGATTATGAAAGCAGTTTTAGTTCTGATTGCATCGTTGTTTATGATGGGAGCTGCCGCACAAGGTGGTCCGGCCGCACAAAATAGAGGCGGGGGTATATTTGATGGTTCGGGCGACGTAGGCGGCCCTAAGTTGCGTGGTAGCTATCGTTATGATCCGGCTTCGAGGGTTTATACTCTTTCAGGTTCAGGAACGAATATGTGGGGTAAAACCGATGAGTTCTTTATGGCATATAAAAGAGTTACCGGCGATTTCTATATTTCCGCCAAGGTTGCTTTTGAAGGAAAAGGCCTATATGATGCACACCGTAAAATTGGTGTAATTGTTCGTGAAGCGCTTACCGGTGAGTCCAAATATGCTGATGTAGCCATTCATGGCGACGGGCTTTCCTCATTACAGTATCGGGATGAGGTCGGAGCGGAGACAAAGGAAGTTGCATCTCCAAGGAAAGGATTCAGTTATGTAACCCTGGAACGCAAAGGCAATCAGTATATCATGAAGCTCGGGAACGAGGGCTTTACACCAGCCAATGCCGGAGAAGTAACGCTTGACTTGGGACCTACTGTTTATGTGGGGTTATTTATCACCTCGCACAATGCGGATGTGATAGAAACAGCTAATTTCTCTGATGTGCAATTGGAAGTAGCTCCTCCCAAACCAAGAAAGCTAACCAGTTTCCTTGAAGTGCTGGATGTAACCACAGGTAAGCGGACGGTTGTAAAAGAGTTCCCCTTCATGATTGAAGCTCCCAACTGGACTCCAGACGGGAAATGGCTCGTTTACAATTCAGGAGGTAAGCTCTACAAAATTAACCCCGATAAACCGGGCGAACCCGAACAAATCAACACCGACTATGCGGGACGTTTGAATAATGACCACGTTATCAGCGCGGACGGCAAGTTTATCGCTATCAGCAATTCACCTGTTGAAGGTGGTGGCTCGCGTGTTTACACGGTTCCTTTCACGGGAGGTGTTCCCCGCTTGATTACCCCCTTGGCTCCAAGCTATCTGCACGGCATTAGTCCTGATGGTAAAACGCTGGCTTACTGTGCTGAACGTAATGGTAACTTCGATGTTTACACCATCCCCGCAGAAGGTGGTGCAGAGGTTCGCCTGACGAAGGCAGAGGGATTAGACGATGGCCCGGAATATTCACCTGACGGCAAATCAATCTGGTTTAATTCCGTACGTACCGGCACGATGCAGGTATGGCGTATGAATGTCGATGGCACCCAGCAGACGCAAATCACCACCGATTTGACTCGTCACTCTTGGTTTCCGCACGTTTCTCCCGATGGCAAGCAAGTTATCTTCATTGCCTACACCAAAGGCGATCTGCAGCCCGGCGAACATGTTGGTGATAAGAATGTGGAACTTCGCTTGATTCCTGCAGAAGGTGGCGAAGCCAAAACAGTGGCGAAGCTCTATGGCGGACAAGGCACCATCAACGTAAATTCATGGGCGCCCGATAGCAAACGCATTGCTTTCGTAAGCTTCAAGAATAACTAAAAACGATCTTCTATAAAAGCAAAACTCCCGGAAATCATCGGTTGATGAGATTTCCGGGAGTTTTTTAATTTTTACGTACAGCGTATTAAAACTTGTGTTTTATTATATGTACGTCTAAGTCGGCTTTGCCATTGATTGCTTGCGCAAACTTCTGAAAATGGGCGCTTGCATTGTGTGCATCAATCGCAGCTTGCGACTTCCAATTTTCGATAAATGTGTATTTCAACGGATCGTTGATGTCTTCATACAGGTCGTAAGAAATATTACCTTCTTCCAAACGGGTAGCATCTACTACAGCTTGAAATACAGGTTGCAATTCCTCTATGTTTTCCGGATGTACATTCACATGAGCGACGATTATCAACTCTGCGCCGGTAGGAACATAAATGTCCTCTACAATAGCTGCATCTTTACTTTGCTTTGCGTTTGAATTACAAGAGAAGAAAACAAACATTGAGCACAACACACTTAACAATAAGCAACTTTTAATAACCTTTTTCATACTTGATTCTTTTTATATGATAAACGAAAAATTTATTAGAGACCCGGAATGGGTCACATATTTATAGCAATGATTTGCATCTCCCCGCCATTCGACCCCGAAGGGGTCGCACATCGTGTGGCTTGACATTAACCAAGAAATTAGCTACGGGTGGGTAGTTGTTTGAAAAAATCGTTGCCTTTGTTGTCTACGAGGATGAAAGCGGGGAAGTCTTCTACTTCTATTTGCCAGATAGCTTCCATGCCCAGTTCGGGATATTCAAGGCACTTTACGCTCTTGATGCTGTCTTGTGCAAGGATTGCTGCGGGGCCGCCGATACTGCCTAAGTAGAAGCCGCCATGCTTCTTGCAGGCGTCGGTTACTTGCTGACTGCGATTGCCTTTGGCTATCATGATCAGGCTGCCGCCGTTCTCCTGAAACTCATCCACATACGAATCCATACGTCCGGCTGTTGTAGGGCCAAAGGAGCCTGAAGCCATGCCTGCGGGCGTCTTTGCCGGGCCTGCGTAATAGATGGGATGATCTTTGATATACTGAGGCAAACCCTGGCCTGCATCGAGGCGTTCTTTCAGTTTGGCATGAGCAATGTCGCGGCCTACGACGATGGTGCCTGTCAGTGAGAGACGGGTAGATACCGGATACTTATCCAGCTCTTTCAGAATGTCCGGCATCGGCTGGTTGAGGTTAATCTTTACGGCATTGCCCTCGCCTGCATTGCGGTATTCGTCGGGGATTAAACGTCCCGGATTGGTTTCGAGCTTCTCAATCCATACACCGTCCTTGTTGATCTTCGCTTTGATGTTACGGTCGGCCGAGCAAGAAACACCCATACCTACCGGACAAGAAGCGCCATGACGAGGCAGGCGGATGATGCGAACATCGTGTGCAAAGTATTTGCCTCCGAACTGAGCGCCCAAGCCAATCTTATAAGCTTCTTCCAGTACCTGCTTCTCTAATTCAATGTCGCGAAAAGCTTGTCCGCCTTCGTTGCCGGAGGTAGGCAGATGGTCGTAGTAATGAGCCGAAGCCAGTTTTACCGTCTTCAGGTTTGCCTCTGCCGAGGTACCGCCTATCACAAAGGCAATGTGATACGGAGGACAGGCAGCCGTACCCAGCGACTTCATTTTCTCAACTAAGAAGGGCAACAATTTGGCAGGCGTCAGCAGGGCTTTCGTCTCCTGATACAGATACGTTTTATTGGCCGAGCCACCACCTTTGGCAATGCAGAGGAATTTATATTCTGAGCCACGGATGGCATAGAGGTCAATCTGAGCCGGCAGGTTGCAGCCGGTATTGATTTCCTTGTACATATCTAAGGGAACGTTTTGCGAGTAACGCAGGTTCTCTTCGGTATAGGTCTCGTAAACGCCTTTGGAGAGTGCCTCTTCGTCGGCGCCTTCTGTCCATACTTGTTGTCCCTTCTTACCTACGATGATAGCCGTACCGGTATCCTGGCAGAAAGGCAACTTCCCTTTGGCCGATACCTCGGCATTGCGCAGGAAGGTAAGCGCCACAAATTTATCATTCTCACTTGCTTCCGGATCCGTAAGGATTTTCTCCACCTGTTCCTGATGTTCCGCGCGCAGAAAGAAAGCTACATCGTGAAAGGCAGCTTTAGTCAATGCAGTCAATGCTTCGGGTTCTACCTTAAGGATTTCTTTTCCCTCAAACTCGCTTACCGATACATGTTCTTTAGTAAGCAAATAATATTCAGTCGTATCCTTTCCCATAGGAAACGGCTCCTGATACTTAAACGGAAGTGTTGCCATATCGTTATAATTTTATAAGATGAAACTATGTCTGTTTTTCTTTTCGATTGACAAAGATACAACAAAAAGTTATTGCACGTATTATTTCACAACGAGTACGATTGTGCTTATTATGGGCGGGCGCCCCAGGTGAGGACGTTGGGGAGGGTGTAGATGGCTTTGAGGGCTTCGGGGGTGTTGCTGCGGGGAGCTGTGAAGCCTGTCCATATCATAAACCAGGCGTACTTGTTTTGTGCAGCCAGGACTTCAGGGGTTGGAGCATTGCCCAGCTCGCCGAGGGCTATCAGTTTTCCTTTGCCCAGATCCACAAGTTGGTCGTGGTGGCTCTGCTTCCAATCATTATTATAGATATCGGTAGCCAGCACATCCACATATTCCAGGCCGGGGAAGAACAAGTCATAATCGTAGGCCGTATCATTGGGAATATCACGCGGGCCGTTGGCATTCCATACCCAAATCAAGTTGTCGAGGTGATGATAGTTCACAAAGCGGTCGTACATCATCTTCCATAGTTTGACGAATCCATCCTCGCCACGGCGGTTGCCCCACCAGAACCATTCGCCATTCTGCTCGTGATACGGACGCCAAAGTACGGGGATATTCTTGTCTCTGAGTTGCTTCAGGTATAAGGCTACTTCGTCGGCTTTAACCTGCCAGCCTTTGTAAGCATCTGTACCCTCAGTCACTAATTGTTGCCATTCTTCGGCGCTGAATTTGCCTTGGCATTGGTTGCGGAAGTCGGTAGGTCCTACATCCAAGGGACGTTGTGCATGCCACATCAGGGTTACCAAGCGGCCTTTGGCATATTCGCCGGCAGCGATGTCAACCACCTTCTGCAAATCCCAACCCATATCACCACCAAACATCAGGGGTATTTTGCCGGATGCATCGTAGATACGGTTTATGTCCTGATTGAATGCCCAAGGCTGTAGTTGGTTGTGGTGTTGGGCCGAGATAATCTTGCCCTCATCCACATTCTTATAGAGCTGTTCCAGCAAGGCTTTTGCTTCGCGAGAAGCATTCGGATTCACCGGCGCATAATGTTTCGATTGTGCAAAGCCGCCGGATACAAGGCAAGCACATACAAGGGTCATAAAGAATGTCTTCGTTTTCATGGTAATAAATTGAGTAGTTTCTTAGTCAAGCACAAAAGTAATAAAAAATGGCAATATGCTATTTTTGTCCCTTGTAAAATGCGCTTTTATGATGATTCTTGCTTTTAAGCTTATCAGGCAAGGTCATTATTTTTTAGTATAAGCTCCTATACGAATTTCAGGCATTACTTGTTGGTAGAAATACGTTTCCCTATGCCTAACGGCATATAAATCTGAAAGATAATTTTAAAAGCTCCATAGAACGGGGTTTCAAACGGGTCACTAAGCTCTAAGGATGCTTGAAATTGGGTGAACGCCATTTTTCATTTGTCAATTAAATTATGTTAAAACGGCCCTCTTTTGTCAGGAAAAGAGGCTTTTTTGTGTTACGAGAAATTCGGAGTTTCGACGAAATCGGCCAAAGTTAATGGATATGTAAAGCTTTCGTCGTGATTTGGGAAAAATATTTTGAAAAGACGGCTTCTTTTGGGGAAATCATTT
>BNTS01000115.1 GCA_025996775.1 Bacteroidia bacterium | reverse complement strand
AAGCCCAGCAAGTGCAGAAAGAGGATAAGTCCGCTAAAGAAGTTCAGAGGCGTGATGGAAAGCAGGGGCCAGGATAAATAGCAATAAATCAGCAAATTCACAATCATGAAGTACAGGTACCCGGTGAAGCATTTACACTGCAGCGAATCAATGGACTGGTTTTCAGAAAAAGGTGTAATCATCGTTGAATAAAGTTGTATAGCCTTTGTATAATGTTGTATTAATGACAATAAATAGCTACATTCTTGTCGGGCAAAAGTAAACAAACAATTTGAATCTGCAATAAAGGAAGGAACAAAATGCAGGACTTTACCCTGCATTTCATAAAATGACGTTTGTCAATGAAAATATGTTAAAACAGGCCCCTTTTGTCAGGAAAAGGGGCTTTTTTGTGTTACGAGAAATTCGGAGTTTCGACGAAAACGGCCAAAGTTGGCGGATATGTAGAGCTATTGTCAATATTTGGGAAAATTATTTTGAAAAGACGGCTTCTTTTGGGGAAATCATTTAGATGATTGCCGGACGTCATCAGCATAATTTGGAAATTTCATTTAGATCATTTTTAAAATCATCTAAATGATTTTCTGAAGCGATGCAAATGAAATTTAAACGTATTTTAATTTTATGGAATATTTGCTTAAATTTAAGAATATTTAAGATATATGATGTCTTAAACTTCTTAAGGTACTCAAGGATATTTTGCTATAACAAAAGTCTATTAAGCTTATTTTTGGCATTTATTTTCATGTTAAACTATCAACTATCAATTATTAGTTCCGAATTATTGTCTTTTTGTATTTCATTAACCCGTAAATCCTGCCGTTTTTTGGCTTCAAAGGCAAAATCAGCCCCAAATATCAAAGAAAAAAAAGGGCATTTTTTGACAAAGTGATATTTTTGACTTTCTGATTTTCTGATTTTCATAGCCTATTTGGTAAACTCTGTTTTTATGCTTTAATTTGCGGTGTGTTAGGTAATGAACCATTAAATACCATATTCAGGGTATTTATCGCTAAAACATGTGTTATTATCTTCGCAATTTTTAATAATAACATACATTTTACATTTGAAAAACTTTTATGAAAACGAAAAACAAGATGTGTCGAAAATGGCTCTACTTATTCATCGGCTTGGTTATCAGCCTGGGAATAGTAACAGCTCAAACCACGAGAGTGAGAGGCGTCGTGACCTCGGAAGAAGATGGCTACCCGGTAGTAGGAGCTACGGTATTGGCCAAAGGTACAACTGTTGGTACCGTGACGGATATAGACGGAGCTTTTGATCTTCCCAATATCCCTGTTTCCGCAAAAACATTAGTGGTTTCTTATGTGGGAATGATCTCGCAAGAAGTTGCAATTTCGTCAGGACGAATAAATGTTGTATTGGTATCGGACAGCAAGTCTTTGGATGAAGTCTTGGTTGTGGCTTACGGTACAGTAAAGAAATCGGCTTTTACAGGCTCAGCGTCTGTTGTCGGCGAAGACCAGTTGCGTACGCCTGCTGCGTCTTTCGACAAATCCCTGGCAGGACAGGTAGCCGGCGTGCAGGTGGTTTCCTCATCCGGTCAGCCGGGTTCATCCTCCTCGTTCCGCATCAGGGGATCCGGTTCGTTGAGCGCCTCGAACGAGCCTTTGTATGTAGTTGACGGCGTGGCTACCACATCAAATGAGTATAGCTCGGTGGCTGAAGATCAAAGTTCGAGCAGTAACATTCTCTCAACAATCAACCCTAACGATATCGAGTCGGTGACCATCTTGAAGGATGCTGCCGCTGCTGCATTATACGGCTCAAGAGCTGCCAATGGCGTTGTGCTGATCACCACCAAATCCGGAAAATCCGGCAAGGCCAAGGTGAACCTGAGTGCACGTTACTCATGGGCGACCTTAGGAAAGGCTTATGAAACGACTAATTCGGCTCAGTACTATAAACAAGTATTTCAAGGCTACCTCAATTCAGGAAGGGATGTGGAAGAAGCAAACCGCCTGACACAAGGCTCAATTACCCATAATCCATACAACATAGCCCAACCGCTTGACGCTACCGGCAATGTTGTAAGCGGAGCAGCCATTGTAGTGGATAATAACTGGCAGGATGCTGTGTTCAATACGGCGCCTACCAAAGACTATAATATCAATGTTAACGGAGGTTCAGACAAGACAGATTACTTCTTCTCCATCGGCTATACCGATCAGGATGGCGTCGCACCGAATGGTAACTACAAACGCTATTCCGGGAAAGCCACGATCAACACCCAGGCTAACCCTTGGCTTAAGGCAGGTATAAATGTAGCATTCTCGCAAGCCATACAGAATACTACCGTGGCCGGATCGGCAGGAGCTGCCCCGCTCGGCAATGCGTTGGCCTTTACCAATGCCATACCTTTCTACGTGGTGGACAATAATGGCAAACCTGTATTGGACGCCGAAGGACAGAAGCAGTACAACTTCTCCAATCCGGTGAGTATAGACTTCAACCCGCTGGCCACTCCCTATATGGATGTACACCGCAGTAAGTTCTATCGCGTATTAGCTTCGGCTTATGCCAATATTACTTTCTTCAAAGGTTTGGATTTCAAGACTGTTATCTCGCCCGATTATGTGTCGACCGACGAGCATCGCTATTGGAATAAGGAACACGGTAATGGCCCGGCTTATAATGGTCGTTTGGATAAATACCACCACACGGATGTGATGTACACCTCGACCAATACGCTGACCTACCAGAATGTATTCGACAACCTGCATAGCGTCAATGCCATGGCCGGTATGGAATACTGGGAAAGCACCTACGAAACACTGTATGCAGGCGGACGCGATCTTTTGGGTAAGATGCAGGAATTAGCCGCTGCTGCCGGTTCGTTTGCTCCTTCTTCAAACACCACCAAGGAAGTATTGCTCTCTTACTTCGGACGTTTGGAATATGCTTATGCCGATAAATACAATGTATCCGCCAGTCTGCGCTCGGATGGTTCGTCCATCTTCGGAGCAGACACGAAATGGGGTACCTTCTGGAGCTTAGGCGCTTCGTGGCGTGTGAACCAGGAAGACTTCCTGAAAGACATCGATGCATTAGACAACCTCAAGGTGCGCGCCAGCTACGGTACATCAGGAAACAAGAGCGGATTGACACGCCTCAGCAGAGACCTTGTACGCTATGCCTCACTGGGGCTTTGGACGGTTGGATCCAATTATCTCTATGGTAATAACGCCGGAGCCGGCCATACACAATTAGCCAACGCACTGCTGAGCTGGGAAAAGCAAGCCATGTTTAACGTGGGTGTGGATTTCAGCTTCCTGAACAGGTTCTACGGCTCGATTGACTATTTCAACAAGGCTTCCGACGGTTTGCTATACGACTATCCGCTGGCGTCTTCCAACGGCTTCGAGAGTATCACGCTCAATGCTGCCAAAACTACCAACTACGGTGTGGAGTTAGATTTTGGCGCCAATATCCTGACCGGTCCCTTTAAATGGACTGCCAGTCTGAATGCCTCCATCATCCGCGATAAAATCAACGACCTGAACGGTGACGATGATGTCAGGATGACGACTAACCAGAAGATATGGAGCGTAGGCAGTAGCCAGTACGAGTTCTATATGCCTACCTGGGCAGGTGTTGACCCGCAAAACGGAGACCCCCTCTGGTATAAGGTGGACGATAATGGAAACCGCTCAACTACCAATGTGTACAGCCAGGCAACAGTCGAAAGACAAGGCCGTTCCACCCCGGATGTGTATGGCGGATTTACCAATACATTATCATATAAGAATTTCGACCTGTCCATTCAGTTGAACTATAACATTGGCGGCAAGGTGTACGACGGATTGTATGCCAACATCATGCATGACGGAACCAAGGCGGGTTCAAACCTGCATGTGGATGCGCTGAACTCATGGACTACTCCCGGACAAGTAACAAACGTTCCCCGTTTTACTGTAAACAACACCACCGGCTCAAGCAGTTTGTCTACCCGTTACCTCTATGACGCCACTTATGCAAAATTGAAGAATGTCACCCTGACCTACACTTTGCCCCGCAATTTAGGCGCCTTCTCGAAGGTGGTTTCCGGAGCCAGGGTATGGGTATCGGGCGAGAATCTGTACACCGTATTCCCCGGCGATTATCAAGGATACGATGATTTGGATATTTTCGGCGTTCACGGATACAGAATGTATCCCATCACTCCCTCGCCACGGACATTCACAGTAGGAGCAAACTTAACATTTTAATTATTAATTCGGAAAAATATGAAAGCAAAATATATATTCATCGCTTTATTAGCCGTTTTTGTTACATCTTGCTCAAACGATGAGTTGTATCAAAATCCGGCCACATCACTGACAGATGAAACGATATTACAAACGAAAGAAACGGCCAGTACCGTTCTGAATGGCGCGTATGCCCAGACCGGGGATTACCGCTACCTGACCATCGGCGAGATAGCGCTTGAAGTGATGGCCAATGACTTGAAAATGACAGACGGCGCTTATAACTTTTCAACCTACAACTGGTTGATGTATGCCTATAATTATGTGCAATATCCACGCATTGTAGACGGTTGGTGGAGCGCTTATGCAGAATATCTATGGCGCTATGCTTATAGAGCTATAGACCAGGCAAACCTGATTATCAACAATGCCGAAAACCTTCCGGCAGGATGCGAAGATATCGTAGCCCAAGCTTATGGTATCAGAGGATATAATTTCTTGAACCTGTATCATTTGTTCTGCCCGTCGTATGTCTCTGCAGGTGACGGCGGTCAAGGCTTATTCCTGCGCCTGACTCCGGGAAGCGCCGACGGCGCTACCAATGTGCCGCGCTCTGATCTGGGCACATCGCTCAAACAAATCATCTCAGACTTGACGTATGCAAACGAACATGCGACGTCTACAAGCAATTACAATATCAATAAGGCGAATACGGCTCTGCTGTTGGCTCGTACCTATCTTGATATGGGCGATTATGCCAATGCGCAGAAATACGCTGAACAAGCCAGTCCCGTTTTCGACGGCAGCAACCTGATGAGCAAGGAGCAATACCAATCGGGTTTCAATACGGAAAACAGTGAATGGTTATGGGCTTTCAACTACGTGTCTGAAACGTCCAAAATCTACGCTTCTATTCCTTCCTTCTACCATGCTGCAACGTACAAAGATCCCGAAAGTGTATTCGGAACACCCGGATATGGTTCACAAGTTACCTACAGCTATCTTGAAGATAACGCTGTAGATTGGATGACAGGGTATAGCACGGTACGTGTTACCTGGTCGTTTGCCGGAATGTTCGGCGAAGGCGACAGCCGCGCCCTCTTCCCCTTCTATATCGACAAGAGAGACGGGTTGTTCACTTCTAAATATTCGTCCAAAGGATCACTTGGTATTGCCGACTATCCGATGGCTCGAGTTGCTGAAGCTTACCTGATTGAAGCAGAATGTCTGGCACGTAAGAGCGACCCCAGAGGGCTTGAAGTGCTGAATGCCCTGCAAATCAAGCGTGGCGGCACTGTATCTAAAACATTATCTGTTGATGAGGTATGGTATGAAAGACGTCGCGAACTCTACGGCGAAGGCTTTGCCCTGCCTGATATCAAACGCTTGCAGAAACCTTTGGAAAGGGTAGGCGACGAACATTGGACTGCCGTGAAGTCTCTTCCGGCTAACAGCCCCCGCTTCATGTTCCCCATCCCGGCCACGGAATTGGATTACAACAAGAATACAACGGCCGCCGACCAGAACGAATATTGGCGATAAACAACGATCAGACGTATGAAAAATTATATCAGTCTATTTCTTCTATTCCTATTATCAGTTGGTTGCTCCGAAAGGGCAACCAACGATAATCTGACCTTGTCTTTCGAGGGGAGGTCTATCAATCTGGCGCCCTATCTGGAGGAATTTCCCTACATGCAGTTTTCCGTCAGCAAAGACGGTGAGAAGCTGTTCTTCTTTAAGTCGGGGAATGAAAACAAAATGCAGTGGCTGCCGATTTCAAAAGGAGCAGACCTGAATAAGGCGCAGGATGTGACAAACCTGAACTTTGCCACACGCAATTGCTGGTCGCCCCGGTATAACGAGAAAGATGAGTTTGTCTATTGGATAGGCGACGAAAGCAACGACGAGATTATCAATATCTACCGTACGAAAATAGGTAGCAATGCCACCGAGAAGCTGACAGATGTACCTTATATATATGCTTGGGATTTCAACCCCGGCCGCACGAAAATTGCCTATGTAGCCCGCTTAGGACAAAACGAAAGCCGATTGGACGAACTGCGTATCCTCGACCTCAACACGCTGGAAGACGTTTTGGTTACCCAAGATACACCCGAGTATCGCTTTACCTGGGGAAATATTAGCTGGCAACCCGAAGAAAAAGGGCTTGCACTCCTGGCGTTGAAGGGAATAGACCGCACCTATACAAACGTGGTGTACATTGATTTGCAGACAAAGCAGTTATCGGTGTTAACCGATAGCAAGAAGCAAGCCAGCCTCAGTGGTGTCTCGGTAGGTGAGGAATGGGCGTCTCCGGATGAATTTATCTTCATTTCCGACCAGGACGGCTATACCAACCTGTACAGCTACACCCTCTCCGACAAAGCAACCCGGCAATTCACCCATTATACGGTAGACATTGACGAAGCAGACTACGTGACCATCGATGGCGTCAAATACCTTTTAGCCCTGCAAAGTAATCCCATCGAAACAAAGTTGATACTGATTGACCCGGCTACGAAGGAAGTGAAGTATCAGCAATCATCCAACCTCAGCTTGTCGATTGGCACAACCCTCGGTAACCGGGCTATCCTGATTGCAAACTCAACGACCGAGCTGTTCCAATTGATCAATGCCGAAGTAGGCACAGGGAATATCGCACTGGATGTGGCGCTGGATATCTCGCCCGACTTGAAAAAGAAACTCGTACACTCCACCGTTGAACGCTTGGAAATACCGACTTTCGATACCGACGAAGCAACGGGCAAACAACGCTCCCTTCATGCCTATCTGTACAAGCCCGAAAATCCCCTGCCTAAAGGGAAGGAACTTGTGCTGATTGAATCGTTCTACGGAGGATCCAACCGCTACGACAAGGAGAATCAGATACTCACCGAGGCAGGTATATACGTGCTTAGCCCCTCGCCCCGTGGAAGCGACGGCTTCGGGCGCGATTTTGCAGCCATGAATGACGGCGACCTGGGAGGGAACGAGATTATAGACATTATCTATTCAGCTCAATACATCTCGAAGTTGCTCGATATTCCTGCCGAACGCATCGGTGTTTACGGGATGAGTCATGGAGGTTATGCCACCATGCGATTGATGACTTTCCCCGGCGAAGTGAATGGACATACCGCCTCTTTCCCCTTTGGCTTCGGGATAGAGACAGCCGGTTTCTGCGATATCATCTGGCAGCATAACCACACGAATATCCCCGACTGGACAGCCCTCGAAGCCGGTGACCCCGCAACGGATTCACTGCGTATCGTAGACCGCTCGCCCATCACTTACGCCGACAGGATAACAGGTCCCCTTCTCCTTTTGCACGGCGACCATGATAATCGCGTGGACATAGGCGGCTCTGCTTTCATGGCCGACAAACTTAAAGAATTAGGCAAACCTTACCACTACGTGGTATTCCCCGGCTTAGGCCACGGCATCAAAGGCACCGAAAACAATAAAAAGTACTACGCCGAAAATTTCTCCTTCATAGAGTCCTACGTACTGAAATAACCCCATCCCCTCACCGGATGATGATAAAAAAGGAGAAAGCTTTTTTGAGCTTTCTCCTTTTTTATAACAAGAAAAATAAAAACATGAAATTGTTGTATTGTATTACAACAGTCATTATCTTTGTAGGATGAAACGGAGAATAAAGACTTACGGAGGGTACTTTGAAGAATTTATGAGTACTCTTACCAATAAGGAACAAGACAAGATTCAATATGGATTGCTGTTGTTGAAGACCCAGGATCGTGTCCCCGCCAAGTTTATACGCCCAATTCGTGACGGCTTATATGAGTTGAGGATTGAATACGACGGGAATATTTATCGGGTGTTTTTCATTTTCGATAACGATTGCATAGTGGTGCTGTTTAATGGGTTTCAGAAGAAAACCCGGAAGACACCAGCAAATGAAATAGATAAAGCATTTAAAATCAGGGAGGAATATTATGCAGACAAACAATCATGAAATAGTTGATTATGATGTCGTTCTGGATGCTAAGTTTGGCAAAGAAGGAACTAATGAGAGGATAGAAGCGGAAGAAAAAGCATTTGCTTTTTATACAGGCAAAGTGATAGAAGATGCCCGTAAAAACGCGCATCTTACTCAGGCTGAACTGGGTAAGCGTATCGGTTCAGACAGATCTTATATTTCGAGAATTGAGAATGGACTGATAGAACCTAAAGTTTCTACTTTCTACCGGATAATCAACGCTATGGGTATGGATATTCAGTTATCCATGCCTATTTAACGTTTTAGGGAGAACTTTTGCTTCCTGCTATTTTGTTGCTTGGAGTGTTTTCGTTACAAGTACAATCGCAGGTGACAGTAGGATCAGGGGGTGGACCGGTTGCCGGCGCTTTGCTTCAATTAAAGGAAAGAGACATGAGCAACGGCGACGCTAATTCGACGAAAGGATTGGAACTTTCCAGGGTGACATTGACCGATAAAAACAGGCTTTATCCGACGCCCGGAGGCCAGTTTCGGCTTGCCGCATGGTATGGATAGTGATTTTGGCATCACCGACCCTATCGGCATTGAATTTACAAAAAGAATGAAAGTGATTGCCTATTAGGTAGGTTTTAGCATATAATGCGCTCTCATCGCCACCACTCTCTTAATAATTCTTAAATAACGCAAAATAATGAAGAGGGGATGGAGGGTGAGGGAGGGAAATCACTAACTTTGTGCCGTTTTCGCGCAAGGAAATGGAGAAAAATGCGTCTAACTGATTGGTTATTCGTAAATAATGCGTATCTTCGCAGCCCGAACGTAGAAAAATAGTAGAAAAATAAATGTATAATATATAACATCAAAGTTTAAAAAGAAAAAAAAGATGCCTACAATTCAGCAATTAGTGAGAAAAGGAAGGGAAACTTTGGTAGTCAAAGGTAAATCTCCGGCGCTTGACTCATGTCCTCAGAGACGTGGCGTTTGCGTGAGAGTATATACCACTACGCCGAAGAAACCTAATTCTGCCATGCGTAAGGTAGCAAGGGTACGTTTAACAAACGGTAAAGAGGTGAACTCTTACATACCGGGAGAAGGACACAACCTGCAGGAACACTCTATCGTATTAGTACGTGGAGGACGTGTTAAAGACCTCCCCGGTGTACGTTATCATATCGTACGCGGTACATTAGATACAGCCGGAGTGAATGGTCGTACGCAACGCCGCTCTAAATACGGAGCTAAGCGTCCTAAAAAGGGAGCCGCACCAGCAGCAGCTGCTAACGCAAAGAAGAAGAAATAATAATTTTCCCTTCAAACTGAGATTTTTTAATTAAAGTATTAAAGCTGGTTTGAGTTATTTGGAAAGGCTATAAAGGTTGAGTAAATGGTTCAGAGGAACCGTTGAAGACAAAACAAGGCAACCAAGAACAAGAACAAAAATTTTTAGAAACAAATGAGAAAAGCAAAACCCAAGAAAAGACAGGTACTACCAGATCCTGTTTTCGGTGATGTTAAGGTTACGAAATTCGTAAACCATTTAATGTATGATGGCAAGAAGAACACTGCCTACGAGATCTTCTATTCTGCACTGGAGACCGTGAAGAAGAAATTACCGAATGAAGAAAAGTCTTCTCTCGAAATTTGGAAATCGGCACTTGATAACATTACGCCACAAGTGGAGGTTAAGTCCCGCCGCGTAGGTGGAGCCACTTTCCAGGTGCCAACTGAAATACGCCCTGACCGCAAGGAATCTATATCCATGAAAAATCTGATCATCTATTCTCGCAAAAGAGGAGGAAAAACAATGTCTGACAAGTTGTCTGCTGAAATTGTTGATGCTTTCAACAATCAAGGCGGCGCCTACAAACGTAAAGAGGACATGCACCGTATGGCGGAAGCCAACAGGGCATTTGCTCACTTCAGATTTTAATAAATATTAGGAGATAAAAAAAGAAATGGCAAAAAGCGACGAACTTTTAAAATTTACAAGAAACATTGGTATCATGGCGCATATTGATGCAGGAAAGACTACGACATCAGAACGTATTCTTTACTACACCGGACTTACTCATAAAATCGGGGAAGTTCATGATGGTGCTGCAACCATGGACTGGATGGAACAGGAGCAGGAGAGAGGAATCACTATCACTTCTGCTGCTACGACTACTTTTTGGAATTACGACAACGACAAATTTAAAATTAATCTAATAGACACCCCGGGACACGTGGACTTTACCGTTGAGGTTGAACGTTCATTGCGTATCCTCGATGGAGCTGTGGCTACTTTTTGTGCCGTAGGCGGGGTAGAACCTCAGTCTGAAACCGTGTGGCGCCAGGCTGACAAATACAATGTACCAAGAATAGGCTCCATCAAAGCCGGACCTGCTTTAGCAGATGCATTCTTGAATGCCTGAATAGCTGCAATCTCGAAAGATAACTGATCGGAGTCTACCGAGTGGAAAGAACCGTCGATGAGGGTTACTTTC
>BNTS01000114.1 GCA_025996775.1 Bacteroidia bacterium | reverse complement strand
TGATTGCGAGCCATTGAAAGACAAACGTTTCCATGAAAAAAATATTTGGTAAACTTTTTGCCGACAGGGGATATATTTCGCAAAACTTGTTCGATATGCTTTTTGTGGATAATATCCATCTGATTACTAAGCTGAAAAAGAATATGAAGAATGCTCTGATGCTCATTCACGACAAAATCATTTTGAGGAAACGGGCTATCATTGAAACTATTAACGACCAATTGAAAAACATCTGCCAAATTGAACATACAAGGCACCGCTGCTTCACAAACTTCATCGTTAATCTAATTTCCGGTCTTATTGCTTATAATCTTATGCCTAAAAAGCCTTCTATTAATCCGGATATTATTGATACAGATAGATTTAATTTAGTCGCTTAGGTCGAACTGACGTTAGTTTATATTTAAATATTCTATATTTGCCAAGATCTGACACATAAAATGAACGTTGAGTTTCGTCAACTTCGACAGCTTCCAGATTGGCAATTTCACCTGGACCTTGTCCCTTGTTAACAGCACTCATGATATAGCTCAAGCTATTTCTGTAAAAAATATGGATGACTTGTTCAGGAAACCACAAATCAGCCATAATTAAATAATCGCCTAATATACGCAATTGAGCATACGCACTAATCAAGGCGTCTCCAATCGTTATTTCTTTCACTTCTGCACGCACATTAAACACATTATTCCGTGTTGTTTTTTGACAGTGCAGGGTGCAAGCGTATATATAAATATACGCTTGCACCCTGCACTGAAGATAAATAATTGATTATAAAACGATTATTTTTTGCATTTTTTGGATAATTGAAAAAACATGCTTATCTTTGTCCTCGAAGTTTTATGCAGACAAGGGCAGGACAGACGCGGTCGAAAAAGATTGCCGAATCCGCTCCAAATCGTACCCCATAAGGCTACAATGAATGCCAATCTGCTGTTTTTCCATTAGTTACAAATATCTGTTAGTTCCCGTGGGTTAAAACACCACGGCTACCAATATGTTATGCCTGACGGCATACGGAAACGTAGATATTAAGCTGTTGGCAATTCTACGCATTCGCCGGATGAACCAACAGATTATGCCTGACGGCATACATATCTGAAAGATAATTTTAAAAGATCCATAGAATGGGATGAAAAGAGCTAAAAGTAGGGGCAATTTTTCGGACGTCCCAATGACGAAAACAGGAAAAATGGGATACGAATCGACCGACACACATTATACAAGAAGGCAGCATAGGCTATTAAAAAAATGGTGGTATGATTGCGGATAGTCATTTTTAATTTTGCTATCTTTGGAGTCATTATCCGTTCTATTAATTGTTATTGTATGAGAAACACGCTTATTTTAATGCTCTTGTTGTTGCCCTCGGCTTTGCTTTTGGGGCAAACGAATTACCGGACTGTGGAGGATATTCCTTATCGCAACTCTGATGATGCGTATGTTAAGGAGCGCTGTACATTAGATATTTATTATCCTGAAAATACGAAGGACTTTGCTACGATTGTTTGGTTTCATGGAGGAGGATTGACGAGCGGGAATAAATCTATTCCTCAGGAGTTGAAGAACAGTGGATTAGCTGTTGTTGCCGTAAATTACCGCTTTTTGCCGAAAGTAACGATTAAGGAATGTGTGGACGATGCTACGCTTGCCATTGCATGGGCATTTAAGGAAATTGAGAAATATGGAGGAAATCCTAAAAAGATTTTTGTTTCCGGTCATTCTGCAGGCGGATATTTAGTGACGCTGGTAGGGCTTAACAAGCAATTGCTGGCGGCTTACGACCTCGACGCTAATACTATTGCTGCCATGGTTCCCTTTAGCGGGCAAGCTGTTAGCCATTACAATTATCGCAAAATGATTGGCATAAAGGAAACGCAACCCATCATTGATGAATATGCCCCTCTGTATTATGTTCGCGACGATGCTCCGCCATTGATTATCGTCTCCGGCGACAGAACGATGGAATTATTAGGCCGTTATGAAGAAAATGCTTATTTTTGGCGTATGATGCAAGTGGCCGGTCATAAGGAGACTTATTTGTATGAATTAGACGGATACGACCATGGATCCATGGCTGCACCTGCTTTTCATATATTAAAGAATCATATCACCCGGATACTATCTGATTGATATTATTATTAATGTTTTAAATACATTTTTCGTGAAAAGAACAATGACTATCATAATCATCTTGCTCAGTGCTTTTGGTACGGGGCAAGTTTTAGCAGAGAACTCGGCAACACCTCCTCTTCGTTCCTACTTAGAGCCGGGATATAACCGTCCCGACAGTGCAATTGTCAGTGGCGACTATGGATATAATGACAACTTGATTGTATTTTCCTACAGCGGGGATACGATCACGGAAACAACCTATGCAAAGAATATCGGCACGTGGAATAAACAGAATTACAGAACAGAATCCTATGCTTTCGATGCAAAAGGGAATCGAATCCTGTATATCTTTTCGAATCATGCAAATAACATGGTTCAACGGGCGGGGAAAGAAGAATATTCATTCAACTCTTTCGGTATGACTCTGACTGAGAAATACTACAATTACAATGTTGAAGACGGCAGTTGGATGGTTGTTGCAGACAACAGCTATCAATACGATGCAAGCGGTTTGATGATAGGTGGAACATCAACGGAGCATGGAGTAAGCTACCCTATTAAGGTTTCAGGCACACTGGAAAACTTAGTCATATCAGCCACTATTGGTCCACTTGTTGTTGCTCAATATGTACGCCATTATGATCCTGCTACTTTGAAAGAACTGGCTTCTGAATCGTATTCATTGTCGGATAAGGGTATATTGGAATTGGATATGGCTTATACGTATACGTATGATGCTGCAGGACGGTTGATTACCAAATCGGAGAATGATATGAATGAGGAATTTTGGGAAACGCAATATTTGTACAACAATAATGGCAAAAGAATATCCTCAACAGAATATTATGCGGAACGCCCCACCGGCCCTTATATCTTAAATTCACAAACAGAATATAAATTCACCAACAACCGGCTGGATAAAATTATACAGTCTTATTTTTCTGATGATGGCAGTAGACGATCAGATACAACTACGTTTTATTATTCCGGTGATGCAGGCGTCGTTTCTCCTGATGAAGCCAAGGTTTTGCGTATCAATGCTTCGGACGGGAATATCACCTTTGTATTACCCGAACAAACCACTGACGCCACGCTTCAGCTAATCGACCTTTCGGGGCGGACGGTTTTAAAGACGCAAGCTGCATCCGACCAACCTATAGCTATCCCTTCATTACGCAGTGGCGTATATGTCTATCGTATCCTTGCAGGCAGAAATACATATACCGGGAAAGTGTATATACAAAATTAATATATGAATCTGAACAATTTTACTATCAAATCGCAAGAGGCAGTACAGCAGACTGTGCAGTTGGTTACAGATAATAACCAGCAGGTTGTTGAGGCTACCCATTTGCTGAAAGGCGTCATGATGACCGGAGAAAGTATTACAAACTTCCTCTTCCAGAAATTAGGCGTGAACGTACAAAACTTAAACAGGGTATTGGATAGCGAAATAGCATCCTACCCGAAGGTATCGGGCGGAGAGCCTTATCTTACAAACGAGGCCAATGCCATATTGCAAAAGTCTATTGCTTATTCGGAGAAGATGGGCGACCAATATGTATCTTTGGAACATATTTTACTGGCGCTGTTCACGGAGAAGAGCACTGCCTCGCAAATGCTGAAGGATGCAGGAGTGAGCGAAAAGGAGTTGCGCATGGTGATCGAGGAGCTGCGGAAAGGCAACAAAGTTAACAGCCAGACTGCTGAAGAGAGCTACGATGCGCTGAGCAAATATGCCATCAACTTAAATGAACGCGCACGTAGCGGAAAACTCGACCCTGTAATTGGTCGTGACGAAGAAATTCGCCGTGTACTCCAAATCTTGAGCCGACGCACCAAAAACAACCCTATTCTGATAGGAGAACCGGGTGTTGGTAAGACTGCTATCGCTGAGGGCCTGGCACATCGTATCGTACGTGGTGATGTACCCGAGAACTTGAAAACGAAGCAAATCTTCTCTCTTGATATGGGCGCCCTGATTGCAGGTGCAAAATATAAAGGTGAGTTTGAAGAAAGACTGAAGGCTGTAGTGAACGAGGTATTAAAGTCCGACGGCGAGGTTATCCTCTTTATCGACGAAATCCATACATTGATAGGAGCCGGCAAGAGCGACGGCGCCATGGATGCCGCCAATATTCTGAAACCTGCCCTGGCTCGCGGGGAACTTCGCGCTATCGGAGCTACTACGCTGGACGAATACCAGAAATACTTTGAGAAAGACAAGGCGCTGGAACGTCGTTTCCAAATCGTTATGGTGGAAGAGCCGGACGAGATAGACAGCATCTCCATCCTCAGAGGACTGAAGGAAAAGTACGAGAACCACCACAAGGTGCGTATCAAAGATGATGCCATCATCGCCGCTGTAAAACTTTCATCACGATACATCACAGACCGGTTTCTTCCTGATAAGGCTATCGACCTGATGGATGAGGCCGCTGCCCGACTGCGTATTCAGATGGACTCCGTACCCGAAGCATTGGACGATCTGAGCCGCCGTATCAAGCAATTAGAGATTGAGCGCGAGGCTATCTTACGCGAAGACGATCCCGGCAAGCTGGAAGACCTGAACAAGGACATTGCCGACATGAAGGAAGAAGAGAAAAAGCAAAAGGCACAATGGCAAAGCGAAAAAGAGCTGGTAAACAAAATACAGCAGAACAAGATTGACATTGAGAACATGAACTTCGAGGCCGAACGCGCCGAACGCGAAGGAGACTACGGTAAAGTAGCCGAGATTCGTTACGGTAAGGTGAAAGATAAGGAGGCCGAAAACGTAACCATTCAGGCTCAGCTCCACGAGATGCAAGGCACAACAGCCATGATTAAGGAAGAGGTAGACAGTGAAGACATTGCCGATATCGTTTCCCGCTGGACAGGTATCCCCGTAAAGAAGATGCTGCAAAGCGAAAGAGACAAACTCCTCCATCTGGAAGACGAACTCCACAAACGGGTCGTTGGCCAGGATGAAGCCATCGCAGCCGTATCCGACGCCGTAAGACGTAGTCGCGCCGGGATGCAAGACCCCAAACGCCCTATCGGTTCGTTTATCTTCTTAGGTACAACAGGCGTAGGTAAGACAGAGTTGGCCAAAGCATTGGCAGAGTATCTTTTCGACGACGAGAATATGATGACCCGTATAGATATGAGCGAGTATCAGGAGAAATTCAGCGCCACCCGATTGATCGGTGCACCTCCGGGATACGTAGGCTATGATGAAGGTGGTCAGTTGACGGAAGCTATCCGACGCAAACCGTATTCGGTAGTCCTCTTTGACGAGATTGAGAAAGCTCACCCCGATGTATTCAATATCCTGCTGCAAGTATTAGATGATGGCAGGCTAACGGACAACAAAGGCCGAACGGTGAACTTCAAGAATACGATTATCATCATGACCAGCAATATGGGTTCACAACTCATTCGTGAGAACTTCGAGAAAATGACGCCTCAAAACCATGACAAGGTGGTAGAGCGCACCAAAGTGGAAGTGCTCGACCTGTTGAAACAGACCATCCGTCCCGAGTTCCTGAACCGTATAGACGAGATCATCATGTTTACCCCGCTGAACGAGCCGGAGATACGGAAGATAGTAGTGATGCAATTGGATGGCGTCCGGAAGATGCTGGAACAAAACGGTATCACTCTTGAGTTTACCGAAGACGCCCTCTCGTTCATTGCCGACGAAGGCTACGATCCGCAGTTTGGCGCCCGTCCGGTAAAACGTGTAATTCAGAAGTACGTCTTAAACGAACTGTCTAAGAAAATCCTTAGCGGTGATATAGACAAGACCCGCCCCATCATTGCTGATGTTGTAGAGCGGATCATGTATTTCAGTTGATAATCCCAAAAACATTTGTATATTTGTGAGATATAACTAATGAACTACAATATGGCTTGGTATGAACTTGTTTTAATCATCTCGGTGGGGCTATTCATTTTTTCCACAGTCGGCTCCATCTTTTTCGGCAATATCGATATTGATGCTGATGTACATTTAGACGGCGGTTTTCTGGTAAGTGACGTAATTTCCTTCAAGGGATTGATACATTTTGCTTTGGGATTCTCATTAGCTCTTACACTATGGAAAGAAGTGACAGGGGTGTCGATAATCGTTGGTATCGTAACGGGCCTTGTTTTTGTGGTTGTTCTCTATTACCTCTACAAGATAATCTACGAGAAGTTGCAGCAAAGCATGGTGTATACCAACGAAATCAACGACATGGAAGCCGAAGTCTACTACTGGAGCAGCGCCCAAAGGACAGGCGAAGTATTCGTAACCCTGGAAGGACGCCCGGTAACAATCACCATCCAATGCCCTGATGGCATAGACCTGACAAAAGGCCAGAAACTAAAAGTATCCGGGACCCGCAAATTAGTTCACCCGGTAATTAACAATTGATAATTAATAATTAAATAGATATGAATGACTCTTTATTCTTAATTGCAGCCTTGGTCATAGTGGCCATACTGACACTTATCGGCATATTGTCGAGATTCAGAAAATGTAAATCCGATGAGATTTTAGTTATTTACGGTAAAACCGGCGGAAACAAATCGTCAAGATGTATACAGGGTGGTGCAGCCTTTGTGATGCCCATCATCCAAGGGTATGCCTATATGTCGCTCAAGCCCCTCCAGTTTGAGTGCAACCTGCAGAAAGCCCTCTCCTCGCAAAACATACGCGTAGACGTTCCCACCACCGTCACAGTAGGTATCAGTACCGACCAGGAAGTGATGCTGGCAGCAGCCGAACGCATCTTGGGTCTGGCGCCCCCGCAAATAGAAGATTTAGTGAAAGATATCGTATACGGACAGATGAGAACCATCATTGCCGATATGACCATTGAAAAGCTAAATGCCGACCGTGATGAATTCCTTGCCAAAGCCAAAGGACTTATCGATACAGAGTTGCGAAAAATAGGGTTGACCCTTATTAATATCAACATCACCGATATCCGCGACGAAGCCGGCTATATCGTAGCTCTTGGTAAGAAAGACCAGGCAAAAGCTATCAACCAGGCGAATGTAGAAATCTCGATTGCCGAGCGCGAAGGAGAGACCAAGGTAGCCGAACAGTTGAAAATCAAAAATGCTACGGTAGCCGAAACCAAGAAAGAGGAACAGATAGCCATTGCCAATGCCGAACGAGACAAAAGCATCTCGGTTGCCCAGGCAGAGTCTGAACGTGATTCCAAAGTGAGCGAAGCCCAGAAAAACAGAGATATCAATGTGGCTCAATACGACTCACAAGCCCGCATCGGAGAGATTGAGGCAACAAAGAAGGTAACAATCTCCAACGCAGAGCTGGAGGTGATTAAAGCCGAATCTCAAAGTCTGGCGCTCTCTGCTGACGAACGTGCCAAGGCCGAGATTGAAAAGAACAAAGAGTTAGCTCGAAAGGAAGCAGAAGACGCCCGCGCCAAACGCACTGAATCTGCCTTGAGAGCCGAACAAATAGTCCCCTCTGAAATAGCCAAGCAACAGAAGTTGATAGACGCACAAGCCTATCAGTTGAAGTTGGAAAAGGAAGCGGAAGCCAATGCAAACCGTCAACGCATAGAAGCTCAGGGACGTGCCGACGCCACCGCTGCCGAAGGTAAAGGTAAGGGAGAAGCTATCTCTTTTGAAGGTTTGGCGCAAGCCAAAGTTATTGAGCAACAAGGTTTAGCCCGTGCTGCGGCCGAAAAAGCCTCCTTATTGGCGCAAGCCGAAGGTTTTGAAGCCATGGTAAAAGTAGCTGAAAACAATCCCCAGGTAGCTATCCAATGGAAAATGGTAGACCAATGGAAAGAGATAGCCGCCGAGCAGGTAAAAGCCTTCGAGCACATCAACTTGGGCAATGTCAACGTAATGGACACCAGCCGGGGAGGCACCCTCACCAACCTCCTCACCGGCCTCATCTCATCCATAGCACCAGTTACCGACATCATGAAAACCATCCCCGGCATCCCCCAAGTATTAAAACCCGGCGATACTCCGGAACCCGAGAAATCAAAAGAGTAAATAACCCGATTTAATCCAACATCAAACTCATATAGGCTGTTCGGTAAGGGTAATCCAGCAGCCGGGCGGTAAGCGCGGGAATGTCTAAGGCACGCATGGCATCGGGCGAGATTGAGCTATCGGGGTGAGTTGCTGTCCAGAGAGCTATCAAACGCTCGGTATCTATCACTCGCGCCATGCCGTAGGGATAGGGGACTGAATTGTTGATAACCGGATAGCGGTAAACGGCTTTCTCCACGCCGAAGTCTTTTGTTATGGCGTACAGTAGTTGCTTCTTTATGGATTCGTCATCGTAGAGAAGTTCTTTAATCAGTACACTGCTTTCCGTGGAGGCGGTTGGCAGAGTTTTTGCAACAAAAGCCATCCCTACGGGGTGGTTTTCCTTATTGAGTGCCAGGCTTAAAACACCGTCACTCATCGTTAAATCTTTGAATATTACCTGAAAATCTTCCTGAGAGTGGAGTATACCCAGCGGGCGTTCGCGCAACTTACGGTCGAAATAAGCAAATATCTCGCCCGACGGTTCATTGACTTGGCGCACTACCTTGCAAGTTGGCTCCGGGTGGAACCATTCATGGCGAGTATATACCTTGAGAGAATACTCGAAGGTTTCAGTATAACCGAAGGGACGGTAATAATCGGATAGCCATTTCTCTGCAGGTATCAGGGCGGAAAGAGCGATGCCGCGCTTTTTCATCTCATCGACGGCTTGCCCCATCAGTTGCTTTGCAAGCCCCTTTCCCCGTTCAGCAGGGTGCGTACATACGCCTGCAATATAGGCCACACTGATTTCTTCTCCATAGAATTGCATCGTGTAGGGCAGCATCTGCAGGGCACATACCACCTCGCCGTCTTTCTCAATCGACAATGCGTTTGCGTCCTGATACACCCTGCCAAAGAATAACCTGATAAACGAGTTGGAATCTCCAAACACTAATTTCCAAAGATCCCTGATTTGCTTCTTTCTTTTATTCACTCCTTCTCTCTTTTTAGTGGCTAAAAGTAAGCAAAAAATGTGAAATAGTTAGACTTAAACCATGTTACGCCCACTATTTCTGTTAAATATAATACCAATACAAATTATTAATCTTAAGTATTATGAAGTTTTTTATCGAAGAAAGCCAATTGCTATTGCGATTGCCACCTTGTCTATGAAGGCACTGTCAGAGGTTACGACTTCAGCCGCTATAGCATGCGCTACCGTACGGAATACAAGCCATTTAGGTGGTTGCCCATCAAGCCTTGGTTGACATTCTCCTCAGTCAATAACTTTACTTGGGATGACTATGCTTCAAATAGCTATACGGATCCCCGTTCGAATGGTGGCGCAGGTGTAAATGGTCGTATCTCTGAATATGATCAGAAAACAACTCGTCGCTATACCAACCAAATACTGCGCTTCAACAACTCTTTTGGCGTTCATTCGATCAACGCTTTGGCTGCTTACGAATAAAGAAGTTGTATGAAGATAAAGACGAAATCATACGAGGTGACGGCAGCGGTATAGCCGTCTGCTGAGAGGCTGTTATGCAAAAATGAAAAGTTGGTCGGCGAACGAAATGCACTATGGCGGTGAGTATGCCGGAGATAATATGATGATCCGCGGTGCTTCTACAGGTTCATCCTACGAATTTATTTCCTATTCGCGCACACCGGAAGGTATATTCCTTTCGGTTTTTTTTATCGGAAGTCTCTGTTGTTGTATAAAATACTCCTGTAAGTTACTCTCCACATACTAAAAAAACACTACCTTTGCAGTGCATTATTATTTGAAAGCACTTATATGATTATGAACGAAAATAAGACGAACGAAGAAGAAAGCAAAAAAAGCTTGAACTTTATAGAAGCTATTGTAGAAAAGGATTTGGCAGAGGGCAAGAATGGTGGCAGAGTGCAAACCCGTTTCCCACCGGAGCCTAATGGCTATCTGCATATCGGACATGCCAAGGCTATCTGTCTTGACTTTGGAATTGCCGAACGCTATAACGGCGTTTGTAATCTTCGTTTTGATGATACCAATCCGGTTAAGGAAGATGTAGAGTATGTGGATTCTATTATGGAAGACATTAAATGGCTGGGATTCCATTGGAACAAAGTGTTCTATGCCTCTGACTATTTTCAACAACTGTTCGACTTCGCCGTTCAGCTTATTAAAGAAGGCAAAGCGTATGTAGACGAACAAACCGCCGAGCAAATGGCCCAACAGAAGGGTACGCCTACGCAGCCGGGCATAGAAAGCCCGTATCGCAACCGCCCTGTTGAAGAGAACTTGGATTTGTTCAACCGTATGCAGGCAGGCGAGTTTGAAGAAGGAAGCCTGACGCTCCGTGCCAAAATAGACATGGCTTCATCCAACATGCACTTTCGCGACCCCATCATGTACCGCATCATCAAAGACCATCCTCATCATCGCACTGGATACGATTGGAAGGTTTACCCCATGTACGACTTTGCCCATGGACAGAGCGACTACTTTGAAGGTGTAACCCACTCTCTTTGCACCCTGGAATTTGAAGTACATCGCCCACTATACGATTATTTTATAGACTTATTACAAAAGGACGATAATTACCGCCCGCGACAGATAGAGTTCAACCGGCTTAACCTGACCTATACCGTGATGAGCAAGCGTAAGCTGCTGCAATTGGTAAAGGAGGGAAGGGTAAACGGATGGGACGATCCGCGTATGCCGACTATTTGCGGATACCGCCGCAGGGGATATACTCCCAAAGCCATCCGTAACTTTATAAATAAGATTGGATATACCAAATTCGATGGAATCATAGACGTAGCCCTGCTGGAATTTGCTGTTCGCGAAGACCTCAACGC
>BNTS01000113.1 GCA_025996775.1 Bacteroidia bacterium | reverse complement strand
GTAACCCCGCAAGACATAGCGATCATTACCCCCATTCTATTAAAAGAAGACAAGTTGAAAATAGAAAAGGATTTACCACTTATGGCGGCTTGGGAACGAAAAATTATTAAAGACATAATATATGAACGCAAAAACGAATTGGCTTAATCTTCCGGCAGAACAACAAAAAAGATACATTAACACGATTGGTGTTGAAAAAGGTCTTTCGGTTGAAACTATTGAAAAGGACTGGTGGGTAACCACGGTACTACGAGCTTTGTTCTCAGCCCCCTTTGCAGAACATCTTTCGCTAAAGGGCGGTACATCGCTTAGTAAATGCTGGAACTTGATTGAACGCTTTTCAGAAGATATAGACATCACCATTAACAGAGAGTTTTTGGGTTACCACGGCAATTTATCCAATACTCAGATCAATAACGGCCTTCGGCGAGACTCTTGCACATTCGTTAAGGAGACAATGACAAATGAGATTGAAAACCAATTGATTAATTCTGGTATTGATAAATCATTTTTCGAGATAGAGCCGAGAATAAAATTGAATAATAAAGGAGAAGAAGAAAGTACTACCGATCCTCAAATAATAGAAGTGCATTATCAATCCATTTTCCCACCCACAAACTATGTTCAAAACAAAGTGTTGATAGAAGTAAGTGGCAGGTCTATGAGTGAGCCGGTTGAAAAGATTAAAATCAATTCAATGATTTCGCAATATTTCCCAAATGCGAAATTTGCAGATGATTTATTCTTGATTAATGTCGTGTCTCCCAGAAGGACATTTCTGGAGAAAGCTTGTTTACTTCATGAAGAATTTGCTAAAGACGTGAAGGATATTCGAGTAGAAAGGATGTCACGGCACCTATATGATTTGGAAAAACTAATGGATACCAAAATAGCACAAGAAGCGATAGAGGATACTGAATTGTATAAAGCCATAATAGCGCATCGCCAAAAATTTGTTGGATTAAAAGGGTTTGATTATTCAACCTTAATGCCGCAGTCTATATCGTTAGTTCCTCCCATCGAAGTTCTTCTTTACTGGAAAGAAGACTACAAAAATATGCAGTCGACAATGATTTATGGAGCCTCTTTGCCTTTTGACAAGCTTATTGAACGGATTAAAGAATTAAATGAACGATTCAGAAACATAAACTTTTGAGTAATGCAGATTATTAACCAAACATATCATTGGCTTGATCGCTTCAACAGTTTGGTGAAACTCCAACTGAAAATCAATGTGGAAAGCTATATAGGTGTTGACGACTATATCCGCTATGTTGAGTTTGACTACACCAAATATAAGCCAAGTTTCCGATGGGACTTTGGAAAGAACACTCCTGAGGACTACAAAGACTTGTCTGCCTTACCCCGGTTTAACCGCTTGGTCTATCTGCTATGCCATATATTATATGTAAAGGATATTGAGAAAGAAAAGCGAACCAGCCCTTTACCCATTGAACTTGTCGCTGAAATTTCGGAAGATAGCCGGAAGCCAAAAGAGCAAGCCGATGATTATGTATTGGACATATCTGGAAAATTCCGTTTTGGTTTGCCCTTTTCAAAGTCCCAATAAATGGGATTAATGGACATTCCTAAACTTAGATACTTCTTTTTCCCATCTTTACAGATGCGAATCATTAATGGATTTTCTCCATTTGCTAAATTTTTTGATTTGTAACACAAGACATTAACCGTTGCATTCATGCTGTTTTCTGGTTTAACTCTTGGTTTAACTTTGCCTGTAATTTCGATGGGAAAACCGTATAAAACAAAAAAGCCACCAAACAAGTTTTAACTTGCCAAGTAGCCATTTCCGTTAATTTTCAGCTCATTACCTTTGCTCTCCCTCTTGGACTTGAACCAAGGACCCTCTGATTAACAGTCATAACTAATACCTCATATCTGTTTTCTTATATTTGTTATTTATTTAATAATTAAGCAAATAAAATATTAAATATTTCAATAAATATCATCAATTCAGAAAGAATCCCTATATTTGTATGTGAATTGTATGTTCCAATTTTTCCTTGAAAACTAAAGAAAATCAGGAATAAACAGAGCATACCAAAGGACAAAAGTATGTGACAATTTTGGAACATACAAATGATTGTTGAACTTCTTTAATACGAAAAGCCATGTTGAACTATTCTCTAAATGGAGTAACTGTTTGTACGGTAAGGGATATACGGAAAAAGGATGCTGATGAGGCCTGTCCTGTTCGGGTAAGAATCACTTTTCAGCGTAAGCAGATTTATTATTCGATTGGAATATCCTTAACAAAGGATGAATGGGAGAATCTACCTGCCTCCAAAAGCCCAAAGTTAATCGAAGCACGAGGTAGCATTCAGGCTGTTTTTGACAATATCAAAAAGCATGTCAAAAAAATGGCAGAAGATGACAGTTTCAGTTTTGAGTCGGTTAATCTTATCTTGGGAAAGGCTACAGGCGATACTGTCAACACAGCTTTTAATGCTAAAATCAAGGCTCTTACGGATAATGAGCAGATTGGCAGTGCCGGATATTATGCGTGTGCGCTGAATAGTTTGGAGAAATATAAGGGAAGCGCCATCAGGTTTATGGATGTGAATGTGGAATGGCTGAACAGGTATGAGGCTTTCATGTTGAAGAATGACAGCAGCTATACGACCATAGCCATGTATCTCAGGGCTTTGAGAACAATCATAAACGATGCCCGTAAATGTGGAGCCATAAAAGAATCCCATTATCCCTTTGGAAAAGACAAATACGTTATTAAGGAAGGTGAAGGCAGGGAACTGGTCTTAACAATGGAAGAAATTGGAAGGATTGCGCGATTCAGTTGTGCTACTCCGGCTTATGAGAAATACAGGGATATATGGATGTTCAGCTTTCTTTGCAACGGTGCCAATGTAGTGGATGTTTGCAAATTAAAATATGGAGATATGGATATGATTAATAACGAGTTGTCTTTTTACCGTTCAAAAACGATCCGGACGGCACAGCGGAAAGTCAAAATTATTGCTCCCATACTCCCTCCGATGGCAGAGGTTATTGAGAAGTGGGGAAATCCCGACAAGGACATCCGCAATCATATTTTCCCCTTCCTGCCTGATGATGTAAACCCTGTCGATGAAAAGCGAATGGTCGCAACCCTGACAAAACACATCAACAAATATATCAAAAAAATTGCAGCCCAATTGGAACTTCCCGATATATCCACCTATTGGTGCCGGCATAGTTTTGTTACGGCTCTAATGAAAGCACGTGTTCCCGAATCCTATATTAGTGAAGCAGTTGGCCATTCCACAAAGACCGTTACCCAAGGCTATTTTGGGCGATACACGAAAGAGGAACGGCTGAAATATAACTCCCTGTTGTTGAATTATTGAGTAATATCTGTATCTTTACACATCAAAATTAAGAGAAATGCCTGAAATAGAACAAATAAAGACACTCATAGAAAAAGGCGAAGGGCTGATGATAGAGTTTAAGAAATCTCGTAAAGAATTGCCCCAAAACGTTTATGAATCCATTTGCGCTTTTATGAACAGAAAAGGCGGTCATATCTTACTCGGAGTTGCCAATAACGGCACCATCGAAGGGATTGAAGAAGACACCATACAAAAGCAGTTGAGAAGACTTGCTGATGATATGAACAACCCGCAGATTATTATGCCAACCGCTCGCCTTGAGACGGAAATTGTGGAAATTGAGGGGAAGACCATAATCTGTATCTATGTACCTGAAAGTCCTGAACCTCATACATACAAGGGAATCTATTACGACCGGAACGAAGAGGGAGATTACAAATTGACAACGCGAAGGGTTATTACCGACTTATACATCCGTAAGCAGGACGGATACACTGAAGACAAGATTTATCCGTATATGAGTATGGAAGATTTTGAAGTAGAGCTTTTTGATTTAGTCAGGCAGATTGTTACACTAAGAAGTAAAGGCAAACATCCCTGGAGCAATATGAGTAATGAAGAAATACTTCGTTCTGCCGGAATGTACCTGAAAGATGAACGTACCGGGAAAGAGGGCTATACCTTGGCAGCCGCACTAATATTTGGCAAAGAGAGTACAATAGGCTCAGTTTACCCGCATTATAGAATCGATGCTTTATGCCGGAAAGTGGATGTGGAAAGGTATGATGACAGGGAGATTGTTGATTGCAACCTTATACGGGCATACGACCGTTTAACAGCGTTTGTCCAAAAACACACACCGGACAGGTTTTATCTGGAAGGAACCGTTCGGATAAGCCTACGGGATATTATTTTTCGCGAAATGATAGCTAATTTGCTTATTCACAGAGAATATTCATCGCCTTATAGATCAACTTTGACCATATATAAGGATACTGTTGTAACTGAAAACTGGAATATCCCTTATACGATGGGGCGTATTACACCTGAAAATTTGAAACCTCATTCCAAGAATCCGGTTATTTCTGATTTCTTCAGAGAATTAGGCTGGGTGGAAGAATTAGGTTCAGGCGTTAGGAAGATGTTTCATTATTGTCCGTTATACGTGAAAGACAAAAAAGCTTTACCAATCATGGAAGAGGATGATATGTTTAAATTAACTATCCGCTATATGCCGAAAGGTTCAGAAAAGGGGGAAGTCTCAATTTCATCATTTAATGCTGACAAGGTATTAGCTTTAATCCGTGTGAATCCCAAGATTACAGCTTACGGCTTAATGGAAGAACTTTCTTTATCCGAGCGTGGTGTAAGAAAGATATTAGCCTCTCTCACAGAGGACGGTAAGTTACTGCATCAAGGTTCTCGAAAAGGTGGAGAATGGTTGGTTGTAAATACAGAAGATTAAAGTGCATGATAAAGTGCATGATAAAGTGCATGATAAAGTGCATGATAAAGTGCATGATAAAAGTACAGGGTAAATATGAATACTATCAGAAATACAGCATATTGGCTTGAACGCTTCAACAGTTTGGTGAAACTCCAACTGAAAATCAAGGCGGAAAGCTATACCGATGAAGTAAAAATAAACTTTGCCGGAGAACCTCCTAATATCGATGCCTTTAAAGCCTGTGTAGGGCAGACCATAGAATCAGGAAAGCATTTGGACAGCTTTATTGATACGATAAACCTATTGTTTTTTCTTTCAGAGGCAAATAGCGATTTGATGGTTGAGGGTAATTTATCCAGCCACCAGGCATATAATGAATTTTGTAAGCTATCCCCGCATATTCGGGAATTGGATAAGTTGTCATTGGATGTTTTTGAGTTCGTAGATGAAATATCCCATTACTACACAGGCTTTGAGAATCGGCAAACCGAGTTGCCGGAATGCCGCTACAAAGAAGATAGATATATCCTTTGGTCATTGTATCATCTTGTGTCTTCCTTTGTTGTATCCTACCATGAGCAGGAGATGATTGATTTTCAAAACCATTTATCATACCTGAATAAGAGTGAGGTAAACAACTTTATCAGGCAGCAGCAAGACGAATGTTTGGAGAAGATATGGGAATCTGTCAAGGGATTCTGTGACCGGAATATTGTATTCAACTATCTGGAACCCGATTCAGACACCGAAACGGACTACCTTATATACACTGTCGTTTCCGGCTTTATGGAGAAGGCAGGTGTTGACGACTATATCCGCTATGTTGAGTTTGACTACACCAAATATAAGCCAAGTTTCCGATGGGACTTTGGAAAGAACACAATAGAGGATTATAAAGACTTGTCTGCCTTACCCCGGTTTAACAGATTGGTATTTCTGTTATGCCATATTATATGTAAAGGGAATTGAGAAAGAAAAGCGAACCAGCCCTTTACCCATTGAACCTGTCGCTGAAATTTCGGAAGATAGCCGGAAGCCAAAAGAGCAAGCCGATGATTATGTATTGGACATATCCCTGCTTAACCGGATCTATTCCGAGTTTAACGATGAGCTTTGGGTGGATATCCCTATCCGCAAGTTCCTGAATATGTTTACTACCGCCATTCACCTTGAAGAAAAATTCAAAGTCCTGAAAAAGGAACGCTTCCATTACCTGTTGAAAAAGATATGGATTAACGGTGGACACCGCAACTATTTCGACACGGAGAAAGAATGGATAGAACCTTTCCTGAAGCATTATAACCTGTCTGTTTACGGTTATTGGAACCAGAGCGTCAAGAACGAAAGGCAGGTAAAGCACAGAGCCTTTATTTCCACAGTCGATAAGATTCTCCCTAAAACAGAGCGCTCCTGATACGCCTGACTCACACAAGTTCATAAAAAATCTTTTTATTCTGATTTCAACAAATTGAAAATCAGAATGGTATTCTTATGTCCACAAAGTAAGTTCATATACTTCTTCACATCCAGCCCGCATATCTTTGTCAGCACAATCGATTGAGTTTACAGCAAGGACGCTTGCTTGGTATTCATTAAAAAAAAATGTATTGTTATGACAGAATTTATTCTTACAACACCCGGCCAACTGGAGCAGGTGATTATGCAGGCTTTAAAAAAAGCATTGCCGGTGAAAGAAAAAGAAGCGCCGGCAGAGCCTCCCGACACTTGTTCTTTAGAGCAGGCTTTAGAGTTTCTTGCCGGATACGGGTATGTCGTCAGTAAATCCAAATTGTATAAGTTGACGGCATTGAAAGAAATCCCCTTCAGGCACTTCGGGCGGAAAATCATCTTTTCCCGCAAGGAACTGCTTGCATGGGTGGAATCCCTCACAATCCCAACCTCAAACACCTCCGATGTCTTCCTGACATTGTCGGAGAGTGCAAGAAGAAAGGGAGGTAGACAGCTACAAAAGTATTAATGGTTCAAATTCAAATCAAATGGTAAAGAAAATAGAAAAGGTACCCGATGACTTCGCCTTGGCTTATATGATGGGGGATAGTATTCCGACTTCTCCCGTTCAGGCAACTATGCCGAGTGTACCCGATGAGCAGGATAATACTGCCGTAGCGGATAAAACCGTAAAGAAGACAGTACCGGCTAAACAGCGTAAAGCGGGTTTGGAAGAATACAGGGAAACATTCCTCAGCGTTCCCAAAATCACAGACCGGAAAAATGTGTTCATCAGCAATTCCACACGGGAATTAATTGTTGGCATTGTCCGCAGGCTTGGAGGGGAGAAGACGAGCGTGTCGGGCTTCCTTGAAAACTTAGTCCTGCATCACTTCGGGGAGTATGGCGAAGACTTTGAAGCCTGGAAGAAATTGTAACAGAGTGAGATGAGTGAGCATAGTCAGTAAACAGAGTAATAAAAGGGTGTCGCTCATTCATTGAAGGGAAGCAAGGGTATGTTAATGTCATACATTAACCCTTGCTTTCCCTGAAGTGAAAGGGCAATTACTCCCGCTGGTCGGCAATTGAATGGAAGAAGCAGATAGGAATAAACACAAGGGAGGGCGACCGAAAAAAGGCATTACCCAACGGAAGCAGCGGGTCGTCAGCATCCGCTTTTCCGAGGCGGAGTACTACGCCATCAAGCGCAGAGCCTCCCTTGCCGGAATGACCGTCAGCACCTATTCCCATTCTGCCATCATGGACGGAAAAGTTGTCGAGCCGGTGAAAAAAGAAGACATGGACTTGCTGCGGAAGCTGTCGGGTGAGGCGAATAATCTGAACCAAATAGCGCATCAGGCGAACACGTACAGGATGCCCTATTTGGAGAAGGAGGTGAAAAATGTATTGAATTTGGTCACGGAAATAATCAATAGACTGTCGGATGATTGGAAAAATAATAAAGGGAAGAAGCTTTAGCGGGTGTATTTCCTACGTGCTTGGTAAGGCGGACGCGAGGTTGCTGGACAGTGAGGGAGTGCTGTTGAACGACACGAAATCCATTATCGACAGCTTCTATATGCAGGGCCTGATGAATCCCGCCTTGTCTAAGAGTGTCGGTCATATTCCGCTCTCCTATCACAGGGACGATGCATACAGGATGACGGATGAGTTTATGGTTAAGCTGGCAAAGGAGTATATGAAGGGGATGAAGATCGGGAATACCCAGTACATCATCGTCCGCCATAGCGATAGGGAGCATCCCCATTGCCACATCGTATTCAATCGGGTGGATAATGACGGCAAAACGATTTCAGACAGGAACGACCATTTCAGGAATGAGAAAGTAACGAAAGCCCTGAAAGAAAAATACGGCTTGACATTCGGTGAAGGAAAGGAGAAGGTGAACACCCAGCGCCTGAACAAGCCGGACAAGACAAAGTATGAGATTTACAACGCTGTCAAATCCGCTTTGAAGTCAGCCAAGAACTGGAAGCAGTTCGAGGACAGGCTGAATAGGGAAAACATCACCTTGAAATTCAAGAACAAAGGCAAAACGGATGAAATTCAGGGTATATCCTTCTCCAAAGGTGATTACTCCTTCAAGGGTTCAGATATAGACCGCTCATTTTCCTATTCCAAGCTAAATGCGACATTGATTGAAAACGGGCAAGCGGTAGGACAACATGCACAGGCAAATGATGTCGGTTGGAATACTCTGGTAGAATCCGTTGGCTCCGGCATAGCCGGTGTAGCCACAGGATTAGGAGGATTGTTCGACATACAGCCGTCAGGCAGCGATTACGATCCTGCACAGGCAGAATATTTGCGCCAACAGGCGATTAAGAAAAAGAAGAAATATAAAGGTTTAAGGAGATAAAATTATGGAAGATACAGATTATACTATGTACAGTGAAGCTATATTGGGCATGCTGTCCGAGATGAGCAGGAAGCTGGATGCTATCCAGGCAAACAGCAAGGCAAAAGAAATTCAGTCGATCAGCCAGGAGATAAATCCGGTTGTTTCAAAAGAAGAAATAGAATCCATCATAAATTCCCATGCAACTACTGTTGGGCACTACATTGAACATACGTTTAAGGTGCAGACAGACCATCATAATAAGCTGTTCACTTCAATCAGAGAAGTGAAAAAGCAAATAGACGCATTGCCTACACCGGAGAAAGTGTCTTTCCAGCCGTTGATAGATCTATTTCCCAAACAGAGGAATGTTACAATTTGCGGGTTTGAGTTTCTACGAACTTCTGTCATCATATTTGTGCTGGTATTGATTTCTTTCTTTTCGTTTGTCTTGAATATCAAACAAATGGAAGACTATCACATATTAAACAGACAATATAGTGAACAGACTGAATATATTCTGCAAATGGAAACGACAGAGTAGTAATCTGGTGTTAACAAATACTACTAGAATAAATTGTTTATGTATAGTTTCTTGATGTCCATATATATTCCTGCATATTTCTACCAAAATTCTCAACTTTTTATTCGTATTTCAAAATTTATACTTTATTTTTATGCCGAATTTAAACATGTAAATAATTTGCCTATGATACAATAGCGTAGTAATACGCACATTTTAAGACGTATAAATTGAGCTTTTGCTCTTATTCTCTCTGTTAGAAATCTCCAAATTTCAAAGTGTAATTGAGAATAAGTTAGCGAAGGTTCATGCTCTAAAGGCGTGAACTGTTCGTGCTTATTTGAATTACATGGGTTTTGGAGAACCTCTAACAGTCAATAAGCAATCAACGAGCAGTTTCACGCTTTTTTCGTGTGGTTACATATCCATCAATATGTTATTAAACTGTTTAATAATACTCAATTACAACTAAATGATATAACAATTTTAAAAACAAAGCAACTACAAGCCGATTATACGGCACGAGAGCAATGGAGTCTGGAGACCATTTCAAAAACGGGACAAGTCTGAAAAGCATGAATGAATAAATAAAGGGTGAAATGATAGAAGAAGAGGTTCTCTGCAAAGAGGAGGAAAAACACCAGTTGGTGAAGACAGGCATCATAGCTGATTGGCAAACGGTTGCCAACCGGACTATACAGACGTACTATGGCCTGAACGCAAATGTCTTTGACAAGCGGGGCTTCCTCTCTCATTTCTATCAAACCATTCAATATGGCAGTTTTATACTTAAGGAAAGGAGTAGAAGCGAGGCTCTTAAAAAACATTGGCAGGGAAAGGCTTCTGTCTTTCTTTTGACCTTGCAGGCAGAAAAGACGGCGCCATTAGACAAGGAGATGAAAGTAACCCCTCCACTAACGGTGGCCTACTGCCTATCCGACACTATATACCACACAATCTATTCACGCTTTTGCAAATCCATACAAACTTTTGAGCAGCCCGAGGAAGTACATTCGTTTTTCTCTCAAGAATTAAGGGCAACCTATCCCCTCTATATAGATACTTACATGGAGGCTTTGAAGAAAGACGACTCCTCGCTCTGGAATACCACCTGTCAATACTTGCAGGATTTGTCCTATAAAGTAACAAGGTATGTATTGGCAAACAGTCCCGGATATCAGGATATTATCCGCGACCATACCTGGAACAGCGTTTACGAGCTGGCAAGGAAGCGACTTGTCCATCAAACAGGAAATGTCCTCCTATTTCATACGGGTGCAGACTTCCGAAACTATATTATCAAGTCCTGTCATTTTATCATCGACAATTCGTATAAGAAATACGCCGGGAAAGAACAGTATGTGGAGGATATTTCGCTTCTGTTTGCCGGAGAAGAAGATAGTCAACCCTGCACCATTCAAACCGAAATAAAAGAGTTGGAGATAGACGTAAACAATGCGTATGAGGTGGCTCATGCCGTTTCTATCATCCTTTTAAATATGGCGCATCCTCTGCATGGTCGGCTTATCGAAGGGATAGAAGATAAAGTAAGACTGCTTTTAGACAAGGCCGTGCAAGGACTGAGCTATAATGAGATTGTGGAAGAGCGGAATGGCGCTATGGCACCTGCCGACTTCCAGCGGGCAGTTGTAAAGTTGAGAAAAGACTATGAGCGGATCAGGAAGGCTTTAACCGACAAACTGATTGGGATGGTAAAGGAGAGAAAAAATAAATCTCCGTTTTTGTCACAAAGCGTGAAGTCAGCAGATGATAAAGTAAAGAAACAACATTATGAAACGAAATGACAATCATCTATGTTCCAGCTCAGAAGTTGAGCGATACTTGCTCAACCGGATGTCTCCCGATGAAGAGACCGCTTTCCAGGAGCATTTGGAAGTATGCGGCACCTGCTGCTCCTACCTGAATGAGATACGAAGTCTCTCCTCAGTGCTGATAAAGGAAGAAGAGGTAGTGCCTACCCGCCGCATCAAGCTATCCCCGTGGATGTCGATAGCTGCCGGTATCCTGCTTATCGTAGGTTTCTCCCTCTTTTGGGGTAATTACGATGCTTCGACAGAACCCGAAGGCGAACTTCATGATGTATTCATCAACTACCAGGAACGCGCTATCCTCGACTCCGTCCAGTCTGAAGAACCCTCTGCCATTGATAGCCTATTGATACAAACAAAGTAAACTATTAT
>BNTS01000112.1 GCA_025996775.1 Bacteroidia bacterium | reverse complement strand
GGGTGCTTATTGCTGACAGGTTGCTCCCCAGCAGAGCCTGTTTCCTCTTAACACCCTGATACAAAGATAGAATATTAAAGTTAATTAATAACAATAATCCGGGGTTTACTTGGATTTTAAATGGAAAAACATTATGAATACACAAAGATTATTTTTAGCATCATTTTTTTCGAGTAGTTCAAAATTGTTTGCAGACTTTGCCAAAGAAGATATTATTGGAAAAACCGTTACTTTTATTCCAACGGCGGCTATTCCCGAAAAAGTAAAGTTTTATGTTGCCTCAGACAAAAAAGCACTTCAAAAAATCGGTTTGATTGTCGATGAATTGGAAATTTTGACAGCCACTAACGAGGAAATTTCCGATAAATTGAAAAAAAACGATTATATCTTTATTTCGGGTGGCAATACGTTTTTTTTGCTGCAAGAATTGAAGAGGACTGGTGCTGATAAAATTATTATTGAACAGATTAGTGCAGGTAAAATTTATATAGGTTCTTCCGCTGGTTCGATAATTCTATCACCAGATATAGAATATGTCAAAGATTTAGATGATTGCTCAAAAGCTCCTGAATTAGATAACTATCTATCTTTATCCGTAGTTGATTTTTATCCGCTTCCGCATCATACCAATTTTCCATTCAAAAAAGCAGTTAAGAAAATAATTTCCAAATATGAATCAACATTGAAATTGATTCCAATTAGCAATTCTCAAGCTATAACGGTTAATGGAAATAAAATTGAAGTAATATGAGAACAGCATTAATCATTATCGACATTCAAAATGATTATTTTGAAGGAGACGCAAGTCCTTTGGTTGGAAGTTTGAAAGCAAGTTTAAATGCAAAAAACTATTGGAACATTTTAGGGAAAATACACTTTTGGTGATTTGTGGCATGATGACACAAATGTGTGTTGATGCAACGACAAGAGCCGCAAAATATTTTGGATTTTCTCCATTTGTTAAAACTTTTGATTTGTAACACAAGATATTAACCGTTGCATTCATGCTGTTTTTTGGTTTAACTCTTGGTTTAACTTTGCCTGTAATTTCGATGGGAAAACCGTATAAAACAAAAAAGCCACCAAACAAGTTTTTAACTTGCCAAGTAGCCATTTCCGTTAATTTTTAGCTCATTACCTTTGCTCTCCCTCTTGGACTTGAACCAAGGACCCTCTGATTAACAGTCAGATGCTCTAACCAACTGAGCTAAGGAAGAATTTCGTGGTGCAAAAGTATATGATGTTTTTCAATTACGCAACACATTTTGGGGAAAAGGGAGTTGGCAGGTACGAAATAATTCTGTTCCTTTGCAGTAAATCTATAGGTAAATGGCTGAAGAGGAACAAATGGTGCTCCGTACGGAGGACTTGGTGAAAAAATATAGAACGCGTACTGTCGTAAATCATGTTTCCATTCATGTGAAACAAGGTGAGATTGTGGGTTTACTGGGGCCTAACGGAGCCGGTAAGACGACGACCTTTTATATGACAGTAGGGTTGGTAACGCCAAATCAAGGTAAAATATTTCTGGATGATACGGAAATAACGAACTATCCTGTTTATAAGAGAGCGCGTTGTGGCATTGGCTATCTGGCGCAGGAGGCTTCGGTATTTCGCAAAATGACGGTGGATGATAATATCCGCTCGGTACTCGAAATGACGAAAACTTCTGCCGAGTACCAAAAAGAAAAATTAGAGAGCCTGATTAGCGAATTTGGCCTGCAGAAGGTGCGTAAGAACCTGGGCGACCAACTTTCCGGGGGAGAGAGGCGTCGTGCCGAGATAGCACGCTGCTTAGCCATAAGTCCGAAGTTTATCATGCTCGATGAGCCTTTTGCCGGGGTAGACCCCATTGCCGTACAGGATATTCAAAGTATCGTGGCGCAGTTGAAGCATAAAAACATTGGCATCCTCATTACCGACCATAATGTATACGAAACCTTAAGCATTACCGACCGCGCTTATTTGCTTTTCGAGGGAAAGGTATTGTTTCAGGGAACAGCTGAAGAACTGGCCGACAACGAGATTGTACGTGAAAAATACTTAGGACAGGACTTTGAACTGCGCAAAAAGAACTTCTAATCGACATGCTGCAGACGTCTGTACAAATACTTCGCACAGAAAAAGAAAAGACCTGAAGCAACAATCGACGCCAGAGCATAATTGAGGACTTCGGAATCAGGTATCTCGCCCGAAACGATAGCGTTTTCCTTCAAATCTTGATCAGACATTCCGATAACGGCAAAGGCATTGTTGAGGAAGTGCGCAAATACCGGCAGCCAAATACTTTTACTCCAGTAAAGCAAATACCCGAAATAAGCGCCCAGCAGCACACGGGGTACAAATCCATAAAATTGCAAATGGATAATACTGAAAATGATGGCTGTTATCCAGATAATGGCGTGATAGTTGGCGAACTTACGCCCTATGATACGCTGCAACGTCCCCCTGAAAAAAAATTCTTCACACACTCCGGCAGCCAAGGCAATCACAATCAGGTTAAACACTAAGGCTACCCATCCGTTACCCGCAAACATTAATTCGGTAGCCTGAGCTGCTATTTCCTCCATCTGCTGCATCCACTGCTCGATAGAAGCCATAAAAGCAGGAAGTTTCATCTGCGCATTCAGGTAGCCGATAAAGGTAACCACGGGCGATAACAAGAGCATACTGACAAAGGCGCCGGCCCATACATTGCCGTCGGGAATCATCTTTAGCGACAGATAGTCAGACAAATTAGCGCTACATAGCCAGGCAACAACCAGCGCCGGCAGTAAAAACATCAGAATCTCCGACAGCAATTGTGTCCATCGCAATACATCCGGGTCGAGCATCGCTGAAGGAGACGAAGCGGTAAAAACCAAACTTACCAAGCCGGCCAAAACAAAACCGGCAAAAATAATAGCCAACAATATCAGCGCTTGCGCAAAAACCGACCTCCCAGCCAAAATACCTTTCAATTCCATAGGGCGATAAGATTATATATCATCCGCCAAAGATAACAGAAGTTTCTAATAGAGACAAAAGTTATTTACTCATAAAATTTTGGAGAGGATAGGTGAAATGTATATATTTGCTATGTTTTCTAACCACTAAATAACATAAAGTTATGAGAAATTTGATACTTTATCTGGGTGTGTTCTTGTTTGCAGGATTGATGAATGCGCAGGAATTGAAAGTGATTAAGTTGGATGCACCGGATAAAACCGGTGGAAAGCCTGTGTTGAAAGTGATAGCAGATCGTAAGTCGGACAGGGAATTTGCTACTGATAAGCTGAAATCGAAAGATTTGTCTACCCTTTTGTGGGCAGCCAATGGCATCAATCGTGCTGATGGAAAGCGTACGGCTCCGTCGGCTAACAATGCGCAGGACGTAGATATCTATGTCATCCTTGAGGAAGGTGCTTACTTATACGATCCGAAAGAACATGCACTGAATCCTATTGCAGCCGGAGACTATCGTGCAGCAGTAGCTGGCGGTGGGCAAGCATTTGTGAAGGATGCGCCGGTTAGCTTAGTGCTGGTGTCGGATTTGACTCGCCTGAGCAAAGAACCCAATGAAGGAACCAAACTGACAGGTGCCGTAGATGTGGGGATTGTTTCACAGAACATCAACATTGCAGCAGCAGGTCTGGGATTGTATACCGTTCCGCGAGGCTCCATGAACAAAGACGAATTAAAGAAAGTGCTGAAACTAAAGGATACTCACTATATAGGATTGAATAATCCGGTCGGCTATCCAAAAAAATAACTTTGAGTGAGGGTTTTTCTAGCTTCCATATTTGCGCAACTCCTCCTTAATCCCTACGTTTTTTGGAGGGGTTGGCATGCTATTCCGCCAAAGAAAGTCTGGCGTATTCCGTACATTCTGTTTTTTGCTGTCGAACTGCTCATTTTCTTTACCGGCTTCTTTTTCTATAAAGAGTTGCCGGATAGGGTGATGATTGCCATCTTATATCTTTGTGGGACCTGGTATATCACCCTGCTTTATCTCGTGTTGTCTTTGCTGGGTATCGAGTTGATTCGTCTGTCGAATCGCATCAAGCCTTGGTATCCCTGTTGGATTACCTCTCATTGGAAGCAGACAAAACTGACGGTCTTTTTTGCGGTGATAATAGGCGTAAGCTGCCTGATGCATCATGCATACAACGTTGTAGCCCATCCCGTAGTGACCCATGTAAACATTGACCTGCCAAAAGGAGAGGGGAACAAACACGACAGTCTGACGGTGGTCATGATTAGCGACGCCCATATCGGCGAGATAATAGGCAAAGAGTTGGTGCAGCACTATGTAGAACTCAGCAATGCACAACATCCCGATATGGTTGTGCTCGTAGGCGACTTGCTGGATTATGACCTTCGGGTGGCTGAGCGCGAGCATATAGAAGATGATCTTCTGCAATTGAAAGCTCCCTTGGGGGTATATGCCGTCAATGGGAATCATGAATATCGAGCGAATCGCTTTTCCAAACGAAAGTGGATACAGAAAATATCTACCCTTTTGATAGACTCCACTGTGCTGATAGACAATTCATTCTATTTGGTTGGGCGAGACGATTATATAAACAGAGCGCGCAAGTCGCTTCGCGCACTGGTGAGAGAAGTAGACAAAAGCAAGCCGGTTATTCTGCTTGACCATCAGCCTTGGACGTTTTTCGAAGCTGCGATGAACGATGTAGACCTCGGTCTATACGGGCATACGCATTATGGCCAGATATGGCCCTATCCCTTAGCCATGAAGCTGGTGTATGAATGTGCCTACGGCTCGTACAAGAAAGGGAATACACAGTTTTATGTTTCGTCGGGTATTGGGATTGCCGGCCCTCCTTACCGAGTGGGTACGGTTTCAGAGTTGGTGGTACTTCACATACGGTTCATATAGAAAATATTTGTGTATATATCAACTTTGTTCACATATATTATCTTAATTTTACGTCGTAAATAAATTAAGATGAATTGGACACAGCTACTATCAGGCAAAAGGTTAGGGATGGAAGACTACAGCGAGCGAAAGCATGAACGTACGGATTTCCAACGCGATTACGACCGTTTAATCTTTTCTTCGCCCTTCCGGCGCTTGCAAAATAAGACTCAAGTCTTCCCGCTTCCGGGAAGCATTTTTGTACACAACCGCTTGACACATAGCTTGGAAGTATCCTGCGTAGGCCGCTCATTAGGAAACAATGTGGGCAAGGGGCTAATGCAGAAATATCCTTCGGGGAGCGTTAACTTTCCCGAGATAGGTTCCATCGTTTCGGCTGCCTGCCTGGCGCATGATATGGGAAATCCTCCTTTCGGACATTCTGGTGAACGGGCTATCTCGGCCTACTTCAAAGAAGGAAACGGAGCTAAACTAAAAGAGCTGATAATCAACGAAGGCGGACGTTGGGAGGATTTCGTCCATTTTGAAGGAAATGCGAATACGATGCGCCTTCTCACGCATCAGTTTATCGGACGACGAAAAGGTGGTTTTGCACTGACTTACTGTACACTGGCCTCCATCGTGAAGTACCCATACGCCTCAACCTTATCCGCCAAAGGAAAGTTCGGCTTCTTTCAAACAGAAGAAGATACCTACCATCAGATAGCCGCCGAACTGAGAATAGCCGAACACGAAGGCCGCTTTGCCCGTTACCCTTTAGTTTATTTGGTAGAAGCCGCCGACGATATATGCTACCAAGTGATGGATATTGAAGATGCTCATAAACTACGCATCCTGACCAGCGAAGAAACAATTGCTCTTCTTCTCGGCTTTTTCGACGGCCAACGCCTGCGTCATATTCAAGACGTAATGGCAATGGTAAAAGATATTAACGAGCAGATTGCCTATCTTCGTTCCAGCGTCATAGGCTGCTTGGTGGACGAATGTTCGCGCGTATTTTTGGAGCAGGAAGAAGCTATTCTGGAAGGAGTTTTCCAAGATACGCTCATCAAGCATATCAACGAACCGCTCAAAACGGCCTACGAAAATTGCTCGAAAGTTGCGTATCGGAAAATATACACCGCCAAGGAAGTGGTGGACATAGAGTTGGCCGGATATCATATTTTCAGTCGCCTGATAGATATACTGACCGAAGCTGTGATAAAGCCGGATAATTCCTACAGTCGCCTGTTGCTCCAACGCATACCGGAACAATATGATACACAAGCATCCACCACTTACGGAAAACTTCAATGCGTGCTCGATTATATTTCGGGGATGACGGATGTCTATGCCCTCGACCTCTTCCGTAAGATTACAGGAATGAGTCTACCTGCAGTGTAAGGCTTTAATATTCTTCGCGGTATTTGCTTTCTTCCCTGTCTTTTAGGATGCTGAGGTAGCTTTTGTAGCGTGATTCACTGATGACACCTCCATTTACCGCCTGAATGACAGCGCACCCGGGCTCATGGCGATGCGTACAATTACCAAACTTGCAGTCTTTAGAGCAGGCGAAGATTTCACGGAAATAGTGTGATATCTCAGCATCCTCCATACCGAAGGTGCCGAACCCTTTGATTCCCGGCGTGTCAATCAGGTAACCTCCTTCGGGCAGAGGTATCATTTCAGAAAAGGTCGTGGTATGCATCCCCTTATTATGGTATTCGGATATATGCCCGGTACGCAAGGTTGCTCCAGGTACTAATTTATTGATGATAGTAGACTTGCCCACACCCGAATGCCCGGACAATAGGCTAATCTTATCTTTCAGCTCAAGCCTCAACTCATCCATACCCTCCTCGGTTTTCGCGCAGAGCAAGGAGCAGGGGTAGCCTATGCCGGTATAAAGCTCAATCAAGTTCTCCATCGCTTTCCGATCATCATCCTTGTATCTATCTATTTTGTTGAACATTAAGCGAACAGGTACGCTATAGGCTTCGGCAGTAGCCAGAAAACGATCGATAAAGATAGTCGTGGTGACCGGATAATTCACGGTTACGATAAGCAATGCCTGATCCAGATTGGCAGCTATGATATGAGATTGTTTCGATAAATTAGACGCCCTGCGAATCATGTAATTCTTCCGGTCATCTATTTCCGTGATAAAGGCAGTCCCTTCCTGGTTGATATCTATATCCACCCTGTCTCCAACGGCAATAGGATTCGTGCTCCGTATGTCGCGCAGGCGGAAGTTCCCTTTTATCTTGCTTTCAATGTCTCGTCCGTCGTCTGTGTGGACGGTGTACCAACTACCTGTGTTTTTGATTACTAAACCCTTCACACTGTCATGATTTCTTTTTCCTTGGCGGCATACAACTCGTCCACTTTCTTGATGAACTTATCGTGAACTTTCTGTACTTCCGCTTCTGCATCTTTCTCCACATCTTCGGGAGTACCTTCTTTGATGCTCTTTTTTAGCGCCTCAATCGCATCGCGACGCGCATTGCGCACACTGATCTTCGCATTCTCCGCTTCATTCTTCGATTGTTTAGCCAGGTTCTTGCGACGTTCCTCCGTCAATGGCGGTATGCCCAGCCTGATCGTCTCGCCATTATTCTCCGGCGTAATTCCCACCTCAGAATTCATGATAGCTTTTTCAATTTCTTTAATCAGATTTTTCTCCCATGGTGTAATAAGGATAGTTTTAGCATCCGGCGTGGTAACCGTTGCCACATTGGTAAGAGGAACCGGGCTTCCGTAGTAAGCGACCTTCACCCCGTCAAGTATTTTCGTGTTCGCCTTACCTGCGCGGATATGAGCCAGTTGCTCATCAAGGTGAGCAATCGTAGCATTCATTTTCTCTTCCGCCGCTTTCACATATTGCTTTATATCTGCCATACAATAAATAATTAGTTTTAGATTAACAAAAGTAATGATAATTTCTTATTTCACAAACTTCTCCCCCCCAGTTTAAAATACAACAAAACAAATTTATAATAAATTGTTGAATGATTATATCAATGTACGCTGAAAGCAGAAGGACCTTTTGAGAATGAGCAAATGCAGGGCGAATGGACGTTCGTGAATGGTAAGATAGTGAAGACAAGTAGAAGGGCTTAGCTAAGCCCTTCTACTTGTCCGTTTGGGATGTTAGTTGGATGTATCTACGGAGAACTTGTAGATACATCGGCTGAGGTATTTTTCTCCGGGGCGGAGTACGGTACTTGGGAACTCCGGCTGATTCGGACTATTGGGATAGTGCTGGGTTTCCAGACAAAGGGCGCCGCGAAGTGAATAGTTTGCTCCCAGTTTTGCATTCTCCTTTTTGCCCATTCCGGTATAGAATTGAACTATAGCCTCTATACTACCTTCGGATTGTGCAAATCCGGATGATTTCAATCCAACCCTCTCAGAGGAAGAAAAAAGAAAACGTAAACTTAAAAAGAAAAGAAGATATGGCAGACAATTCTAAAAACAATCCCCGTAATCATTCAGTCCATGATGCGATGATGGCTGATATAATTGTGAAGGAACTGGGGAAGTTCAGTAATTCGCATGAGTTGATAATGAAGAGTACCCAAAAGATTCTCTCCCGATACAATGACATCGGCAACCTGATTGAAAAGATGGAGCAGCGAGACCAAATCATTGCCAAGTGCATCAAAGACCTCCAGCTATCGACAGACGATTACCTAAAGCTCACAGAGCTATCCATGGATATGGCTAAAGAGCTAAAGGAAGCCAACGAACAAGGTATCGGCATCGAGCCGGATTCATTGGATAAGGTCATCGCTGCCGTTCAGAAAGCCAATGAGCCAATAAGGGAATATATCCGATGGCTGACGTATGGAGTAGGTGCAGCAATAGGAGTTTTGCTCATCCTTTCTTTGATGTTTTAATGAGAACTTTTTACACCTTTTTTACACCTTGCTAAAATTAAAATGCCTGATTTTCAATTGAAAATCAGGCATTCTCCGTACCCAGAGCCGTAATTAAAATATCCAATTCGATAAAATCAAATAAAATTATTACAATCCAAAAATATGCTGTATTTCAGTATATTACAAAACAAACCATTGGAAACTATTGAAAAATAATTGCAGAAAATTTTGTTTATGTGGTGCAAATTCAGTATTTTTGCACCACGATTTTAATACAATATTTTATGGCAACAGTAACTGCGTTTGTGCGCACTAAAAAAACCGATAAAAACAAGTCAGTAAATGTCCGTTTCAGATTAAGGGACGGCAGGGAATTTCAATTATTCCATAAAAGCGAATTGTCCGTACTGCCCGACAAGTGGGACGAGAAACAACAGAAAATCAAAGCTCGCTGCATTATTGATGAACAACAACGAAAGAACTTTGACAAAGCCGTTTCCGACCGTAAGAACCTAATCAAAGACATTTATTTACAGAAAGGGCAAATACTCACTTCGGACATACTCGAAAGCGAGATTGACAAGATTTTACACCCCGAACAATACGAGCAACCCCGACAAACATTCTTTGATGCTTTTGATGAATTTTTGACGAAACACCCACTTTCCGAAGTGCGCCGTAAAAATTTCCGAGTGCTTTATCGTGCGCTGAAACGTTTTGAATTATACATACAAAAAACCGACCGTAAACGGCGTAACTTTGAATTTGACCTTGATACAGTAATGGCGGACACTTTACAATCATTTTCCACATTTCTGAAAAAGGAACACGAACTTTATCACACCTTGCCCGACCTTTACGAGGCGTTCCCTGAATATCACGAACAAAAACCACGCGGACAAAATACCGTCAATGATTTGCAAACCAAACTTAGGACATTTTTCTTATGGTGCAACAAACAAGGTAAAACTTCAAACCGCCCCTTTGAACTGTTTAAAATTGATGAATGTGTTTACGGAACGCCGTTTTATATCACAATTGACGAAAGGAATTTATTGTATGATACAGACCTTTCACTCCGTCCGGCACTTGAAAAACAACGTGATATTTTCGTACTTCAATGCGTTATCGGCTGTCGTGTAGGCGACTTGTATAAACTCACAAAGAAGAATGTAATTGACGGCGAAATACAGTATATCGCAGGAAAAACCAAAGACGGCAAGCCAAGAACCGTTAAAGTGCCAATGAATAAATACGCTCGTGCAATCGTGGGAAAATACAAGGACAGCCCCGAATGTGAGGGCGATATGCTGTTTCCGTTTATTTCGCAACAAAAGTACAACGATGCTATAAAAGAGGCATTTAAAGCCGCAGGAATTACCCGCAGCGTAGTAACGTGCGACCCTTTGACACGCGAAAACGTAATACGTCCGATAAACGAAATTGCGAGTAGCCATTTAGCCCGCCGGTGCTTTGTGGGCAATGCGTATAAGGTTATGAAAGACCAAAATTTAGTTGCTGAATTAAGCGGACACAAACAAAATAGTAATGCGTTTGCCCGCTATCGTGAAGTAGATAGACAAATGCGTGATGAAGTTGTATCAATGATTGAATGATTATGGAAACAAATATAAAAAGCCAATTAGATAAATATACTGCACTGACTCAACGTGTTTGTAGTTACACTGACAAATCCGAAAAGAAAATAGCATTTGAAGCCACATTAGGCAAAATAAACACCCTCATTCCTGATACTATAAGTAATAACATTCAGGCAATAAATGACTATGATAAATTTTATTTTCAGGATTTTGGGGTATGCAAGTTTGAGCGTATTAATGACCTGTTAGATTTTATTAATAGCAATAGCAAAGAAATACAATTATTTGAAAATGACAGCGAAGAACAACGAAATACCAGATTATCAAAGCATAATAGATTACGACAAACAAGTTTTCCAAAAGATAAGGTTGTAAAAGTAATTCGACACATGGGTGCAAAGTGCTACGATGAGGAAATAAAAGAAGAAGACCCTGATTGGATTTATAGCCAATATGGCACATACACACAATACCTGTCTTTTAAAACAGATAGATATTTTCCTATCTGCCGAAACATTAAACAGTCCGACTGTATAGATTTTGAAACCGTCAATTATCTTGTATTGCTATACATTGCTGTAAACAATGAACTAAGCAATATCAATGAAGAACTTGAAATATTGGGTATTAACCCACAACCAATACAACAACCCAAAAACACAATGACAGCCGAGAAATATTTTGAGCGCAGGGCAATAGACAATAACGAGTTAAAAAATGCAATCCCTGAATTATTAAAAGTGATTGAAGATTTACACCCTTTGCGAAAATCAAATCACGAAACCGATAGATACATAAATACATGGCGTAAAACAAAATTAAAAGAATATGTTTACCTCCCTAATGGAAACGGTGAAATAGTCGAATGTGAAAATCGGAATATGGATATGCACTTGCATGACCAATTTATTAATTGGCTATTTGATTATTTCCGAAAACTCTATGAAGATAAAAAGGGTAAGACAATCGGATATGCTTATGCACTTCAAATAT
>BNTS01000111.1 GCA_025996775.1 Bacteroidia bacterium | reverse complement strand
GGTTCAATTCTTTTGACAACTTGGAGGGGTTGAGTTGATATTCGTCCATGAGGTTTTTCAGGACGATTCCGGGGATTAGGGCTGTTGCTTTTGCCATATATGGCTCCTTAAAAATTATTGTATGAGTATGATAGATAGGGCATTAATAATAATCTAGTGTCTGACACAAGTATTATTCTAAATTCCCGCCGTTTTCAATCTTTGTTGCAAAGTAAGCCCGGAGAAAAACATCGGCACCTTCTTCGATGAGTTCCAGCAAATAGGAGAAATTGTCCGGCCTTTTGGCAATGGTAGAAAGTAATTCCAAGGGCATATCCCTAATTTCCGGTTTTAGTGAGTTACCTTCCTGAACAAATTGTATACCATTTTGTTAGTTAGGTGGCGACAAGTCATTGTTGCAAGGCCGGCAATCCATGAATTTTGCATAATTGTAATCTTATTGTCCATAATGAACCTTATCCCTTGTGCTTAATACATAACAAGCTATGGGAGGATAGTCAATCTATATCAACAGGTTGGCCGCGGAGGGTTAAAAACCGTACTTTTTGCTCTTTTTTGGTATTTTTTTATTTGTAACTAATGGTATAATTTAATTAAGGACTAATTACGGAACCAGCTTATGGTACAGGTACACTATAAACGGTTTTGAAAATGTTGGAAAACTCCGATTGTAATTATTTGGCGGGCAATGAATATCAATTCCCTGACTGACACATAATTCTATGGAGTATAAACTTTTTGGAGGAAAAAATGAAAAAGCAATGTGTGTTTATCATGGTCGGGTTAATACTATTTAACATCGTGAATGTATGGGCTGGTGGCGAAAGAAATTCGGCGACTAAAACACCGGAAAAGTCCAATAAGCTGGTTATTTATACAAGTTCAACAGAAGAATATTTAAATATGACTGTGCCAGCCTTTGAATCAAAATACGGAATAAAAGTAGAAATAATAGCAGCAAGCGGCGGCGAACTCATAAACCGTTTGAATGCGGAGAAAGATGCACCTATTGCCGATATACTTTTGGGCGGTGGTAAATCGGCGCTTGCAAATTTTACCCCCCCTGTTTGCACCATACGTTTCACCAGAGGAACAATACTTGGAAGATTTCGCTAAAAGTCAGAATGGATACTTTGTTGCCTTTGAAACAAGCATCCAACAGTTTTTAGTAAATCGTAATGTAGTTGGGAATATTGAAATTCGCGGATATGAGGATCTGCTGAAACCGGAATTAAACAAAAAGGTTGTCATGGGTGATGCATCAAAATCAGGGTCAGCTTTTATGCATTTATTACAAATGCTTGATGGGTATGTGATTAAAAGCGGCGGCCATTATGAAAATAATGCAGGATGGGAATATGTGCGGTCTTTGATAAAAAATTCGGTAATATTACAAAGTTCAGGGGCAATCCATAAAGCGGTCGCGGATGGGGAATATGGCGTTGCTTTGACATGGGAAGCGCCCTCTGTTACATATCTAAGGGATGGAGCAAAAAATTTGGAGATTGTTTATCCAAAGGAATGTGTTTATTTTGGTCCAAGTACCGTAATGCTTGTAAAGAACTGTAAGAACGAAGAGAACGCAAAATTGTTTATAGATTTTATTTTGTCTGAAGAACCGCAGAATAAAATGGGGTTAAATGGATATGCCAGACCAACCAGAAAAAACGCCAAGACTAACTACTATACGCCATATAGTGATATAGAAAAAATGACAAACGGGCATAGTGGGCTGCCGCCCTATGATGAATTTATTACCGCTAATTCGGACCGGCTGAGGGTTAAGTTTACCGATACTATGACATCGGTAATCAAATAATGGGGGTTTTTAAAATCATTGGTTGAATGGTAAGGAAGCATTCTAGTATTTTTGATAATAATTGCACCGATAAAGATAATTGTCGGTGCAAAAAAGCGGGAGCTAAAAATGAGCGTTTCAGTAACCTGTGATAGGGTAGTAAAAAAATATGGAGATGCTATAATTATTCCTGATTTATCATTAAATATTCATAATGGCGAATTCTTTACATTGTTGGGACCTTCGGGATGTGGCAAAACTACTCTTTTGCGGATGATGATCGGTTTTAACTCCATTGAGGGTGGTGCCATCAAATTTGACAACCGTATAATCAATGATATGCCGGTAAGCAAACGGAATGTAGGCATGGTGTTTCAAAATTATGCAATATTTCCCCATATGAGTACCTTTAACAATGTTGCATTTGGCTTAAAAAATAGAAAAATACCCAAAGCTAAAATTGAAAAAAGAGTGGATGAAATTCTCAAAATTGTACATATTCAAGATTTGCGTGATCGTATGCCGGACAGGATGAGTGGTGGACAGCAACAGCGAATAGCACTGGCACGGGCAATAGTTATTGAGCCGGATTTGCTCTTAATGGATGAGCCACTCTCTAATCTTGACGCAAAACTACGTATTGAGACAAGGGATGCCATCAAAAACATTCAAAGCAATATTGGCATTACAACCGTTTATGTTACCCACGATCAAGAGGAGGCACTTGCTGTCTCTGACCGCATTGCTGTCATGAAGGATGGGGTAATACAACAGGTTGGTACGCCAAAAGATATTTACAATCGTCCTGCAAATAGATTTGTGGCTACTTTTATTGGTCGCAGTAACATTATTGAAGCAAAATTGATTACAAAAAATTTAAAGCGGTCTATTCTTTTTCAAGATGGATTTATAGCTTCTTTGGACACATGGAATGATGAAGCATTAAGTTTACCGGATGAAAGTTCAATACTAATATCTATAAGGCCAGAGGAATTTATAATCAGAGACACTAATGATGGATTTGGCGGAATAGTAAGAAGCAAAACATTTCTTGGACCTAATACGTATTATAACATCGAAACTTCATACGAGCAGGTACTTGAAATAATACAAACATCAGATGAATTACATGAATTAAAAAAAGACGATCCGGTTAATATTGATTTTGCTCATCATAAAATAAATGTATTTAATGCCGATGGAAGTAAAAATTTGCTTCTTGGGGTCGACAGCAATGAATAAGAAACAACGATTTGATATCTGGATAATCGTTTCAATTGTTGGTTTAGCATTATATATACTTTTTTTGTTTTATCCTCTTTTTGGTATTCTAAAGGAAAGTATAATTAATGGTACAAGCAGAGATTTGACTACTGAATATTTTAAGAAATTTTTTAGTAAAGCGTATTATACAAATTCCCTTTTGAATAGTCTTAAAGTAACCAGCTCTGTAACACTGATTACAACTATTGTCGGGACGAGCCTAGCATTTGTTATGCAGACAGTCAAAATAAGAGGACGTAATATACTGGATATTATTATCATTGTTTCTATGATGTCTCCGCCATTTATTGGGGCATATTCCTGGATATTGTTGTTGGGGCGGAATGGTTCAATTACCAGATTTATTAATGGATTCACAGGAATACAGTACAATGGCATCTATGGTTTTCCGGGCATTTTATTGGTAGCATCCTTATCAATGATGCCTGTTATATATGTTTATGTCAGTGGTGCATTTAGAAACATGGATATTTCACTTTTTGAGGCATCCGAAGGATTCGGCTGTATAGGTATAGGACGGTTTTTAAAAATCGTAATTCCTTTGGCGTTACCGACAATTATATCCTCGGCATTACTTGTATTTATGCGTTCTTTGGCTGACTTTGGAACTCCTATGTTGATAGGTGAAGGTTACCGCACTATGCCAGTACTCATCTTTAATGATTTTATGGCAGAATTAGGAGGGGAAAAGGGGTTTGCGGCGGCCATGAGTATTATTTTAATGGGGGTTACACTTATAATATTTCTTATTCAGAAGTATTATACTGATAAGAATTCATTTACAATGAATGCCTATCACCCATTAGAACCTGTTCAATCCCACGGAATAAGACAGGTACTGGCATATATGTTTTGTTATTTTGTTGTGGGTATTATGATTTTACCAAGATTGGTAGTGGTATATACGGCATTTAAAAATACATCACCCAGCGGGTCTTTGTTTGTTCCCGGATTTTCTTTTGCAAGTTTCTTAAGAGTTTTTTCAAAGATGGGGGACTCAATACGCAATACCCTTGTTTTTGCAAGCGTTGCCGTTATTATTATAGTAGTTGTTGGGCTTCTGATTTCCTATGTTGTGGTACGCCGCCCCAACAGACTAAACACCGCTTTAGACGCCTTTTCCATGATACCTTTTATCATTCCGGGTTCTGTTATTGGTATAGCTATTTCTATTTCATTTCGCAAGCCTTTTGTACTTACCGGAACTGCCGGGGCATTGATACTTGTCTATGTCATTCGACGATTGCCATATATGATACGTTCAATTTCAGCAATGTTACGGTCAATTAGTTTAAGCACAGAGGAAGCAGGAATAAGTTTAGGAGCATCGCATTTAAAAGTTTTTTCCCAAATTACGGTCCCTATACTCGCTCCTGGTATCATGTCGGGATCTATCATGACGTGGATGCAGACTACATCAGAATTAAGCGCATCAATTATGTTGTATGTTGCCAATACAAGAACATTGTCTATTTCAATATATACCGAAGTAATTCGTGGTCAATATGGGAATGCGGCTGCCCTTGCAACTATTTTTATGATAATTTCCGTTATCTGTCTTGTGCTCTTTTTTAAAATCACCGGAAAACATGAATTTAATGTTTAATTAGAAAAAAGAGCTATAAATTTTTTAGGAGAAACTCCAATATATTTCTTAAAAATCTCAAAGAAGTATTTATAATCAGAATAACCTATTTGATACGCAATCTCATTAAGCCTAAGATTGGTTGTTTTCATTAAAGTAATGGATTTTGATATGCGATACTGATTTAAATAAACAATTATTGTTCGTCCTGTCTCTTTTTTAAAGATATTATTAAGGCCTGTTTTGCTGATATGAAATATGTTACAAATATCCATTGTTCTTACATCCTCATTGTAATGTTCTACAATATAATTCACTACATCGCCAACCAGAGAATGGTATTTATTTTTTGAATCCTGAAATTCAGTAATAAACTCATTGGCGTATTGGTAATATAAAGAATATTCTTTTATATCCGCTGTAATTTTATTTTTACGACGTTCATTAATGCAAGACAAAGCTATTTTAATTTTATCTATAAGTTCATTTTGGTTAATTGGTTTTAAGATGTAAGCACATACCCTAAGGTCTATTGCGCTTTTTGCATAGGAGAAATCATCATAACCCGATATAATAATTGCTTCAAAATCAAGATTGTTTTTTATGGATTCCCGCGCTTGTCTTAACATTTCCAATCCATCCATCATTGGCATCCTGACATCGGTTAATATTAAGTCCGGACAAATTCTTTTGATTGCCGAAAGGCCCTCATTACCATCAGAACAGATTTCCACAACATTGCATTCCAATTCAGCCCAATTGACAAGATAAACAAGTCCCTTTTGTATAATGGCTTCATCTTCAACGATGACAACTTTGTACATCAGAACACCTCATAAAAAACATACATATCAGGATACTTTATCCGGTATGGTTACAATAAAAGTATTCCCATTTGGATCATCACCAAATGAAATCCCAAATACAGGACCATATAACAGGTGAAGTCGTCTGTTAATATTAAAAAGGCCGAAATGATTACCAATAGGCGTATCACTGTTTAACAAGGTTTTGATATTGGTATATATTGAGTCACCTATTTTCTCTCCATTATCAAAAATAGTAAATATTATATCATTATTGTTTTTTATAATTGCAATTTTAATATATAATTCCGTTTTGTGTAAAAAACCATACTTAATGCTATTTTCTACAAGGCTGTATAAGAGTAATTTAGGAATTGAAATATTCAGTATTTCATCATCAATGATAATATCATATTGTAACTTATCACCAAATCGTATTTTTTGCAATTCAAAGTAATCTTTAATATATCCAAAATCTTCTTCTATTGTAACAAATATTATATTCTGATCTATACTATAACGTAGAAAGCGAGAAAGATGATTTATTATTTGTGCTGTTTTATTTGGATCCAGAAATGATGTAACACGTATTGATTCCAAGGCGTTATATATAAAATGAGGATTAAATTGCATTTCTAATTGTTTTATTTCAATAGAATGGTTTATTTTTGCAAGTTCAATATTTTTATTGAATGATTCATAAAGGTCGCCCTGCATCCTGTTTATAGAACGAGCTATTAAAGAGAATTCATAACTATCGGTTTCTTGAATTTTATGATGAAATTCGTTATTACCAAAACTCTCTATATCAGTAACCAGTCTGTCTATCTCTCTTGTTAGTTTATCGGAAATTTCATTTGAAAAAATATAAACCAATAAAAATAATAAAATGATAATAAAAAGTAATATCCCCGAACTGATATAAAAGAAGCTTAAATCTGAAGTAGTGTCAAATGCTGTAATTACAAAAATATCGGACGCTGCGGAATTTTTCATGGTAAAATACCTGGAACCATTATTACTCCAATTCATTTTACCCATAAAATCATGCATTCCATTCCACGGTGAGGCGATAATAATATTATCAAAACGATCATAAATAATGGATATATCTGTTTTGTAATCATCAATAATGTCAAATAGTAAATTTTGTTTTATTAAAATGCACAGGTAACCCATAATATCATTATCTTTTACAATAGCCTTTGCAACAATATTAACGGGTGAATCAATATCAGCATTATAAAAAGTATACCATTTTGCTATATCTATATTACTGTCAAGAATAGAAAACAAAAGGCGACTTTGTAAAAATGTAAATTGCATTTCATCATTCTTTTTCATGTTTGAAGCAACTAATTCTCTCTCTTTATTAAATAAAATAAAAATGCTATCCCTGCTTTTTTGATTAATAAATGAGTAAGCTTCATTAAAAAATTCAGTATGGTCTTTACTATAAATAACTTTTTGTATAGCATTTTCTGATATATTTTCAATAAAATTGATATGGCTATTATATAAATTATCAATATTGTAACAAATTGCTTTATTAGCATCAGAACATCGTGTTACTTTTGAAATATAAGCATAGATAAACAAAATTACTGTTAATACGACCAACGGAAATATCATGAGTATAACTGCGTTACGGGTGAAAGTTTTTTTTACTTTATCTTTAAATCGAATTTTATTTTCCATATTATAGTCCCTTAAACTGGAATTAGGAAAGATTTCTGGTTTGTTCAGTTTAGCATGGTCTTTTCCTTCCGTCTACTAGGTGCCAGATAAAGGAAGGTACGGAGTAGGCTTAAATATAATGCCATGATAGCCACTGTTTCGGTACGACTAAGGAAAATTAATAGTTATTAAGTGAAATATACTACAAAAGAACAAAAAGTTCTGTTTTTGAACGGGAAGTCCGTTATTAGAGATATATTGAGAATGTCGGCCATATCCAAAAACTGAATTTATTGTCCTTTATTGGGATTTATTTATGCATATTCTGTAATATCATAGAATATACGGATTATATCTTACAGGAGGATATTATGAGTATTGGTGGAAAAAAATCAAGCAGTCTGACCTTTGTCTTGTTGGGGGTACTGATTTGTCTTATTAGTGCAATCGGTGCAAGGGCAATTATGACTGATTTTGGCAAAGTAGAAGTACATGAGATAAAAATCATTTCTGAATCAGGGTTTGTGTTGTCCATGGATGTTTTCAAGCCAAAAAATGCTACTAAAGAAAATCCTGCGCCAACAATCTTTGTTGAACATGGAGGGAATGGGGCCAAAGAAGAAATGAGAAATTACGCTATTGAACTTTCAAGGCGTGGTTATGTATGTGTCAGTACTGATATGTATAGTATGGGCCAATCACAAATCCTCCCGGATTCCTTGTGGTTGACTTCCGGCCGTGGCTTATATGATGCTGTAAAATATATTGTCACCTTACCATACGTAGATAAAAACAGGATTTCCCTAACAGGGTTTTCAAGGGGTGGTAAAGCCGCTGGTGAAGCCCTGGAAGAAGATAATAAAACTTTAAATGTCATAAAATCAATCTTTTTGATTAACAGTGACCCCATCTACAAGAATCCGCAAGGTTTTACCGATGTTTATGGTCCTAGACAAATAGCGGCACTCGCAGATTTGTATGATGAGTTCTTTTTTACCGAAAAAGCTGATGACGGTAGTGTTTATTCAAATGATGCTAACAAATATATGAGGACACTTACCTCTCCGGTTGATTATATACTTAATTCAAGCGCCCAATCATTTTTACACTTTGGACAAGATCCAAAGGGACTGGAAAAAAGGGACTCCGGTAAGATATATGAAAAAGATTTTGGAGACGGTCAGAAAGGGACCCGTCAAATTATATCCTTTAGCCAAAATCATCAATCAGGCCATTATTCACCTACTGTCATGAGAAATATGTTGGCCTTTTATGATCGGGTTATGCCATCACCTGTCCAGATTCCGAACACTAATCTTATCTATATTCCTTTCATTATGTTCGGTTTGGCTGGGATTATTGGTTTGTTTATATTTGCGGCTTCAATAATATTATTGATAATTGAAAAAACAAAAATATTTGAGGAATTGAAGATAAATGATCCTCAAATTATTCCGGTTAATGAGAAATCAGGGAAAATTTGGTATTGGATTTCTATTGTAATCGGTATCATTTTCTCTATTATAATGATTTGGATGCTTAACAAGTTAAAAATTGCTTCTTATCATGATACGATATTCCGTTCGGCAGGGCCTGCATATTTTGCCTTGGCTTGCTTGCTTGGAGGAACTTTCAATCTGATTATGTGTGCAGTTTCTTATCGTTATTTCATGAACAAAGAAAGCTTTGATTTTAAAAAAGCTGGTATCCTCATTGGTTGGCGCAAAGTACTAAAATCTGCATTGGTTGCATTTATTGGTGTTGCGTTGTTTTATGCCATAGTATTTTTCGCAAAATATATGTTTGGAACGGTATACTTCTTTGTACTTTGGAGATTCATGCCATTTGATCCTATCCGTATTCCCGGTATGCTTACCGTTTTACCAATGTTTATACTATACTATGTAGTATCCTCCACGGCCATGAATTGCTTTAACTACAATTCAGTGGCCGGGAAAAACAAGTGGGTAAATAACTTCCTTAATAGTTTATTTACAGCACTTCCCACACTTTGTATCTTATTCTATTTTTATGGATATTTCAAAGTAACTGGTTGGAATCCAATGTTTGGTGATCTTGCTTCCTCTGGATCGGCAGTATTCAGTATGCCGCCGGTAGTATTCGGTATGAATTTCTTCTGCCGTAAAATATACGAAAAGACCGGTAATCCCTATCTTGGGGGCGTTGCCTCTGGCCTTTTGGCGGCTATTATGACTTGGACTGTAACTGAAATTAGAATACCGGAGATAGATGAGGCATTTGAAATTCACATGCAGTTTATTATTCCATTTGTTGTTGCCTGTATTGCCTTTGTCTGGTGTCTGTACTATATTAATCGTGTTATAACTAAAGGTACTGACATTGATGCTATACAGCAGCGCTAAAAGAACGCCCTTGTTCAGTAGGCGGTGAATGGACTGGATACAAAGCATAAAAGTTTTTTTGGGGGAAGCTCCTGTTGGGGTTTCCCCCTTTTTGATAGACGTGAATAGTGTTAATAAAAGAATGAACAAATTCATCTGCAATTATAGCATTATTTGTTTGTAATTATGAAATCGCTAAGTGAGGTATTGTGATACAAATTCTTGAAGCATTGATGATTGTTAGTTTTGGTATTTCATGGCCGGTCAATATTATTAAATCATATCATGCACGTACAACCAAAGGGAAAAGTATCTTCTTTTTGATTTTCATCCTCTTTGGTTATATTTGCGGTATTGCCGCAAAGATACTTTCCGGAACTATGAATTATGTATTGGTTTTTTATTGTATAAACATGGTGATGATTGTTATAGATATTATGTTGTATGTCCGAAATTATTATTTTGATAAGGGATGATAAAAGGAGGGTGGAATGATTAATGATTATTCAAAAGGGGTCCAGCATATTGGTTTGCCTACAAACGATATGGAAGCAACCATAACATTTTACAAAAAATTGGGGTTTGAGGTAGTTCATGAAAAAGTTATAGACTGCCGTGTTTGTTTTTTGCAATTACAAAATCTTGTAATAGAATCTTATGAAAACAAAGACGCTGTTCTAAAATCCGGCGCCATCGACCATATTGCCATTGACTGCACAAATATTGAAGCGGTTTTTGCAGAAGTGAAGAAGATCGGCTTGCAATTTGAGAAGGATAAGATCGAAAGTCTACCTTTTTGGAAAAATGGAGTTAAATTCTTTAAAATAATCGGCCCCAATGCGGAATTGATCGAGTACTGTCAAATACTGTAGTTGAAAAAGGAATGGAACACACTATGAGTTACGATGTTACCGCCCTCGGTGAACTCCTAATTGATTTTACTCCATCGGGTATAAACGATCAGAGGATGAGCCTTTTTGCTCGGAATCCGGGGGGCGCTCCCGCCAATGTTTTAGCTATGAACAACAAGCTTGGCGGCAAAACCGCCTTTATCGGCAAGGTGGGGGATGACGAATTCGGGTGTTTTCTTGAACGGACACTGCGGGAAAGCGGTATTGATACTGCGGGGCTGGTGATGGACAGGGCCTTTAACACTACCCTTGCCTTTGTACAGTTGAATGAAACGGGGGATCGTTCCTTTAGTTTTTATCGCAAAGAAGGGGCGGACATTATGTTTACCGCCGCTGAAATAAACCGGGAACTTATCGCTGCTGCGGAAATATTTCACTTCGGCGCGGTTTCTCTAACCGGTGAGCCCTGCCGGAGCGCGGTATATGCGGCGGCGGAGTACGCAAAGGCCCAGGGGAAGATCATCAGTTACGATCCAAATTACCGCCCCCTGTTGTGGTCCAGTGAGGCGGAGGCGAAGATCGAAATGGCACGGCCCCTGGGCCTGGTGGATATTCTCAAGGTGTCCGAGGAGGAGATGGCTCTCCTTACTGGAGAAACGAGCCTGGAGAAGGGCGCAACGCTGCTGGCGGAAAAGGGGCCGGGTATCGTATTGGTTTCCCTGGGGCCAAAGGGTGCTTTCTGTTTCTGTGCCGATGGCTCCGCATTTCTACTAACCTATGATGTAAAAACCATCGACACCACCGGGGCGGGGGACGCCTTTCTCGGCGCGGTACATTATCGTCTGCGGGGCAAAACAAAGGAACAAGTGCGGGACATTTTCAGAGCAGAACTTGTGGATATTGTGGACTTTGCCAATGCTGCGGGAAGTTTAACCACCACGAAAAAGGGGGCCATCCCCGCCATGCCGGATATGGCTGACATAGAACAGTGCAGGAAAAATGTGGGGAAACTGAAAAACTAGAGCATTTATTTAAGAATTATGTAAGGAAAATACAAAGTGATTAAGAACAATTTTCTCCTATAATGTGATTTTTTTCATTAGCTTTTGAAGTTTCCCGTCAAAGGTATCTATGGGGGTTTGTTCCAATTCATAATACCCGGCCAGAATACAGTCCACAAAATCAAGGGATGTTTTCCCAAA
>BNTS01000110.1 GCA_025996775.1 Bacteroidia bacterium | reverse complement strand
TGTTAAAGAAACTCAAAAAATGTTGCAGTCTAATGAATAGTAAATATCTTTACCAACTCTACAACGAGACACTTAGTGGGATACTTTTCAATTACTAAGTGGACTACTTTTCAATTATTATTTACATGTAGCCGAGATATACCCCCACTACTGCCGAGAAAGTACCGCCAAAGCCGACAATCAGCCCGAAAACCACTGCTAAACCCACTAAAACCAAACCGATACTTATGTTGATTCCAGAGCGGAGTGAGTTTTTTTGTTTCAATATTTTTTCGTTGTTTCGCATAATCAATGACATTTTTTTTACTTCTGCTTCATCCGTCGCATCGGTCGTTTTTTTGTTTCTGAGGGCTATCCGGTGTAGGGTTTAGGGCTGTCAAGGTTTTTACAAAAAATACTACCCGAAGGTGTGGAGATTTTTTGTAAAACCGGAGGCTTGACCTTGACAGCCCGTTAATAACCCGTAAGCACCTTTGCCCTCAAAACAAAAAATGACCACACACAGCGGCGGAATTGCAATAAATTATGTGGAATGATTATTAAGAGAAACAGCGAAAAAATTTATGACAAAGGAATTTGTTTTATTGCCGTGCGATACGGCAATCTTTGCAAGTGTATGAATAACAGAGAGTAGCGGCGTGTTCATACTCTTGCTTTTATTGTGCCGGAAACTTGCTTTGCTGTTTGGAGGGCAATGGAAAACGCAAAGTGTGTTTCGGCAGGGTGGAAATGAAAAAAGCCCGATTGGGTCGGGCTTCTGTGAATTTGTAAGTATTTTGTCTATGAATGAAGTGTTTTATTTGTTAATCTGCAAAGTATTTTGAAAGTTCAATCTTCCCAAATAATACTTAGAGCAGAATTTTGATATGTAATGCAATATTCATAAAATTGTTTTCGAGTGTCCTCTTTATAAACATTGTTGAAGCAATCTATTGCCCATATCATTTCCGTTTTGTATGTATCGGCTTGATTGTTTTTGCTAAAATACTCTCCCATTACTGTATTCTTAGGGACTATTTTATTGTCAATAAGATATTTATATCGAAAGTCATTGCTTGAATGAAACCATTTTATATAACCTTTTTCTGCATAAACAACCATAATTGGACAATTTCCAATATCTGCAAATCGTAATGCACAAGCTGTTCTGCTGACTTTATATTCGGTTTTTAACAAATCTATAATTTCAGCATTAAATTTTTTCCCGGCAATATCTTTGCAAAAACGAACTTCCGGCATTAACAAACAAGCAGCAAAATAATCTGCTTCTCGTTCTATTGCGGTATGCAGCTTTTTATTTATTTCGGAAGGGTGTGGTTCTAATAGTCCTTTTTTTAATCCTATTCTGTGAGCATCAATAAAATAATGTCCAAATTCGTGCGCCAATGTAAATCTTCCTCTTTCTGAATTTTCGTTATTTCCTTTGTTTGTATTTAAGTGAATATAAAATTCCCCCATATCGTATATCGTCATGCCATCAAAAGCATCTTCGTAGCCATCATAAAAAACTTTTAACTGTTCATCAAGAATTATCTTTTCTAACGGAGTTATTTTTTCATCATACTGCAAAGCCATAAATTCTGCTAATTGCTTGATATTATGATTATTTCTATTCGTTGTCATCAGTATGATGTTTTCTCATTTTATCAATAATGTGTTGAGGGAGATTTTGACTACCTTTTCTTGCTGCCATTCTTAATTCTTGAATTTCATTCTCAATATTTTCTTCTTCTTTTGTTAAGACAAAAGATTTTATATTTGAACACGCATTGCCATTTATAATAGATTGTGCATCAATAGAAGCATCTTTCAATTTAAAATCAGAATCAGCATACAATTTATTAAATCGTGCAAGTTCCAATTCATTAGTTGGACAAAAAAAACCTGTCGAACTTAACCATTCATCCAAGTTATTAATGCTAACCTTTTCAGTGTTTTTTTTATTTGTTGCCATAACTTAAATTCTTGATAAATAATCATTAATATGCTGATTCGCTTGCATTTTGTAACTACGAATAGAATTTTGTGTCAAATCAAGTTGTTCTTGTAACTTGTGACTGACAGAACGGGGAATATTTTTACCTCGTTGCTCGTAGGCTTTATATGTCAGCCAAATAATTTTGTGCTTTTCTGATAATCCTGATAAAGCACTTTCAATAACGCTTAACCGTGCTTTCAAATCTTTTGTTTTTTCCAAATCATCGCCTACGGTATGCGATATTAATTCATCAACACTCGAAATAACAGATAAATCCTCTTCTTCAGTAGGTTCGGCACAAGTATCTTGTTTGCCAAGCAATACAATCTGGGTATAAAGAATCGGATATAACCATAGATGGATAGCAGCATCCATATTTTTTGATTTGGCTTTTTTAATATTAAATGTTGGATACTTCCATACTCTTGCAAAGGTACATTGAGCAACCATAAGAGCGACCGTTTCACTATATCCGAATTTTGAACAATAAATTTCGGCTTTCTGTAACAAATCTCTTTCATACTTATAACAAAAGACAATAAAAGCCTGCTCTGACTGTTTAGGATATTCTTCCTTAAAGCAAGAGATAAATTCCAGTAACTCTGCACCGGACATAGTTTCAAAATTTAATATTTCGTCTGCCATATCACTTATATACTCAAAAGCGTTACTAACGGAATTAGTATATGATTGAAAGCACAAAAGTACAAAAAACTAACGGAATGAAGTATATAAGTAGAAAAATCAATCAGTATCAAAGAGGTTTCGTACTGTTTGAAAAAATAACAACAGAAACCTCGCATTTAAAATTATGGAGCATAATATTCCAAAAGAAAAAGTCCCTTTGAAATTCATTATCGAAGGAAAAGAGTATGAAACCTGTGAGCAATATATGACAGGTGCAGAGTTGAAACAATTGGCAGGTATTCCTTTGGAAACCGAATTGTTTCTGTCTGTCAGCAAGCCATACAACGACGAACTGATAGGAAACGACACGAGAGTCAATTTGGCACGACCGGAAACGGAGTACTTCTTTGTAAAGAAGAAATTGCTTTTTACTATTAATGGTGTTCAATACACTTGGTACAAGCAATTTATTCGTGGTATTCAAATCAGAGAATTGGCAAAAATTTCGCCCAATGACGACCTTTTTCTTGATTTGCCTGATGGATGGAAAGATGATTTTATCGAAGACGATGAAATTGTAGATTTAGCCCGTCCGGGAGTGGAACATTTTGTTAGTCGCCCTAAAATAAAAGGCGTTGAAATCATTGTAAATCAGTCGATAAAGAAGTACGATAAACCCAAAATCGCTTTCGAGGAAGTTGTCAGATTGGCAAATGGAAGCTATGACCCAAACAGGGGCTACACGGTGAAATATTCCGATGGACCAAAAGAAAACCCTAATGGTTTGATGTCCAAAGGAACGGAAGTTTTTGTTAAACATAATATGAATTTCAATGTCAGAAGCAACCATCAATCGTAGCCCAGACCTGATAAAACTTCAAAGCGAAGATTATAGGATTGAAGTATGTAGTGGATATTTAACTGTCCACTACATACCTTATCTCAATAAAAACAAGGAAATTAAATCAGGCACTCTTGTTATGGCATTGACTGATTCAGGGAATATTACAATCAAACCCAAAGACCATACTGCATATTTCATTGGAGAGCAGCCTTGTAATATTGATGGCAGCTTTGTAACTTCGTTAGTAAATTCTCCAAAGAAACAAAATCTTTATGCAAATGTTGTTTCGGATTTTTATCTTTCGTGCCACCCTGACAATCGGATTTATCTTGACTATTATGATAAAGTTACAACATACTGTAACATTATCTCTTCACCTGCAATAAATTTAGATTCAGAAGCGTGTCGCCAATTGAAAAAGCCATTGATTGTCAGAAACGAAGATAGCCCTTTGGTTTATACCGATACAAATGCAAGCCATTCCAATACCGCCTGTTTTAATGACAAGTTTTATCCGCTGAAAATTGCTATCATTGGAGCAGGAGGTACCGGCTCTTACATACTTGATTTTGTTTCTAAAACACCGGTTGCAGAAATCCATTTATTTGATGCTGATATTTTTAATACGCACAATGCGTTTCGTGCGCCCGGTGCTGCGTCTATTGAAGAATTGGAACAACAACTTTTTAAGGTTGAATATCTGTATAAAAAATACAGCCAAATCCACAAAGGAATTATTTCTCATAAAGAATACATTACGCAAGATAATATTGACTTTCTAAAAAATATGAGTTGTGTTTTTTTGTGTATAGACAAAGTGAATGTTCGTAATACAATAGCAGAATACCTGATTGACAACGAAATTCCGTTCATTAATTCAGGTTTAGGTATAGGTTTATCTGACAGTAAATTAGATGGAATGGTAGAAATTACAACGGCTTGTAAAGACCATTACTCGCATATCAAAGAGGCGTTTAGCGGCAACGATGTTAAAGATGATGATATGTATGCAAGCAACATTCAAATAGCCGAATTAAATGCGATGGCTGCAATATATTCTATCATTAAGTGGAAAAAAATGTTGGGATTTTACTGCGACGTAAAGCAAGAGGTTCGTTCTGTTTATTCCATAAACGATAATGACATATACAATGGAAAATATTGATAATTACGAAGTTCAGTTTGTAGGTTATATGCCTGACGAATTTAAGCAGGGAATACTGTATGTTTCAATGCGGGGTAAGATTGTAATCCACTTATGCGCTTGTGGTTGTGGGGAAAAAGTTGTTACACCAATATCTCCCGATGATTGGAAACTAACATTTGACGGGGAAACCATTTCTCTTTATCCTTCAATAGGAAATTGGGATTTTTCGTGTCGTTCTCATTATTGGATTCGCAATAATCAAGTTGTAATTGCAAGAAGTTATGACTATGGGCAAGAGAAACCATCAAAGAGAAAGAAGAAATCGAAAAAGAAGAAGTTTTTCCGATTGTGGAAAAAATGAATAAGCGAGAGTCAATCCACTTGCATGGTTCGGATTGGAAATAAAATTGAGAGATATGGCTAATAAAATTACCAGCAAATCTGCTGCCACAGCCGCCTCGAAAGTTTTGAGAGATGGCAGAACAAGTGCTACGAGTAAAACCGCAGCAGCCAGTGCCCTTTCTCAAAGAGAAAAAGGTGGAAAGAAAAAATAAACAGCAACAAGTAAAGTAGGAAAAAACAAATAGTGTTTCTTCCTACTTTCGTTTTTACTGCTATTTAACGTCAAGTAAAAATGTCTAACAAAATCGGGCTTCTGTGAATGAATGAATTACGATTTTAATTCCACCAGTAATTTTGTGCAGGCATATATGCCCAAACGAGTTTTACGCTCTGTTTCGGAGCTTTGTCTTTTCTCAAATGTTCCCGCAAAGCGGAATTGACGAATTGACGGAATACTTTTGCCTCCAATGTATTAACTCGATAACTGACAAAAATAAGGACTTCCATATTGTAATACATTGTTTGGCGTTCCTTGCCGTTGTTATCGGTATAACGGTTATTGTAGCAAACATCGTTTTCCCACAACAATTTGTCCTTAAAAATGCTGCGAAGATTTGCATCTACCTTTTGCACAAAACAGTTGAATAAATGCGCCATTTCGTATTTTGTCAGCCACAAATTATTGTTTGCCAACTCTACTTCCAGCGAAGGCGTTTTGCCGTCTTCGTAAATGAATTTGATACTTCCTTTTTCCATAATATTATTCCTCCTTCTTTTTAGTTGTTCTCTTAACCGTGTGTTCTACGGACAGCAGGGCAAGGTTAAGTTTTACCGTTGTTTCCGTTTCCGTTGTTTCAAGGTCGCTTAAAAGCAGGTCGGAAATAATCTCGCCGCTCTTTTGCAACATTGATTTTTGCTGTTCTTCACTGTGCCTGTGCAGTTCCGAAAAATTGCGCGACAATTCCCTGACTTTGGCAAAGGTTTCGATAATTTCTATCGTTCTTTCCGTTGCCACAGGGCTTTTCAGAATGGTGGCGAGCATATACAAGCCGCGTTCCGAAAAACTTTTTGCATTGTATTTTGCATGTTTCCCTCGCCCTGCATTTTCTAAGGTCGAAATTTTCGACCTTAAAGAACGCATTTCATCATCCGTCAGCGTAATAATATACCCTTCGGGAAATTTGTCGGGGTTGTTCTTTACCGCTTCGTTGATACGCTTGGTTTCAACGTTGTACAGTTCCGCTACATCATTGTCGAGGATAACCTGTTGTCCCTGAACAATGATAATTTTGTCTTTAATTCTTTCTAAATTCATGATTGAAATTTTTTAAATGAATATTATTGATTTACTGTATAATTATGCTATACGAGGGGTTATATACTCCAATAAGTTTTTGTGCCGTAAAAGCGGTTTATCACTGTCTTCCATTCTTTGGATTTCGGAAACAACCGTCAATTTGGTGTTGCTGTCAGTGTGCGTCCACAGGTATTTTAATATTTCGGACTGTCCGTCTTTATAGAGATACAAAGCAGTTATCTTTTCAAACCAGTTCAACTGCTGCCAGATTTCTTTCAATATGCCGAATTGTTCTTCCGAAATGTTTATGGAAAACGTATCTATAATGTTGATAAATGTTTTCAGGGAAACTTCCTCTTTTTTCATGCCATTATCCTTCATATTAAACAGTGTTTCCATTGTGGTCAGTTTGCCTGCGAGCATTGCCATATCTTCACCTACTTTCTCATCGGTAACGCGAGCGTAAATCTGAGTGGTCTTAATGCTGGTGTGTCCCAACATTTTGCTGACGCTTTCGAGGGCTACGCCTTTTGTCAATGCGAGCGTGGCGAAAGTATGCCGCGCGAGGTGCGAGGTTATGTTTTTGGTTATGCCGCATTTTTGGGCAATCTTTTTTAATAAAATGTTATACACTTGCCTTTGCGGTACAGGTAAAACCTTGTTATCGGGCAAAAGATTCTTATACTTGCTCATAATCATTTGAGGGATTTCCAAAAGGGGTACTTGAAATTCGGTTTTCGTCTTTTGCCGCTTGCCCTTTATCCACATTTTACCGTCAAAAGACTGTTGGATTTGTGCGTATGTCAAATTGAAGACATCAATGTGTGGCAAACCGGTAAAGCAACAGAAAATAAACACATTACGGGCTTCTTCTTCTTTTTTCCTGCTGGGAAGAAAGTTGATAAGTGTTTCCACTTCCGCCTGTGTCAAATAACCTCTATCTACTTTTTGAAATTGAATAGTTTCCGTAAATGGATTGCGCATTATCAATTCTTCATCGTAAGCGATACTGATGATATGCCGAAGACATTTCAGTTGTTTGATGCGTGTGTTGGGTGCAAAATCGTAGTTGGCGCAAAGGTATGCCTCGAAATCGGATATGAACTTTTTGCCGACTTCTTTCAGTGGAACATCTGACAGATTGTAATACCGCTGCATAAAATCGGCGAGGCGGGTGCGCGTGAGGCAATAATAGTCGTGCTGGGATTTGCAAATATCTACACCTATCATTAATTTGCGTTCTTTGTTGTGCCGGTCGAACAACTCCAGAATGGTGTGCTGCTTGTATTCGATGCCCAGAAAAATGTTTTTTATCCGCTCGGCGGTAACATAATTGTCGCGTTCCTGCAAGTCGCGGTAAGCCTTGACAATGGTTGCCTTGGTGTTCTCGATAAGGGCGTTTATTCGGGTGGCTTCCGCCGTCCGTCCGGTTGCCTTGCCGGTTTCCACATCCCACAATTTGGGATTGACATCGCATTTCATTCCGAAACGCGCTTCCTTGCCGTCAACGGTTATCCGGCAATAGAGCGGAACATTTCCGTTGGTCTTTTGCTTGTCTCTTTTCAGGAAAAAGAGGACTTTGAATGTACTTCTCATAAAAACTCATTTTTTAAGTTACAAAATTACTGTATTTACTTTTAAATGAGTTCTATGCAACATAGACAATATCAGACGGTTGGCTGCCAATTTCGGACTGTTTGCGCCCCTTTTTGTCTTCCGTTTTTAAGGGGTACGAGTTGGGGCGCAAACTTTGTCTGAAAACGTCTTTTTTATGTCTTTTCCCAATGTCGGAAATGAAAGGTCTTTTTACTTATAGTGCTGTGTTTGAATGATTTTTCCTACTTGTGTCATGCTTTGTCTGCATGGGTGGTTTTTTAGTGATATATCTTTAAGTAAGTGGCGAGGTGGTCTCGGGTAATCCGGTACTTGTAGTAAGTGGATTTGGCAATGCTGATGCCCACAAGCATTTTCTTTTTTTTGTTGTATTGGTCAAACAGTTCCAGGAGGTTTTGATGCTTAATGTTGATACCGAGAAAGGCATTTTTGATTTTTTGGGCAGTAACATTGTTATCTTTTTCCTGCAACTCGCGATATAGCTTGATTATCGCAGATTTGGTGTTGTCAATAATCGCATTGGTTTCCGTTGCTTCGAGGGTACGTCCCGTTGCTTTTCCCGCTTCCACATCCCAAAGTTTGGGATTGATGTCCTTTTTCATTCCGAAACGCGCTTCATTGCCGTCAACGGTAATCCGGCAGAAAAGGGGTACGTTTCCATTGGCTTTTTGTTTGTCTCTTTTAAGATAAAAGAGTACTTTAAATGTGCTGCGCATACTCAAAATTTTAATTTACAAAATTACTTTATTACTCTCAATTTGAGTTTCATGCAGCAAGGACAATATCAGACAGTTACCAGACAATTCTGGACAAATTTCCGCTGCTTTTGTCTGCCTTTTGAAGGGGTACGATTTGGGGGCAAACTTTGTCTTTTCAAGTCCTTTTTATGTCCTTACCCCATAACCGAAATTTCAATGAAATTCTTTTTATCTGCTTATTCACAGCGTTTTGTCCTGCTTTTGTCCTGCTTTGTCTACATAACCTTTTAGGTTGTTAGAGTTACCCACGGAACTGAAGGCTGAAATCAAATGTATAAAACAGCATGTTAGTTAGAATTTGGGGAGTGTTTCGTTAATCAAGTCAATGGTTTTAGAACAATTAGATGCTATGTCTCTATGTACTCCGGAACCATAAAATGTGAAGAATTTATAGAGAGGTACGACTACATACATCTCTTTTTCTATTTCTTTTTTATGGGATTCATATTCTTGTAAATCATCAAAGAGATATTTCATTTTGTCGTCTGAGTAGGACTTTGAAAGCTGATTAATTCCGGCGAAAGCACTATAGATAGACCATAAAGACTGTAAAAATTCTTTGTCTTCTATAAAGCGCATGTAACCGGATGTTTTAAACATTTCAAAAGCAGATGTATTAAAGGTAGACATCTCAACCTTATATACAATATCCTCATAACTATTAAAGTAAGTGCTATCTTGAACCGAGAATGCTTTTTCATGCGTATTCAAGAACTGTGAATATTCCTGAGCACGCTCAAAATGGTCTTTCAACAACTCAAGTTTCTCAACATTTCTTTCCAACTCTACTTCTATTGCGCCCAAGTAAAGTTTCATATCTTTCTTTTCGCTCTTGTCGCTAATCCAGTTGTTTATTGAAAACGAGATGGCAATACCTATCACTACGATGGAAAGTTCGCGTACATACTTCCCGCTTTCTTTCAGTATATCTTTTGTTCCTTTCATGCGCAATATTAAATATAATTTTTAATATTCGCAAATAACGGTGAGCCTATAAATGGTTCACCCTGTTTTTTTCTATTCGGGAGCATCTTTGAAATAGATTAACCAATTGAAATCTCAATACGGACGGCCTTTTTTGCAAGATTTTGCTCTATACAGAATCGCCGGATATTTTTCCTGACACACCACCTCATATTCCAAACTGACAAAAAGAGGAGGTGCCCTTTGATACCCCCCCTACATACGCAACGTATCCCCATGCATTGTTACATACGCAATGTTTCAATCATAAAATGAAGGGGGAGGCATTTTTCGTTTGTCAACTAAAATCTGTTAAATAAGCTATGTTTTGTAAGTAAAAGGGCGTTTTTTGTGTTCCGAAGAATTCGTAGATTCGATAAAAACGGCCAAAGTTAGCGGATATGTAAAGCTTTTGTCGCGATTTGGGAAAAATATTTTGAAAAGACGGCTTCTTTTTGGGAAATCATTTAGATGATTGCCGGACGTCATCAGCATAATTTGGAAATTTCATGCAGATCATTTTTAAAATCATCTAAATGATTTTCTGAAGCGACGCAAACGAAATCTAAATATCTTTTAATTTTATGGAATACTCACTTAAATTTAAGAGTCTTTAAGATCTATAATGTCCTTAAAGTCCTTCAGAGTCTTGATGACATTATGATGAGTAATTTAAGATAAAATATAAGACATGAGATCTGATTCCGCTTTTTACTTTCTATATTCAATTATAAATGTTAAATTGCTATCATTTTGTATTTTTCAAACCCTCGAATTTAGGGGTTTTTACTCAAAAAAGGCAAAAAACCTCCCAAATATCGAAGAAAAAAAAGGCCATTTTTTGACATAATGACAAAAGTGACCCTTAGTTTGCATTTTGATAATTCGTTTAATGAAATTAAATTTCCCCGTTCAACAAAGCAATACGCTAAGTCGAACGGGGGAATTTTTTGTTCGAACAAAACCGCTTAGAACTTATAGGCTATGCCTATGGATATAAGGGTTCGGTTGAGGTCTTTGGCAATTTTGTATTTGCCTTCTATGTTTGCTATAATGTTGTCGGTAAGTTTATAATCCAAACCGAGACCTACATTAAAGGCTACTTTAGAAGAGGAAGTGTCATCTATATAATCTCCATAGCCTTGGTAACCAAGATTGCTAAGTGCAGAGGATATATGCGACTTTGCATTTAAAAGACCAACACCTGCTAAGGGGTAAAAAGTGAGTTTGTCGGCTATCGGAATCAGATAATGCAGATTCAGACTTAAATCCCATAAGCTTAAGTAATCCTTTTTGGGGAAATAGGTGAACGAAGCTTCTGCACGTATGGGGTCGGCAAAATTGTATTGTAGCTTCGCCCCGATGCCATAATTCGTATAGCTGTCGCCAAAACCTAATCCAAGATTTATACCTGCTGCCACATCTCCTTTTTCCTGTGCTTGGGCCACCATAACACTCATTGACGTCAAAGTGATCAAACAAATCAACATCCTGTTTAATACCGGTAAAGTTTTCATTTTTTTCAATTAACCTAAAAGTTAGTAATAATAATTCTAAATAATATAATCTCTCTCACAAATAATTGCGACAAAGGTATAAAATGTTTTTATACAACATAGGTATTAAGATAAAGAAAGGGAGAAAAATGCTCGATTATTAACGGATTTTGGTGGACGAAATAAAAATACTAACTTTGCCTTATAAAAAGAAACAAAAAAATAAAATGAGTACAAAAAAATATTGATTATCAACGGACACCCCCAGACAAAGAAAGTTTTTAATTACGCTCTGCACGAGGCGTATAAAGACGGTGCGCTGTCGATAAAGAAAGAGGTAAAGGGAATAACCTTGGCAACGATGCAGTTCAGTCCGAATCTGCAATTTGGCTATCGAAAACGTACCGAATTGGAGAAAACACATAATAAATAAATCAAAAAAAAGTTCCTATGTTTGAAATCGGAAACTCCAGTTGAATAGCAAAAAAAGCTATATCATTTTAGTTAACTTTGTATTTGCGAGAATAACAGAGTATTAACATTAATAATATAGCTTATGAGACGAGTAC
>BNTS01000109.1 GCA_025996775.1 Bacteroidia bacterium | reverse complement strand
TCTGGCATAAAGACGCCGACCTTTATATGCTGGATTTGGAAACAGGTGTTAGCCAGTCTCTCGACATACTTAATTCAGACGATGTGGAAAGCTATCATTCCTGGAGCAGTAACAGTCGCTGGATCGTCTTCAGCAGCCGCCGTATCGACGGCCTCTACACCCGCCCCTTCATCGCCCATATCGACGAGACAGGTAAAGCCTCCAAACCCTTCCTCCTCCCACAGAAAGACACCGACTTCTACCACAGCTTCATGAAGTCCTACAACATCCCCGAGTTCATCACCGGCAAAGTGAAAGACCGCCGCCGCGAACTCTCCCTCAAAGCCAAAAACGATAAAGGCATAGACGTACGCTTCTCTTTGTTCGAATGAGAAGATTTTTCCCGTTGGGGCAATCCCCTGCTCGGAGTAGCCGGGCAGGGGAGCCTTTTTTGGGAGTCATGCAGTAAATTTTCGGTTGGATTGGAGTTCTATGGAAATAATTTCTTATTTTTGTTCGCTATAAAGACCAGGAGGATTTAATACAGTAATAATAATAAAAAATAATAGTTATGAAATTTGATGTGTCAAGTACTGCGTTATTATCACGTTTACAATCAATAAGTAAAGTTATTGCGTCTAAGAATTCGTTACCCATCTTGGACTGTTTCCTTTTCGAGCTGGAAGGGGATAAACTTGTTATAACGGCTTCGGATACAGATACCCGTATGGTGACTTCGGTAGGAGTAACAAATGCTGAAGGTAACGGATTGTTTGCTGTAACGGCTAAAATATTACTTGATCCGCTGAAAGAACTACCCGAGCAGCCACTTAACTTCGAGATCAATGATGAGAACCTTGAGATATTGATTCACTTCGAAAATGGTAAATACAATTTTATCAGCCAGAAGGGGGATACGTATCCGCAACAGAAACCGCTTAGCGACACCTATACGGCTATCTCGATGGATGCACAAACGTTGCTCAATGGCATAAGCCGCTCCTTGTTTGCCACAGCCGACGACGAGCTTCGCCCGGTGATGAATGGTGTTTATTTCGATATCCATCAAGATGACCTCACCTTTGTAGCCTCCGACGGCCACAAGCTGGTACGCCTACGCAATCTGTCGATTAAATCGCCCGAAAGAGCTACTTTTATCCTTCCCAAAAAGCCCGCCAACCTGCTGAGGAGTATCCTGGCAAGGGAGACCGAAGGGGTAGATATCAAGTTTGACGAGAACAATGCCTATATCACTTGTCCGGGCTTTGGAATGGTATGCCGACTGATTGAAGGACGTTATCCCAACTATAACAGCGTGATTCCGCAAGAGAATCCCTATAAGGTAACCATCGACCGTATCTCCTTGTTGAACGCCCTGAAACGCGTATCCGTATTCTCAAATGCCTCAAGCAGTTTGGTGAAGTTGCATGCACTTCCCAACCAATTAATTGTTTCGGCTCAGGATATCGACTTCTCTACTTCGGCAGAAGAAAAGATTGTTTGCGGATACGACGGAGAAGAGCTGAAGATAGGCTTCAAGGCTACCTTCCTGATTGAAATATTAGGCAATATAGCCTCGGAAGACGTAGTGCTTGAACTGGCCGATCCTTCTCGTGCAGGTCTTATCATTCCAACTGAAAACGAAGAGAATGAAGAATTGCTGATGCTTCTTATGCCTATGATGTTGAATGATTAACCTAACGTAATGCAGTTAAATTTAAGAAACCCGTTGATCTTCTTCGATTTGGAGACAACGGGCATTAATATTGTTAAAGACCGTATCGTACAAATCGCTTATGTAAAAGTACATCCCAACGGCAAAGAAGAATCAAAAGAGAGACTGATTAATCCCGGTATGCCCATCCCACCGGAGTCGACAGCCATACATCATATCACGGACGAGATGGTGAAAGACTGTCCTACCTTCCGCGAGATAGCCAAATCGCTTGCCGCCCAGATAGAGGGCTGCGACCTGGCCGGTTTCAATTCCAACCGCTTTGACATACCGATGCTGGCGGAGGAGTTCCTTCGTGCGGACGTAGATATAGACTTAAACCGCCGCAAGTTTGTAGACGTGCAAACCATCTTCCATAAAAAAGAGCAACGCACGCTTGTAGCAGCCTACAAGTTCTACTGTGACAAAGACTTGGTAGACGCCCACTCTGCCCAAGCCGACACGATGGCCACCTATGAAGTGCTGAAAGCCCAGTTAGACCGATATCCCGACTTGACAAACGATATCAATGAACTTTCGAAATACTCCAGCTTTACGATCAATGTGGATTTTGCAGGTCGCATGGTGTACAACGAGAAGAACGAAGAGGTAATCAACTTTGGCAAATACAAAGGACAGTTGGTAACAGAGGTACTAAAGAACGACCCCAGCTACTATAACTGGATCATGAACGGCGATTTTACGTTGAACACTAAAAAGATGCTTACAGAAATCAAACTTAGAGGTTTTAATTCCAAATAAACGATGAACAATTTTGAGTTCGCCAATCCTGTAAAGATAGTCTTTGGGAAAGGAACCATTGCCCGGCTATCTTCCCTTATCCCGCAAGGGAGCAAGGTGCTGATGCTCTATGGCGGGGGCAGTATCAAGAAAAACGGGATTTACACCCAGGTAACAGATGCCCTTAAGGGATACCAACTGTGGGAATTTTCGGGCATAGAGGCCAATCCGCACTACGAAACCTGCATGCAGGCGGTAGATCTTGTGAAGAAGGAAAAGATAGATTTCCTTCTGGCCGTGGGGGGAGGGTCGGTGATAGACGCTACCAAGTTTATTTCGGCGGCTGTATATTTTAAGGGAGACCCTTGGGATATACTTGCCAAAGGCGCAAGTATTGAGAAGGCGATGCCTATCGGCGTTGTCCTTACATTAGCTGCCACAGGCTCCGAATCCAACGACAGGGCAGTTATATCCCGCGTATCCGTCGGCAAGAAGATGAACTTCGCCAATCCGCTTGTTTACCCCCAATTCGCCATATTAGACCCGGAAGTAACCTATTCATTGCCTGTTCATCAGGTAGCAAACGGGGTAGTCGATTCGTTTATCCACGTGATTGAGCAATATCTTACCTATCCGGTAGACGCCAAGGTGCAGGACTATTTTGCGGAAAGCCTGATGCGCGTAATCTATGCCGAAGGACTAAAGGTACTTCACGACCCTCACAACTACGGCATTCGCGCCAACCTGATGTGGGCTGCCACGAATGCACTGAACGGATGGATTGGCGTGGGAGTGCCCCAAGATTGGTCATCCCACCGCTTGGGCTATGCCCTGACGGCTCAGTTTGGATTAGATCATGCCGAAACACTGGCTGTTATACTCCCCGGCGTGATACAATACATGCAAAAAGAGAAGCAAGAAAAGATTCTCCGCCTCGGAGCCGCTGTCTTCAACATCGTCGACGGAGACATACAGGAAAGGGTAGAGAATACAATGGCTACGCTGGAGAGTTTCTTCCGCGAGATGGGCCTGAAAACCCGCCTGCACGAGTACGGCATTACCGAACAAGACTTAGATGTGCTTTCCGCTCCCGTAGACCAATTAGGATGGAAACTGAGCGAAAACGGAAAGATAGACAGCCGGGCTGCAAAGGAGATTTTCTCGTTGCGCCTGTAATAAACCCGAAAAAGGGAACGTTATAATTAAGGTATGTTGAAAAATAAGAAAATTATATTAGGGATAACCGGAAGTATAGCGGCCTATAAAGCGGCTTACCTCATCAGGGCGCTGGTAAAGAAAGGCGCCGAGGTGCAGGTCGTAATTACACCCGCAGGGAAAGAATTTATCACGCCCCTCACCCTCTCTACACTGAGCAACAAGCCGGTAATCAGCGAATTCTTCTCGAATCGCGACGGTGCCTGGAACAGCCATGTTGATTTAGGCCTTTGGGCAGATGCCATGCTCGTAGCTCCGGCTACCGCATCAACAATCGCCAAAATGGCTAATGGCGTAGCCGATAACATGTTGATCACCACCTACCTTTCGTGCAAGGCCCCCGTCTTCATTGCTCCTGCCATGGATTTGGATATGTTTGCTCATCCGGCAACTCAGCAGAACTTGGAGAAGCTGCGTTCCTTCGGCAACCAAATTATCGAACCGGCCGAAGGTGAACTGGCCAGCCATCTCATAGGAAAAGGACGCATGGAGGAGCCGGATATCATTGTACAAAGACTGGAAAACTTCTTCGCCTCACAGACTGAACTTCAAAAAAAAAAGATACTGATAACAGCAGGGCCTACTTATGAGAAGATTGACCCTGTGCGCTTCATAGGCAACTACTCTTCCGGGAAGATGGGATTTGCATTGGCCGAAGCTTGTGCAGGAAAAGGGGCTGAGGTAATCCTCATAGCCGGACCCGTATCCCTCAAAACACAGCATCCTAACATTCGTCGCATAAACGTAGAATCTGCCGAAGAGATGTATCAGGCAGCCGTTAGAGAATTCGCTGAATCAGATGCAGCCATCCTCTGTGCAGCCGTGGCAGATTACCGCCCGGAGACTGTGTCGCAAGACAAGATAAAGCGGGAGAACAAGGAGGAAATGACGCTACACTTAGTAGCAAACAAAGATATAGCCGCTTCGCTGGGAGCCACCAAACGCAGTAATCAGTTATTGGTAGGCTTCGCCTTGGAAACGAGCAACGAACTGACTCATGCCGCCGATAAGCTAAAGCGGAAGAACTTCGACTTTATCGTACTCAACTCCCTTCGTGATCCGGGAGCCGGCTTTCAGGTGGATACCAACAAGATTGTGATACTTGATGCCAAGGGCGATGCAATCTCCTACCTCGTAAAAAGTAAGCAGGAAGTGGCTTTAGATATTGTAAACAAACTCGTAACATTACTCCAATGAACAGACTCCCTATTATTATAGGTACATGCCTCTCGCTTCTGATGGCTTCGGTTGCAGAAGCTCAGGAAATGAATGCGCGCATCACCATCAACAGCGACAAGATACAGGGAACGAACAAGCAGGTATTTACCTCGCTGCAAAATTCTTTAATGGAGTTTGTAAACAATCGCAAATGGACAGATGCCAATTTCTCTGTAAACGAGAAGATTGACTGCACGATGACAATAATCGTTAACGAGCATACCGACAATAACTTCAAGACGGAAATTCAGGTACAGGCCCGACGCCCGGTTTACAACTCAGGCTATACCACCTCTACACTGAACATTCAGGATCGCCAATTAGACTTCGATTACGTGGAGTTCTCTCCTTTGGATTATACTGCTAACACGCTGGAAAGCAATCTGACGGCTACCATCGTGTACTATATCTATCTCATTCTGGGCTTCGACTTTGATAGTTTCTCACCCAGAGGCGGGACGACATTCTTTCAGCAGGCGCAACAGATTGTCAACCTCTGTCAATCGCAACCGGGATGGAACGGATGGAAAGCCTTCGACAGCAACCGCAACCGCCATGCCATCATAACGGCTATTACCGAGAACCAAGGCGAAGGCTTCCGCGATATGTGGTACACCTACCACCGCAAAGGACTCGACGAGATGGCAGCCAATGCCGACCGTGGACGCACAACCTTGCTTGAATCTCTTCCCGCATTAGAGACGCTCAAAAGCGCACGCCCCACTTCCATTCTGCTGCAAATGTTCTCCGACGCTAAATTAGACGAAGTAGTGGCCGTCTATTCCAAAGCGAATACACAGGAAAAGCAAACCGGGCTGAAAATGCTCTCCAACCTTTTTCCGGCAGCCTCTTCACGTCTGGAACCTCTTAAAAAATAAAGTGCGTATGCTGAAGTCGTTACTCATACAAAACTTCGTCTTGATAGACCACTTGGATATCCGTTTCAACGATTCATTTACCGTAATAACGGGAGAAACAGGAGCCGGCAAGTCTATTATCCTTGGCGCCCTTTCCCTTGTGCTGGGTCAGCGAGCCGATACCCGAAGTATCAAGAGCAGCGAAGATAAATGTGTGATTGAAGCCGTTTTCAATATATCCGCCTATGATTTGGAGTCCTTCTTTCTGGAAAACGACCTGGAGTATGATGCCGAGACGTGCATCCTTCGCCGCGAACTCTTTGCCTCGGGTAAGTCTCGGGCCTTTGTAAACGATTCGCCGGCATCTCTCATAGCCGTAAAGGAATTGGGAAATCGTTTGATAGACATTCATTCCCAACATCAAAACCTGTTGCTTGCGGATAACAAATTCCAACTTCGGGTAGTAGACGTTATGGCCAGAAACGAACCCCTACTCCTCTCCTACCGCAAAGAATATGCGCACTATCATTCACTGAAAAAGAAGCTGAAAGATTTGACCGAAAAAGCTTTTCAATCCAAACGAGACGAGGATTACATTCGCTTCCAACTGCAAGAGTTGGACGATGCACGCCTTATTTCCGGCGAACAAGAAACGCTTGAAAAGGAACAGGAGGTACTCAGCCACGCGGAAGAAATAAAAGGTGCACTCTACAAGATAAATGAACGGCTGAACGGCGACGAGAAGGGTGGCGTAGCTTATATTAAAGAAGCCCTTACAATAGCTGAGAACCTGCAACGCTACTATCCCAAAGCCAACGAGATAGCCGAGCGACTGCGCTCAGCTTTCATCGACTTAAACGACCTGGCCTCGGAAACCGATGCCGGGAAAGAAGACATTGAGTTCAATCCCGAACGACTTCAATGGGTGAACGAACGGCTGAACACACTCTATTCCTTACAACAAAAGCATAAACTACCCACTACAGACGAACTAATTGCTTTGCAGGAAACTTATCGACTCCAACTGAAAGAAATAGACTCGTTCGACGAACAAATAGAGGCTCTATCCGCTCAATCGGAAGCCGCTTACCGCTCACTGCTGGAGATAGCCGCTCGTCTCAGCGAACAACGTCGCAAGGCAGCCGACACGATTTCAAGCCAACTCGTCAGCAATCTCTCTCTACTGGGTATGGCCAACACCCGTTTCCGCATTGATTTCATTCCTAAGAATGAACCGGAAAGCGACGGGATGGATGAAGTGCGCTTCATGTTCTCCGCCAATAAAAGCGGCGAATTGGAACGGGTAGCACAAACGGCGTCAGGAGGAGAGATATCCCGCCTCATGCTGTGTATCAAAGCGATGATAGCAGGCTTTACCGCCCTGCCTGCCATTATCTTCGACGAAGTAGATATGGGCGTATCGGGCGAGATAGCCGACAAAATGGGCATCATCATGCAAGAGTTGGGCGCCAAGATGCAGGTCATCGCCATCACCCACCTCCCCCAAATAGCCTCGAAAGGAAAAGAGCATTACTTTGTGTACAAGGAAGATACGGCAGAATATACTCTCACCCAAATACGCAAACTAAGTCCTGAAGAGCGCATCACAGAAGTAGCTCGTATGCTAAGCGGCGCAACCTTGACAGACGCCTCGATAGCCAACGCGCGTGAACTATTAAAGCTATGAATCAGAATGAAAGAAAATGAAATGATATTCGGTGTAAGGGCTGTGATAGAAGCCATCCGAAGCGAGAAAGAGGTAGATAAAATCTTAGTGAAAAGGGATCTGCAAAGCGACCTTTCCAAGGAACTGTTCGAGACGCTGAAAGGTCGGGAAATAGTTGTCCAACGCGTCCCCTCCGAACGCTTGGACCGCATCACTCGCAAGAACCATCAGGGCGTAATAGCCTTCCTCCCTGCCGTAACCTATCAACGTTTGGAAGACATCATCCCCTTCGTATATGAACAGGGTAAAAGTCCCTTTATCGTTCTGCTCGACAGAATAACAGACGTTCGCAACTTCGGCGCCATAGCCCGTACCTGCGAATGTGCCGGAGTAGACGCTATCGTCATTCCCGCCAAGGGAAGCGTTACGGTCAATGCCGATGCTGTCAAAACCTCTGCAGGTGCCTTGCATGTATTGCCCATCTGTAAGGAGAAGAGTATCAACGAGTCTATCCGTTTCCTTCAGGAAAGCGGCGTCAAGGTTGTAGCTGCTGCAGAGAAAGCCTCAGACCTATACACAACCGTCTCATACGATGCTCCCATAGCCATCGTTATGGGTGCTGAAGACGTAGGTATCTCCCCTGAAAATCTGCGTATATGCGACAACTTGGTAAAAATCCCCCAGTTTGGAACCATCGGCTCACTAAACGTTTCCGTAGCCGCCTCCATCCTGATCTACGAAGTAGTCCGTCAACGAACCTCATAAAGTTTAATAATTAACAATTAATTCCTACTATCATGAAATCACAAAAGTTTGCAATTCTCATTCTCTTTGTTGGCCTGTTATTGACAGGATGTAACTCAACACCGGAGATAGGCTTCAAGCCTGTTAATCCGAAATCCACTCCTGAAGCCAAGCAACTGCTGAGCTTCTTGTATTCATTGCAAGGGCAATATACCTTGACAGGGCAGCACAATTTCTCAAGTGACCTGCCTCGATACGACGAAGTAGTCCATACCATGACGGGCAAGTATCCGGCTGTATGGGGCTGCGATTTCAGCTTTATGGCTCAGGGCGAAAGTGTAGCAAGATTCCAACATTGCGGGCCTATGAATCTAACAGCTCCCTTCGATAGCTGTGCTTTCAACGGACGTACGAAAGATGAGCTACGACAAGGTCTGGTAGACCAAGCCATTCGCAAACATGCCGAAGGCCGCATCATCACGCTGATGTGGCACTGCTGCTTCCCAACAGGATGCGACGAATGCGAAGGTGAAGATATCTGGCGCCTTTCTGATCGCCTGCCTTCTCAGGAAGAATGGAACGAACTGGTTACCGAGGGAACGGAGCTTAACAGGCTGTGGAAAGTACAGATGGATGGCGTTGCTAAATATCTGAAACAATTGCAAGATGCCAATGTCCCCGTATTATGGCGTCCCTTCCACGAGATGAACGGTGTTTGGTTCTGGTGGTGCAACAAGCCCGGTGATAACGGATTCAAAAAACTATGGATTGGCATGTATGATTATTTCACCAACCATCACGGCTTGAATAACCTGATTTGGGTATGGAACACGAATGCTCCGCGAGATATTCCCGGCGACGAAGCAGGCCCATACGAAGACTATTTTCCCGGCGTTGAATACGTGGATATCTTAACGGCAGACGTGTATCGCAATGACTGGAAACAATCCCATCACGACGACCTTCTGAAGGTAGGAGGCGGCAAGCTGATAGGTTTAGGCGAAGTAGGTAATGTACCCGACAGCAAGTTGTATGAAACGCAACCTTCCTGGTCATGGTTTATGGTATGGGGCTATTGCATCTATGATTTCACAAACAGAACCAACCGCTCCTCAAATCCAGCAGTAGAAGCCATATACAATGACCCCCGCAGCATTAATCTGGAAAACATAGACTTCTCAGGAAAGACCTACAAATTGAAAACCAATTGAATAAAAACCGCTATACGCAATCAATGATGCCACGTCTTACAATCGTCTTTTTATAATTTGAAAGAGGAGGATGCGTTGCTTGAGGTCTGACACCTTGTAGTCCGTTGAGGTAAGGGGGGTGAAGATGTATTCAGGATGGCGGGATATGACTTTGTCTGCATCTTTATCACCTATCAGGAAGTAGCCGTTGGCGGGCTTGGCAAGTTCAAAATTATGGAAGCAGCTCTTCATGTAAAAGTTCAAGCCGTAGAGATTGGAATACTCCTTCAGGTTATTCATTACATAAATGTTTTGCTTGTTTAAGGGGTATTCCTTCAGTATGCGCTCGGCAAAGGGGCGCGAAGAATCAGCATCACGTATGCCACGCATCACCACCCCGTCAATCAGCAGGTTGATGGTGAAGGCAAGGAAAATAGTAGCATACAGCATCTTCAGGTTTATCTTCCTGCGCCACTGATAAATCACCGTTGCAAAGGCTATCAGCACAAAAACGAGGATACCTATCGTCAACCAATCAGGCGACGTAAACATGCGGCTAATAGTCTCAACATCCCTCAAGGTAGACGCACTATGCGTATACTGAGACGTAAGGATTACAGGGTCGATAATCCCAGCCATACTAAGACCGACAGCTATCAGCACAATAGCCGTTATACCGGCCAGAAAACCGGCAAAGACGCGCGTTGCCTTTGTGCGATAGGTGACAATATAAAGTGCATATTGAGCAAGGAATATGGCAATAAAGGGATAGGCCGACATCAGGTAGACGCTTCGTTTGCTGGACGGGATGGAATAAAAGACAATGATACATACCAAAGCTGTAAGGCTAAACAACTTCAACTTTTCCATCGAACGGATGCTGCTCCACGTCCGGACGAGGAAAGCTTTGACCGTTCCGGTCGGACGTCTCCAGGTAATCCCGAAGAGGGAGAACAGAAAAAGGATAGTCCAGGGAAGAAAGCCCGAAAGGAGGGTAGCAAAATTATACCAGATTCCATTCTCATGCCCAAGATCGTAGAAGTTAGCAAAATTATCAATGTGGAAGAAACGACCGAAATTCTCGGCAAGAACTAAATTCAGAAACTCGTCTCCCCCTTGCCTCCAGGCAGCTACATACCATATCAGCGGTAAAAATAACGAGGATATACCAACATAAAGCAGTGCTTTGAAGATAATCTTCAGCCTGTATTTCTGTAATGCGAGCAGATAAACACCAAAGACAAACAAGGGAAGGACAATACCCACCGGTCCCTTGGTAAGAGTGGCACATCCCAACAACAGCGGTATGGATACAGGCAAGCCCTTTAGTTCCAAACGGTCTTCCCATCGATAGAGGGCAAACAAGCCTAAAACGATAAAGGTAGTGACCAACATATCTACCCGGGCCGTCATCCCCGCTCGATGTATTTCAAAGCAGGTAATCAGCAACAAGGAACAAATAAAGGCTTCCTGAAACTTAATTCGCTCACCAAAGAAGAACAACGTGACGCCAATCAAAAAGATATAAGCCAAGGCTGAAGGCAGCCGTGCCGTAAATTCGGACACGTACCCCTCAGGAAGCGAGAAGATGGCCATCAACCAATGATCCATGGGAGGCTTGTAAGAAAACTCATCAGCGTACCCCCCCGGCAACACCCAATTGCCTGTTTCCAGCATTGATACAGCCACAGCAGCCTCGCGAGGTTCGCCTTTGGTTGCGAAATCGCCTAAACCTATCCAAGGTAAAACGGCAAGCACGCAGACAAGAATCACCGTTGTAATGGGCTTCTGCAAGTATAGATACTGAAGAGAGGGTGTACGCATAGATGTAAATTATGTATTATTTCTTACTAATTTCTTGGATGATTTGAATTAATTGTCCACCTATTTCCTCCGCTTCCTTTAAGGATTTTGCTTCGGAATAGATACGGATAATCGGTTCGGTATTGCTCTTTCTGAGATGTACCCACTTATCGGGGAAGTCTATTTTAACACCGTCGATATCCGTAATATCGTAGGCAGCAAATTTCTCTTTTACCTTCGCCAGCACAGCGTCTACGTCAATGTCGGGCGTAAGCTGTACCTTTTGTTTGGAGATAAAATACGAGGGATAGGTGGCACGCAGTTCGCTGGTCTTCATCTTTTTCTTTGCCAGGAGGGTAAGGAAAAGGGCAATGCCTACCAAGGCGTCGCGTCCATAATGGCTGGTGGGATAGATAATGCCTCCGTTACCTTCACCTCCTATTACGGCATTTGTTGCTTTCATCTTAGCTACAACGTTTACTTCGCCTACTGCGGCAGCATTGTACTCACCACCATGGGCACAAGTTACGTCACGCAGGGCGCGGCTCGAACTGAGGTTACTTACCGTATTTCCGGGCGTAACACTTAGTACGTAGTCGCTTACAGCTACCAATGTATATTCTTCGCCAAACATATCACCGTTCTCGCAAACAATGG
>BNTS01000108.1 GCA_025996775.1 Bacteroidia bacterium | reverse complement strand
CGTCGAGTAGGACGAGGGAGTTTCACCCTCAGCCTCTCACGGAACCGTACTTGAAAGTCTCCCTTCATACGGCTCTTCTCAAGAAGAACGCTAAACCTTGAAGCCGTAATCCCAATGGACAAAGAGTGTCGGAAAACTCCTGTTGATATTCCACAGGTATCGGATAGCACGTCTTATGCCTGTAAATTTGTGCTTATGCTTTATCCACTGTATCAACCGGCGATTCAAGTGGTAAAATACCTTACTCAGTTCACTTCCTCAAAAGTATTCAATATTGATATTCAATATCTTACAAGCTTATATTGCAAATATGGTACAAATAATCGGATTCAATCTGTTTTTATAATTACCCACTTACCACCTTTATCTGCACCATCTCGGCGGATAATGCCGTTGGTTGTCATTTTTTTTAATTGCCAAGCAACTCCATCTCTTGTTATTCCTAAAAATTCTGCTATTTCAATTTGAGTGATATTAGGATTTTCCTTTATTAAATCAATTATTTTCTGTGTAGTTTTTGAGTTTTCTGTGTAGTTTTTCTGTGTAGTTTTTGAGTTTTCTATGTAGTTTTCTGGTTGTTTTCTGGTTGCTTACCCTTGCAGCGCCGGTGTATGGAGACGAATGGCCGCCGGCCGATTCGCTCAAAGTTTCAAAAGATGTTTCGTTGGACGAAGTGGTTGTTACTGCTACCAAAGCGGTGAAGGGCACGCCTGTGGCGTATAGCAACCTATCCAAAGACGAGCTAACCAGCCGGAATGACGGGCAAGGAATACCGGCGCTGATTGCCACCTCGCCCTCGGTTATTGTAACGTCCGATGCAGGCACAGGCATCGGCTACTCGGGTTTCCGCATCCGCGGAACAGATGCCAATCGTATTAATATCACGGTAAACGGGGTTCCGATGAATGACTCGGAGTCGCATGGCGTCTTCTGGGTAAATATGCCCGACTTTGCTTCCTCTGTGGAGAATATACAGATACAACGCGGAGCGGGAACGTCCACCAACGGGGCGGCGGCTTTCGGAGCTACCGTAGCCATGCAAACCGAGGCTCCTTCTACGAAGGCAAATGCAGAATACTCAATATCCGCCGGTTCATTCGGTACGATCAAGCATACGGTAAAAGGAGGCACGGGCTTGATAAACGACCACTTTGCCGTGGACGCCCGCTACTCCAACATCCGTAGCGACGGCTTTATTGACCGCGCCAAGGCCGAGATGTCGTCGTATTTCGTTTCGGCTTCCTGGTATGGAGAAAATACCCTCTTGAGGTTTCAGACTTTTGGCAGTGCGGAAAAGACCTACCAAGCTTGGAACGGCGTCCCCTCCGACTCGTTGAAGAAGAGCTATAACACGTATCGTACCTATAATACTTGTGGCCAATACGTAGAGGACGGCGTAATCAAATTCTACGATAACCAGACGGACAATTATTGGCAACAAAATTATCACCTCATTGCCAGCCAGCGCCTGGGCGACCACTGGAACATGAACCTCACCCTGCACTATACCCATGGAGACGGTTATTACGAAGACTATAAAACAGGAGCGAAGTACAAAGCCTATAAGCTCCCCGATTATATCGACCTGGAGGGCAATGTCAAAAGCAAAACCGACCTGGTACGTCGCAAATGGCTTGACAATAACTTCTACGGTGGCGTATACAGCGCCAACTACCGGGCCAAAAGCCTGCAGCTGACCTTTGGAACCGCCGTAAACAATTATGAGGGAGACCATTACGGACGGGTGATGTGGACAAAAACAGCCAATGCCCTTCCCAAGCCCGATTACCAATACTACCTCAACACCGGAAAGAAGCTGGATTATAGCGCCTACGTGAAAGCCAACTGGCAATTCCTCCCCAATTTTAACGGCTACTTGGATTTGCAATACCGGGGTATCGACTATACCATCAAAGGCAGCGACGACAAGGGAGGCGATAACATGGCCGTAGACAAGAACTGGAACTTCTTCAACCCCAAGGTGGGTGTGAACTACAGCAATAAGGGTCACAATGCCTTTGTCTCCTTCGCAGTGGCCAACCGTGAGCCTAACCGTGATAACTTCACTGAAGCTGCTCCGAACGAACGACCAACCTACGAGACGCTGCACGATTTCGAGGCCGGTTACAGCTTTCAAAATTCCACCTTCCACGTAGGAGCCAACCTATATTATATGGACTACAATAATCAACTTATCCTTTCCGGTAAGATTAGCGAGATTGGCGAAGCCCTCACCACAAACATCAAGGATAGCTACCGCGCAGGTATTGAGCTAACAGGTGGCGTTGCCATCACCCGGTGGCTTAATTGGGGTGGCAACCTGACGCTTAGCAGCAACAAAATAAAAAACTTTACGGAATATGTAGACGACTGGGATAACGGCGGGCAGGTATCCACAAATCTGGGCACAACCGACATAGCCTTCTCTCCCAACATCATTGCCAACAGCATATTCGACTTCAACTGGAAGGACTTCTCGGCAAGTTTCGTTACGCAGTATGTAGGCCGTCAGTATCTCGACAACACCTCGACCAAGGATCGCTCCGTAAACCCCTATTTTGTTAACAACCTTCGATTGGGCTACGCCTTCCATCCTCGTTTCGTAAAAGAGCTGTCCTTAGACCTCACCATAAACAACCTCTTCAACGAGCAATACGAAACCAGCGGCTGGGTCTATTCCTACATAGAAGGCGGAAAGACAAAAAAAGAAGACGGCCTGTTCATCCAAGCTGGAACAAATGCAATGGTAAGATTCACAATCAAACTATAAAATTTCAAATTACGTGGAATATTTTGGCGTTATAACAGGGTTGCTTTATCTCTATTTGGAGATTCGACAGCATCGGATGATGTGGGTGGTGGGGCTTATTACCTCGCTTGTCTACGTGTGGGTATTCTTTGACTCCGCCGTCTATGCCAATATGGGGTTGCAACTCTATTATGCGCTGATTAGCATCTATGGCTTCCGGCTTTGGAAGCGGGGAAAATCCTCCGATAGCCAAGAAGAGGCTATTCTTTACAAGCATCTTGACTGGAAGACAAGTGGTCTTATCGGGCTTGCGTTGGCGGTTATCTTTGTGGGTATATACTTTGTATTGAGCAGGTATACCGATTCTAAGATTCCAGTGGGGGATGCTTTTACTACTACGATTGGGATTGTGGCTACTTGGATGCTGGCACAGCGTATTATAGAGCATTGGTACCTTTGGATAGTAGCAAATAGCGTATCTATCTTTATTTATTATTCCTTAGGATTATATCCCACCATGTTTCTTTATCTTTGCTATGCTGTTTTAGCGTATGTGGGATATTTAAACTGGAAAAAAAACGGAACAAATGCAGACGTCCAATAAATGTGTGATTATGGCTAACGGAAGCTTCCCGACTTCGCCCCTAGTTCTTGATTTGCTGCGAAAGACGAAAGCGCTGATAGCCTGTGATGGTGCTGTAGCAGAGCTTCATAGAAGAGGGTTTACACCTGACGCCATTGTAGGTGACTTAGACAGTATCCCCGGCGATCTTCGCCTACTTTATGCCGATCGCCTGCATGGAGAAACGGAGCAGGATAGCAACGACCTCACCAAGGCCGTGCGCTTTGCTAAAGCTTCCGGCTATGACGAGGCATTGATTCTGGGAGCTACAGGTTTGCGTGAAGATCATACATTGGGGAATATCTCTCTTTTGCTCGATTACGTCCGCCTGCTGCGCCACATAGAGATGATAACCGACTATGGACGCTTCACGCCCATCCTCACAACCACAACCTTTGAAAGCGTGAAAGGACAACAAGTATCCATCTTCACCCCTCGTCCGGAAGTAAAAGTAAGTACAATGGGGCTGCGCTGGCCCATAGACCACCACAGCCTCACATCCTGGTGGCAAGGTACCCTAAACGAAGCATTAGGAAACTCATTCACCATCACTCTAACGGGCGAGGGAGGCGCCATCATCTTTGTTGTGACGCCATAGATTTTCAATCATTTTTTTTCTTTTAATACTATTTCATTTGAAATAAATGACTATTTTTGTGCTGTAAAACAATAATGTAAATCATAATAAAGAATGACGGCATCGAAGCGAGTGAGAAAAGCTTTAGTCTCTGTGTATCATAAAGAGGGATTGGACGAGATATTGAAGAAGCTTCATGAGGAAGGAGTTCAACTTGTTTCTACAGGTGGAACTCAAGTGTTTATAGAATCGTTTGGATTACCTTGTGAAGCAGTTGAAAACCTTACAGGCTATCCTTCTATCTTGGGAGGACGTGTAAAAACACTACATCCGAAGGTATTTGGTGGTATATTGGCACGTAGGGATCATGAAACGGATAAAAAACAATTAAGTGAATACGAGATAGACGAAATAGATTTGGTAATTGTTGATTTGTATCCCTTTAAAGAGACGGTAGCTTCCGGTGCCGATGAACAAACGATTATCGAGAAAATTGATATAGGCGGAATTTCGCTGATCCGCGCCGCAGCCAAGAACTACAAAGACGTAGTAATCGTGGCATCGCAGGCGCAATACACTCCGCTCCTGCAGATACTTGAAGAGAACGGCGCACAAACAACCCTTGAAGACCGTCGCTGGTTTGCCAAGGAAGCTTTTGCTGTTTCATCGGGTTACGATACAGCTATATTCAACTATTTCGACGGTACAGACGAATCGGCTTTCCGCGTGGCGGTAGACGAGTCGATGCACCTGCGTTATGGCGAAAATCCCCACCAGAAAGCCCGCTTCTTTGGAAACTTTGAAGAGGTGTTCGACCAGATTCACGGGAAAGAGATTTCCTACAACAATCTGCTGGATATTGACGCCGCTGTAAACCTGATAGACGAATTTGACGAACTAACGTTCGCCATATTAAAACATAACAACGCTTGCGGAATTGCCTCGCGCGACACAGTAACGGAAGCATGGACAGCAGCTCTTGCCGGCGACCCGGTTTCAGCCTTTGGCGGCATACTTATTACCAACACAGTCATCAACAAAGAAGTGGCCGAAGAAATCAACAAGATATTTTTCGAAGTGATTATTGCCCCGGATTACGATACCGACGCTTTGGAAGTATTGATGCAGAAGAAGAATCGCATCATTTTGATACGCAAGGAAGCAAAGAAAACTTCTACGCAGTTTCGTTCATTGTTGAACGGCGTACTGGTACAAGACAAGGATTTGAGTATACAAACCGAAAGCGATTTGGAACCAATGACTCGAACCGTTCCGTCACGCACAGAGACGGTTGATTTGCTGTTTGCCAATAAAGTGGTAAAAAACAGCAAATCGAATACAATTACGCTTGTAAAAAGCAAGCAACTTTGTGCCAGTGGCGTAGGCCAGACTTCGCGGGTAGACTCCTTGAAGCAAGCGATTGAGAAGGCTCATTCGTTCGGTTTTGACCTTTCAGGCGCAGTGATGGCTTCAGACGCCTTCTTCCCCTTCCCCGACTGTGTGGAGATAGCAGGTGATGCAGGTATTACGGCTGTGATTCAGCCGGGAGGTTCCATTAAAGATCAATTATCGGTTGATTATTGTAATGAACATGGAATAGCTATGGTAAAGACGGGTATCCGCCACTTTAAACATTGATTGTTTTATAATTATATACAAAAAACTACATGGGATTATTTTCTTTTACACAAGAGATAGCGATGGATTTGGGAACGGCCAACACCATCATCATCTGCAACGGTAAAATTGTTGTAGACGAGCCTTCGGTCGTAGCATTAGACAGACGTTCCGAACGTGTGTTGGCTGTAGGCGAAAAAGCTCGCCAGATGCATGGAAAAACCCACGAAAATATCCGCACCATCCGCCCTTTACGCGACGGGGTTATAGCCGACTTCTTTGCTGCAGAGCAAATGATTCGGGGAATGATAAAAATGATCGGGTCGAAGAATCGCTGGTTCTCACCCTCGCTCAGGATCGTAGTATGTATCCCTTCAGGAAGTACAGAAGTGGAACTGCGCGCCGTTCGCGACTCGGCTGAACATGCCGGCGGACGCGATGTTTATATGATATACGAACCCATGGCTGCCGCCATCGGTATAGGTATAGATGTAGAAGCGCCCGAAGGGAATATGGTAGTCGATATAGGTGGAGGAACAACGGAAATCGCCGTCATCTCGTTGGGAGGTATCGTATCTAACAAATCGATCCGCATAGCAGGCGACGACCTTACAGCAGACATTATGGAATATATGCGCCGCCAGCACAATGTAAAAGTGGGCGAACGCACGGCCGAACAGATAAAGATTAATGTTGGCTCAGCCCTTACCTTCCTCGACAACCCGCCGGAAGACTTCGTAGTACATGGCCCGAACCAAATGACTGCTCTTCCGATGGAAGTGTCGGTATCGTATCAGGAAATAGCGCATTGCTTGGAAAAATCTCTCTCCAAAATGGAAGCAGCTATCCTTAGCGCACTTGAACAGACCCCGCCCGAACTCTATGCCGACATTGTACGCAACGGCATTTACTTAGCTGGTGGCGGCGCCCTGATGAGGGGCTTGGACAAGCGATTGACAGAGAAAATAAACATACAGTTCCACGTAGCCGATGACCCTTTGCATGCGGTAGCCAAAGGCACGGGCGTGGCCTTGAAAAATATAGACAGGTTTAATTTCCTAATGAGATAATTTAGTTGAAAGTTAAAAGTCAGGTTTAGCCTCTTTTTTAACTTTCAACTCTCAACTAATTATGCGTAAACTACTTGATTTTCTCATAAGCAAAAGGCATTGGTTATTATTTCTCTTGCTTGAGGTGATTTCGTTTATGCTGGTTTACCGTAATAATGCTTATCAACAAAGCGTAATGTTTAGTACGGCAAATGTGGTAACGGCGAATATTGTTTCTGTAGCAGGCTCTGTTTCGTCGTATCTGAATTTGCGCGAAAAAAACCGTGATCTGATAGAACGCAATGGGGAATTAGAGATTGAATTGCTACGCTTGCAACGACAAGTAGAAACCATGATAGCAGATACGACTTCTTTCCGTAGTTTTATCAGCGTTGACTCAACCCGCCAATTCCCATATAAAGTAATGCCCGCCAAGGTGGTGAACAATTCGGTGGCTTATCTCACCAACTATATAACCATAGACAGAGGTCGTGTAGACGGCGTCGTACCGGATATGGGCGTTGTGTCGGAAGGCGGCGTGGTAGGAATTATCTCGAATGTTGGCGAGCATTTCTCCGTAGTGATACCTATCCTGAATCCAAAGTTCAGGTTGAGCTGCAAAGTATTGGGGAGTAGTTATTTCGGCTCGATGAGCTGGGACGGACGCAAAACACAATACGCCAAGTTGGACGAACTTCCCCGACATGTAGAATTTAATGTGGGAGATACGGTTGTGACCAGCGGCTTCTCAACCATATTCCCCGAAGGAATATTGGTAGGCACAGTCTCGACTTTTGAAAAACAGCGGGATGATAACTTCTACTCACTAACTGTGAAGCTTACAACTGATTTTCACAACTTGGGCAGTGTAATGGTAATAAAGAACTACTATCAAGACGAACAAAAACGTATAGAACAGGAGGCAAAAGGGAATGGTTAACACAATCAGAGGAATCATTTATTTTGTGGTGCTGGTGTTGGTGCAAGTGTTAATCCTGAACAACATCCACTTTCTGCGTATTATAACGCCCTTCCTGTACATATACTTCACTATTAAATTGCCGGTAGGATACTCGTCCATCCAAGTCACCTTTCTATCATTTTTGTTAGGGCTTGCCATTGATATCCTCTCAAATACACCGGGTATGCATGCAGCCGCCTGTACATTGGCCGGTTTTGCCCGTCCGTCTATTATCAATATTTTCAGGGGGGAAGACTTGCCTGATAACATCTCTCCATCTCACCATACATTTGGTTATGGAGGGTTTATTCGCTATACGGGAGCCATCGTCATCCTTCACCATGTATCCCTGTTTTTGATAGAGTCGCTTACCCTATTCGACCCGCTGTTTCTTACTATTCGTATCGTAGGAGGCGTAGTAGCGACAACTCTTCTTATATGTATCGTAGAAGCATTCAACAGAGAGACAAAGCGAAGTGGCGAATAATCTTAAATACACATTAGAGAATAGGCGCTACGTCCTTTCAGGCGCTGTGATTGCAGTGGCGATTATCTTCATCATCAGGCTTTTCTATCTGCAAGTGATTGACAACGAGTATAAGACTCGGGCAGATAGTAATGCTTTACTGAAGAAAACCTTATACCCTTCACGGGGCATGATATACGACCGGAACGGTAAATTGCTGGTATATAACCAACCAGCCTACGACATAATGCTGATCATGCGCGAGATTCAACCTTTTGACACCTTAGACTTCTGCCAAACAGTAGGTCTCACCAAGGCACAGTTCGTGAAGCGAATAGCAGACATTAAAGATCGACGTATCAATCCCGGATACTCCTCCTACGTTCCTCAGGCATTTATGAACCAAGTATCGGCTCAGGATTACGGCGTATTGCAGGAAAAACTGTATAAGTTTCCCGGCTTTTATATCCAAAACCGTACCATCCGCGAATACGAGTATCCGAATGCTGCCTTACTGTTAGGCAACGTTGGAGAAGTAAACAAACAGGATATAGCAAAAGACAATTATTATGTACAGGGGGATTTATCCGGACGCGCCGGTGTGGAGCGTTCGTATGAAAGTGTTCTGAGGGGGGAGAAAGGTGTTGAAATACTACTCCGGGACGCTCATGGACGAATACAAGGGAAGTATGAAAACGGGGTGTACGATGTAGATCCTGTATCAGGCAAGAGCCTGACACTCTCAATCGACATGGAATTGCAGGCTCTGGGCGAGAAGCTGATGAGCAATAAAGTAGGTAGCATTGTGATGATTGAACCCTCAACGGGCGAAATCTTGTGTATGGTATCTTCTCCTAATTACGACCCGAATAGATTGGTGGGTCGCCGCCGCGGGAGCGAGCATGCTGTACTGGAGAAAGACCCATTGAAACCCCTTTACGACAGAAGTATTATGGGCGTCTATCCCCCAGGCTCTACGTTTAAACCGGCTATGGGGCTTATCTTTCTGCAAGAAGGAGCCATTACGCCCGAGACCTTTTATTCATGCGCACATGGTTATCCGGTGCTGGGCGGGAAACCGGCCTGTCACGGGCATCCCTCGCCTCTGAACTTGGTTCCGGCGCTGGCCACATCATGCAATGCTTATTTCTGTTGGGGGTTGCGTGATATGATTGATAGCCGTCGCAAGTATGCTTCGGTGCAAATAGGTTTGGATACTTGGAAAGACCATTTGACAAGCATGGGTTATGGCTTTCGGTTGGGCGTAGATTTGCCAAGTGAAAAAAGCGGTTACATACCAAACAGTAAGATATACGACAGAATATATAAAGGACGTTGGTCGTCGAGTACGATTATATCGGTAGCCATCGGACAAGGAGAAGTAACGGCTACTCCACTGCAAATATGCAATATGGCAGCCTCTGTAGCCAACCGTGGATATTTCATTACTCCTCATGTGGTTAAGAAGATAGAAGGCAGCCAACTGGATTCACTGTATACCGAAAGACGCTATACAACCGTAGATAATAGCTACTACGAATTCATTGCCGAGGGAATGCGCGGCGCCGTAACATCGGGTACCTGTCGTAGGGCTGCTTTGCCCAATATTGAAGTATGCGGAAAAACCGGTACGGCTCAGAATCCTCACGGTAAAGACCATTCTGTCTTTATGGGGTTTGCTCCGTATCACGATTCGAAAATTGCTATTTCTGTACTGGTAGAGAATGCCGGATTTGGAGCAACCTACGCTGTTCCGATTGGCAAGTTGATGTTGGAGAAATACTTTAACGGGGAAATATCTCCGGAAAATAAGTATGAGGAAGAATATTTGACTAACTTAGTTGTACTACCGCGAAATGGCATCATATAATAAGGGAAGCATTTGGAGTACGGTAGATTGGATTACGATCTTGCTGTATGTGGTGATGGTGACTGCCGGATGGTTCAGCATCTGTGGTGCCAGCTATGAGGTTGAGACGTTAGGATGGTTTGATCCGTCAGGACGACCGGGCTCTCAGTTGATATGGATTGGTCTGTCGTTTATTCTGATATTTATTATCATGATGCTGGACGCCGATTTCTATAATGTCTTTGCCTATCTGATATATGGCCTGGTTATCTTGCTTCTGATAGCCACAATTTTTCTGGCGCCCGATATCAAAGGTTCGCATTCGTGGCTTGTATTTGGGCCTCTCCGTGTCCAGCCTGCCGAGTTTGCCAAGTTTGCTACGGCCTTGGCCCTGGCCAAATTAATGAGTTCGTATGGCTTCAAACTGTCTGCCTTAAAGAACATCGTATTAGTATTGACGATTATCCTCACGCCCCTTGCCATAGTCTTGCTTCAGAAGGAAACAGGCTCGGCTTTGGTTTTCCTGGCGCTCTTTTTAGTGTTATATCGCGAAGGGATGACGGGGTATGTATTGCTTGCTGCTCTCTGTGCTGTAACCTTTTTTGTAATCAACATGAAGTACTCAGACGTCATGATTGGCGTCACCCCATTGGGAGAACTGATTGTGCTATGCATCATTCAGACGCTTATTGTTATGCTGACAGGGATTGTGAGACCCAATTTACTGCCGGTAAAGATATTGTCGGGACTATCAGTTGCCGTCTTCCTCGTTGCCTATGTGGTATCCTTCTTTATTCCGGTTAACTTTGTATGGGTGACGATTGGATTGCTGGTTGCGTCGTCTTGTTATCTGATATTCCTTATGGTAAAGAATTGGGTATGGCACTATTTGCTGGTGGTTCTCTTTGCTGTCATATCGGTAGGCTTCCTATATTCGGTAGATTACATATTCGATGACATTTTGGAACCCCATCAGCAAACCCGTATCAAGGTATCGCTTGGGCTGGAAGATGATCCCAGCGGTGCAGGATATAATGTAAATCAATCGAAGATTGCCATTGGCTCCGGTGGACTTACCGGAAAAGGCTTTTTGAATGGAACACAAACGAAGTTGAAATATGTACCGGAACAAGACACAGACTTCATTTTTTGCACAGTAGGCGAGGAAGAAGGTTTTATTGGTTCGGCCGCTGTATTGATCTTATTTACTGTATTTATAGTGCGGCTGATTAGCCTGTCGGAGAAGCAGAAGACGGTATTCGCAAGAGTTTATGGTTATGGAATGGCATCCATTTTCTTTTTCCACCTGATAATAAATATAGGTATGGTAACAGGTATTACACCAGTTATTGGTATTCCGCTACCGTTCTTCAGTTATGGCGGTTCGGCGCTCTGGGGATTTACGATCCTGCTCTTTATCTTCCTCAGACTGGATGCTTCAAGGAAAGAGCGTTAAAGGGGGAATTAGTTGGCTTGATCGATGCGAAGACCTATTTCCTGAATGCCACGAAGGTTATCGTCACGCATTCCATGACGGAAACTGAAAGTATACTGTCCTTTGATAGGAAACATGTAGTTAGCGCGCACCTGAAAACCTGATTGAAACAACGAAATACCATCCCCTCGCCATTTGCCGTATTCATCCGCCAGCATACATTCCATTGTATCTCTCAACAACGGTCCAACCGGTTGCTCTTCACTATAGAAAATCCAAAGGTTTTGATAAAGATAGAGATTATTGTTTCTTATCTCTAACGTAACATTATAAGGGATGGTATTATCATCTATCTGGAAGGTAAAATAATATTCCTTCTCCTTTTCCCACGAAACAGGCTCTATAATCTGGTATTGATTATAAATCATCCGTTTACTGCAGGAAGAAAAAAGAAGTAGAC
>BNTS01000107.1 GCA_025996775.1 Bacteroidia bacterium | reverse complement strand
AGGAATTTATAATGTTAATATTTGTTGACAAAACAAAGAGCTTTATACGCAAAAACTCTTATGTTTTACTCTACTGGGGGATACTTTTCAATTATTTAAGTGGACTACTTTTCAATTATTATTTACATGCATGGATTTGAAAAACCGGAAACAAGCGAAAATAACTGTTTTATGACGACTTCCGAAGTATTGGGGTACTTGAAAATTTACACTCCCTTACAACTTTCAGAGAAACGCATGGGCGAAGCATTACGGAAAGCTGGATTTGAGCGGATAGTGAAACGGATAAACAATTCCCCAAATCCGGTTTATGGTTACAGAATTAAAAAGGTAAACCCGAATCCTTTTATCGACCACAGTTTATGAAAGATTAGAATCGGCATTTTACTTACTACATTACCACAAATAAAGTATAATCCAATGAAAGAAAAAAGATTACACCGTAGTAATACAGGTAAACCGGCTCTTACTTTCATCCTACTACGCTACTACATAGTAGCGATTACGACAAAACCAAACCTTACTATATCTTATTTGCTGGTATTCAGTTATTTGAAAAAAGTAGTAATGTAGTAAGATAAATATTAAAAAGTTTAATTTTTAGAAAATGGAAAATATTAAAAACATAAATATCAGGCAATTCCTTCAGACGAAGGGTATTCATCCCATAAAAGATTATGGCTACTACGGAATGTATTATAGTCCATTCCGTAACGACCATAATGCGAGCTTCAAAGTGGATTATAATAAAAATGTATGGCACGACTTCGGGACAAACGAAGGTGGGACAATCATCGACTTGGTAATGAAAATGAAAAATTGTTCTTTCCATGAAGCAGCAAGCAAATTAGAAAGAGAATATAGAATGAATCCCGATTCATTTTCTTTTCATGGGAATAGTATTTCCAACGGCATAAAAAACGATGATGCAACAACGACCATTCAAAACATTATTCCGATTACTCATCCAAAATTAGTTGCTTGGGTTCAGGAACGGAAAATTGATTCGGACTTGGCAAACCGCTATTGTAAGGAAATTCACTATCGGATAAATGACAAAAACTATTTTTCAGTTGGGTTCGGGAACGACAAGGGCGGATATGAATTGAGCAGTCCACCGAATTTCAAAAGTTGTATTTCGCCCAAAGACATTACAACTATTCGGAATAATAAGGATGCCTGTTTAGTTTTTGAGGGCTTCTGGGATTTTCTTTCTTACCTTACGATTCAGAAAATCGAAAAGACAAAGCACAATGTTGCCGTTCTCAATTCGGTTGCCAATGTTCAAAAGGCAATGGATTTTCTGAAATCACACAAAGAAATTTACACCTATCTGGACAACGATGAAGCCGGACGAAAGGCAACGAAGTTGATTCAGTCGGTAAACTCTACTGTGTATAACCGTTCAACAAAGTATTCCGAATATAAAGACCTGAACGATTATTTGCGTCAAAAACCGACAGTAAAACCGGAGGTAAAAAAGAAAAAGTTGGGGCTAAGACGATAACAATAAGCAACGGATGATACAACGGACTGTTGCCTGTTTTTCAGCGTAGCAAGTTTATGTTTCGAGTGCATCGAAACCCTGAATTATCCCGTTGGTCTCCATTCAAACTTGTACAATTATGATGAAAGATAAAAAAGTCGGGCGACCGAAATTAAGTCCCGCCGAGAAACTGAAATACCGGATAGCGGTCAATCTTTGCACGAAGGATTTTTACGCTCTGAAAGCAAAAGCCACCCAAGCAGGAATGACTTGTACCGAGTTGGCGAGACAGGCAATTACCGGTTGCCAAATTCGCCAACGATTGACACCGGAACAAATGGACTGTATCCGTAAACTCTCCGGCATGGGGAATAACCTGAATCAGATTGCACGAAAGGCAAATGCAGAAGGCTATGCCAATATCCGAAGCGAATACCTTTATTTGGCAGACAAGATTGACAACGTATTAACTCTTTTAGAAGATGGTAGCAAAAATAATTAAGGGGAAAGGCTTCAAAGGCGTAATCAATTACGTCCTTGATAAAGCCAAGCAAACGGAGTTGATTGCAGCGGAAGGCGTTCGCCTGAAAAGCCGTGAATCCATTATACGAAATTTCATCACTCAAGCCGGGTTAAACCCGAAAGTATCTAAAACAGTCAGTCATATCTCATTGGATTTTTCGGCACAGGACAGCGATAAACTAACCAATGCAAAAATGGGACAGATTGCCAAAGAATACATGACAAAAATGGGAATCACAAATACGCAATACATCATTGGCAGGCATTACGACAAGGAACACCCCCATATCCACATTGTTTTCAATCGGATAAACAACGAGGGCAAAACGATTTCGGACAGGAACGACCGTTACCGCAGCGAGAAAATTTGTAAGGAGCTAACTGAAAAGTACGGATTGTATTTTGCGCAAGGCAAGGAAAATGTAAAACAGCATCGTTTGAAAGAGCCTGATAAAACGAAATACGAGATTTTCGATACCCTGAAAGCAACCATTCCAAAATGCAAGAATTGGGCTGAATTGAAAAAAGAACTTCAAAAGCAGGATATTGCAATATCTTTCAAATATAAAGGCAACACAGATGAGGTTCAGGGAGTAATGTTCCAAAAGAACAGATATACATTCAACGGCTCAAAGATTGACCGGCAATTCAGTTACAGCAAGATTGATTTTCAACTGAAACAGAATGAAAAGGCGCAAAACATTCAGATTCAACAGGAAAACAAGCATTTTCAAAACCAATCTTCCGTTTTGGAAAATGTCGGTTCTGTTTTGGGTGGGTTGTTTAATATTCAGCCGTCGGGAACGGATTATGACCCCGATGAAGCGGAATTATTGAAACAGCACAAGCCCAAGAAGAAAAAGAAAAGAGGATATTATTTATAAACAATTAAAAAACAAGCTATTATGAGCAGTACGAATAAAATGGATACTTCCGCCGTATTTGAAATGTTTGAAACAATAAACAACAAACTGGATAAGCAGACAGACAAGCCGGTAGAGCCGACACAGGTTGATATGACAGCCATAAATGCGATGACAAAGCGATTGGAAGATGTGATAGAAGAAGTTCGCAAGCCTGCCAAAATTGAGCATCAACATCGCCATACGATTGACATTCGTTCCAACTGGTTTTTCCTTTCATGGATAGTATTGGTTATTATAATATTCGGTTTGTTTTGGGCTATTACCACTCAACGCCAAACCATTAGTCAATACAGGGACAATGATTTGAAGTACAGGTATATCAAGATGCAAGGACAGACTCATGAAGAAAATCTTTATCGTTTGGAACGGCAATTCAAATATAACGACAGTATCAAAAGCATTCGCAAGCAAGTGGAGAAATATGAGGAGTTGGTTCAGGAGCAGGCGGAAAGGATAGAAAGGGCAAAGCGGAATAGTGAGGAAGCAGAAAACCTTCGACAACAAACAAATGAAATCAAAAAGAGCCGATAGTTTCGAGTTGTTCATAACTTTTTTCCAAGAGTTGTTTGTTATTAAAATATTTGTTGTATATTTGTCGAGTATTGTCAAGTCAAAATAATTCAAATATGTTTGCAGAAAAAATTAGACAATTAAGAGAAGATAAGCAGTTGTTACAAAGACAAATATCTGCTGCTCTCGAAATGGATAATGCGCTTTACTGTAAGATAGAGCATGGCGACCGTATTGCAAGGCGGGAACAAGTAATCAAGCTTGCTGAGTTGTTGGACACAGACCAAGAGGAATTGCTTAAACTTTGGTTAGCTGACAAGGTGTATGATATTGTTGGCGAAGAAGACGGCGCAAACGATGTACTGAATATTGTGGCTGAAAGTATTGTTGAATATAGAAGAATGAAGTAAACTATGGAATATATAGATGACAAAATTAACTTACAACAAAAAGATGTTTTTGAAGCATTGCCAAGTTTCAAAGATAATTTCTTTGACCTTTGTGTAGTTGACCCTCCTTATGGCGCTTCGACAACCAGAAATTGGAAATATAATGGCAAAGAAAAACTGCAGGGATTTGGCGGAGACTGGAAATTGACGAGCGAAGCATGGGATTTACTCTCACAAAATGATTCTTTTGAAGGTACTTATACTTGGTTGAAAGAATTAAAGCGAGTAATAAAACCGACAGGCTCAATTTGGATTCATTCAACATATCATAATGCGGGATTTGTCAATGTTTGTTGCCAGCTATTGGGATTAGAAATAATAAATGAAATAGTTTGGTACAAACGAAATTCATTTCCCAATCTATCGGGGCGCAGGCTTACAGCAAGCCACGAAACAATTCTTTGGGTGCATAAAGGCGGAGAAAAAAAGAGAGAATATGTATTTAATTATGAAGACTCCAAATCTTATTTTTATTCCAGTGATTTGCTGAAAGAGAAAGGAAAACAAATGAGAACAGTTTGGGATATACCCAACAATAAAGGAAAAGACGAAATGCAATTTGGTTCGCATCCTACGCAAAAGCCGCTCAAAGTTTCGGAACGAATTTTAACTGTTGCAGGCGTAAGGGGAGGCAATCTGTTAGTGCCATTTGTGGGTTCAGGCACAGAAATGATTGCCGGACTGAAATATGGAATGAATGTATTTGGTTTTGAGATTGAAACCGAATATTTTGATTTAGCAAAGAAAAGGTTGAAAAATACCTTACAGGAAACCAAAACACAATTATTTCAAGCAATATGAACTATCCGACAGTAATAAAATGGTCAGGCAGTAAACGATTGGTAGCAAACCAACTTGCACAATATTTCTCTAATTGTGAAACATATTACGAGCCGTTTGTAGGCGGAGGGGCGATGATTCCGTTTGCTCGTGCAAAAAAAGGAATTGCCGGAGATATTATCCCGGAATTGATAGACCTTTGGAATACTATAAAAAACAATCCTTTATTGGTTGCAGAAGAATATGAGAAACGTTGGAAAGAACTTCAGACTAAAGGTCAGGAAGTTTATTATCAAGTCCGTGAAAAATTTAATCAAACCAAAAATTGTTTTGATTTTTTGTTTTTGACAAGGACGTGTGTAAATGGACTGATTCGATACAATGCACAGGGCGAATTTAATAATTCATTCCATTTATCAAGACCCGGAATAAATCCAGATACGTTGCGTTCTCAATTGCTTTTGTGGAGTAAATGTGTACGTAAATTCGATTTTTACAATATTGATTATCGGGAATGTTTATCTGATGTAAAATACGGTGATTTCGTCTTTTTAGACCCGCCTTATGGTGGAACAAAAGACCGCTATACGCGCACAGAGTTTGATTTGGATTGTTTTTATGCCGAGTTAGACCGCTTAAATTCAATTGGTGCAAAGTGGATGCTTACTTTCGATGGTACAGCAGGCGACAGGGAATATGCCTATGCCCCGCCAAGAGAGATTTTTGTTAATAAATTCTTTATTAACACAGGTAATTCTGCATTTACAAAAATTATGGACAACAGAAAAGACACTATTCAGGAATCAGTGTATGTGAATTTTGAGCCTTTTCATATTCACGCCAACCTGTTCCAAGATATCTTTGATGAAGTTGCTGTTGGAGTTTGAAAGAACGTGTAAAACAGTTTCTTCTCCAAATTCAAAAGCGAAAATAATATCTAATTTCCCGCGTTGCAGTTGAGCGTGTAAATCAGTTTCATTCAAATAGATAAATGCACCAATTGACCAAATGGAATACTGTTTGATATTTAATTGCTCTTTGTTGAAAAGTCGCCAATCCGTTTTCGGTGTTCTGTATGCAGTCGGTAGATTTTGAAACAAATCATCAATATACGATTTCAGATTAATACCGATATTATCCTCTAAATCTTTACCTTTTTGTTTAGATTCAATGGATAGAAAGATATTTTCTTTATTGCCAAGAACTTGAATGATATGGTCAGGTCTTTTCCCGCCGATTGCTGAAACTCGTGGTAGCGAAGTCCAACGATATTCGTTTTCGCCATTTTCAAAATAACTGATTCCCGACCAATCGCCACCGGGAGGATTACACATACTTTCAAATATACCAAGTTGTTCTTTATGAGAGAATATTTGATGAATTGCAGAATCGATGTCGTGTTCCGAAAATGCAATTGCCGGAATTTGATAGGGAAATATAATTGATTTTGGATTTTCTTTCAGCTTTGCATCCGTTTTATAAAACAATGGATTTTTGCACGTTACACTATCAACCAATACATAATCGCAGATATTTAAAATAGATTGCCACAAGCCGTTATCTTTTGCAATCTGTTTCGGCGAATTTATCAATCCTTCCCATGTAGTTTGTTTTGCGGGACCATAAACGACAGTCAGGATATCGGTATCGTTTCCTAAAACCATTTTTGCCAAAGGCGTTAATCCCCTGTCAGGACGAGAATCGTCCCCATGTGGTTTAAATCCTGTAATCCACACAATAGCAAGTTGTTTGTTCCTGTCAAAAGAAAATTGAAGTTTCGGATATAATCGACTTAACAAAGCCTCAAAATCATTTCGTTTATTATTCGGAATGATACAAATAGGCAAATCTTTTGCTCCAATAGTCAAGCAATCAAAAGACAAAACCGTATTAACCAGTTCGTTGAAAGAAGATGATACTTGCACTTTATCCGCGGTTTTTCTTTTCCAAATCAAATATTGGCTATTTTTTTCCAACCATTCACCTGATGATTGAGATTTTAGTAAATTGTCCCATTCGTTATTTCGTAAAGTATCAACCGCTCGTCTTTCGTTAGCCAATAGTGTAACCAATGATAATGCTTTCTGTATTAACGTAGAAATGGCTTTTGAGAAATCAACATTAGTAAGAATCCCTTTGATAATATCCAAACTTTCCGAATATCCAAAAACGTTCTTATATTTGTTGTTCAAGTCTTCCGTAATGGAAGGATGCGCTTTATATACAGGAACACACAAAGCAGTCATTCGCTTTGTGGTTGTAAGATATGAAAACGGCACAATAGGGTTAGGGAAACGAGGCGCTTTCACATTTCTGTTTTCATCTAATTCAACTCCGCCAATTTCGGCATAATACAAATACGGAACCCCCGCCATGATACTTGAATATGCTCGTCCATTCCGTTGCCATGCGTTATTTCCAGCAGGCAAAGCCGAGCAATATTCCATTGCCAAAAGGATTTGTTCTTTGCCATCAATAACCTCCGTAATATATGCATCAGCGCCTTCACGCAAAACGCCGCCATTATTCATTAGTTCGGTTGCAATATCAACACCCCAACGTCCATGACCTGAAAGCAAATCAATTTGCAACTTTTCTTTTTCATTGATAGTCAATTCATAAACAGGCATAGACAAAGATGACTCGGGAAGTAACTGTACTTCTTTGCCAAATGCTTGTGATAGTAAAGAAAGTGTTCTTTCAGATTCCACGATATTATCACCGTGTATCCGTAAATATCTTTTATTCATATTTTTACAGAATATTGATTTTATCTATTCAATTAGGCATTTCATTTCTCCAGTAAATCTTTGATTTCGACATTCAACGCTTTCGCAATTTTTTCCATATTGCGAAGCGTAATATTTTTCTCTGCCCGTTCAATCATACCAATATATGTACGATGAACGCCTGCCAATTCCGCAAGTTTTTCCTGCGAAATCTGCTTTTCTTTCCTGTATTTTTGGACGTTATCCCCAAAAATTTCCAATATATTATTGCTATCCATAGTATGGGATATTTTAGTATGCAAAAGTACGATGATATAAATTGTTGTACAACATACTATAATTAGCAATTGTAATCAAAAATGCCATTCTGTCAGTTGTCGGCAATGAATATATCACTTTGCATACTAAAATTGTCATATTGTCGGCGAAATTTCAGTGGCATGAAAATTGTATAGCCATTGAATATTAAGCAAATAAAAATGGAACAAGAACAAAAGGTTTTCAAAATATTGTCAATTGATGGTGGTGGAATAAAAGGACTTTATTCCTCTACTATACTTCAAGTTCTCGAAGAAAGGTACAAATGTAAAACGAATGAATGTTTTGATATGTTGTGCGGAACTTCAACAGGAGGATTGATAGCCCTTGCTTTGTCATCAGGAAAAACCGCAAAAGAAATATCCGATATGTATATTTATCACGGCGAAAATATTTTCCCTCAAAAATGGAATAGATTATTAAAGCAAATATTTGGTGGTGGCAAATACACAAATAAATTTCTAATAAATCACCTGAATAGTTTTTTTGGCGATAAAACCTTAAACGATAGTGAAAATTTATTATGTATTCCTTCTTTCAATTATACTGAATCTGCAACTTGTGTTTTTAAATTCGACCACAAAGAAGGAAATCTTGCAAGAGACAAGGCTATAAAATATGTTGATGTTGCTCTCGCTACATCGGCGGCACCTACTTATTTTCCGATATGCGAGATAGAAGCACTGAACAAGCAATATATAGATGGTGGCGTATGGGCAAATAATCCTGCACTTGTAGGAGTAATTGAAGCATTATGCTATTTCGTTGGAAAAGGAAAAGAATATGATTGCATACAAGTATTGTCAATTAGTAGCATTGATGTTCACACTGGTAAATCATTAGAACAAAACATCAATAAAGGAGCTATTCAGTGGGGATTAGACACTCTTAATCCATTTATGAAAGGACAAATCCAATTTCCACACAGGTCATTAGAATTATTGGCAAAACACAGTGATTTGAATATTGAATACAAACGAATAGAAAGTCCGTTGATTTCCAAAGAACAGGAAAAAAGTATTGGTATGGACAAGGTAAGTAAGAAAAGTATTGAACTTATGCGAGGACTTGGAAAATCTATGGCTGATAATTGTTTCAGAGATAACGATATAAAGAAATTTTTTACAACACAAAAAACTTATAAAACCAAATAATATGGCAAATAATCATTCTCAATTCATTGCTTTCAATGATTCAATCACAATTTCAAAAGCGAAAAAGGAAACTCTAAAAAATAATAGAGAAGCGTTACGTGAAAAGATTCGGAAGTATTTTAAGGACAATAAACCCGATGAAATAAACCCGAGTTTTAGAAGCCAAGGGTCTTTTGTAATGAAAACACTTATCAATCCTATTTCTGAATGGTCAGAGGAAGATGAAAAATATTTGTACAAATACGATATTGACGATGGAGTATATTTTATTGGTAAAGAAGAAGATAGAAAGTCAATAGATACTTATCATAATTGGATTTATGAGGCAGTAAAAGACCATACAGACAAGGGTGCAACAGATAAAACTACTTGTGTGAGAGTATTATATGCAGACGGACATCATATTGACTTGCCTATTTATTTCAAAATAAAAGGCGATGATACAATTCCTCAATTAGCGCATAAGTCAAAAGATTGGATTGACAGCGACCCAAAAGAATTTTTTGATTGGTTTAATAAACAAGCCAAAGATAAAGAGCAGCTAAGAAGGATTGTGAGATATTTGAAAGCGTGGCGAGATTACAGACATACGCAAAATTCAAGCACTCAAATGCCAAGTGGCTTTATCTTAACAATACTTGCTACCAATAACATATCATACTCAAATGACAGAGATGACATTGCTTTAAAAGAAACACTTGAAAAAATACAAAATGCAATAGACCCTAATCATGGTGGAACATTTGAATGTTACAGACCAACAACTCCTGCTGATGAAGATTTGTTTGAAAATTATAGTGATACAAAAAGAGATTATTTTCTATCGCAACTTGATAGTTTTGTAAAATCAGCAAAAAACGCTATTGGCGGTACAAATCCAAAAGAATCCTGTGAAAAATGGCAAAAACATTTTGGCGACCGTTTTTCTTGTGCCACTGCGATTGACGAAGACGAGGCGAAAGAAAAGGCAAAAGCATTTACAGAAGGAAAGTTGAAATACGGTGCAACGGGCTTATCTACCACTGTTGGAACTGCAATGGCAGCAAATAAAGGTTTTTATGGCGATATATAATTCTCAAAATAAATCTAACCCTCAAATTCAAGTGGGTGTAATGCAGAAATGCTTTCCTACTTTCAATCATTCTCGAAAAGGCAACAATGTTGTTTTCAAAGGTGATTTGTTTGTTGCACCTGAAATTCCAATATACACAATTTCGATTGAGTGTGGAGTAGATATACGCCCAAAAGTAAAAGTTATAAATCCGAAATTGATAGATAATGCTCCTCACACATATTCTGACAAAAGTTTATGTTTATATCACCCAAGTAATTTTCAGTGGGACAGTAAGAAATTAATTACTAATGAAATCATACAATGGACTGCTGCATGGATATATTTTTATGAATATTGGTTGCAAACAGGGGAATGGATTGCTGAAGAAGTATCACATAGTTCAAAAAAGAAAGAAAAGTGAAATTATGCGGATTTTATTTTGCCAACTTCGCCCTCAATTCTTTCAACCGCTTTGCTGCCTGCTGATTATCCACCTTAATATACCGCATGAAAGCAGCTGGACTTTTATGTCCCGAAATCCGCATCAATTCCTCTGCAGGAAAGCCCGACAGATACATATTCGTACAGAACGACCGACGACAGGTATGTGATGAAATCATTTCCCATTTTTCAAACACTTTCTTTTCACGGTTCTTACCTTTCTTGCGGACAATTACTATCTTCTGTTTCAGTTTTGCCCTTTCGCCCAATTCCTTCACTCTTTCATTGAATGTATAACTTGGAATTTTAGGCAAGTCGTAATTGTATTTTCTGAGAATATCAGGCACATAGTCTATCATCGGAATAACAACGGCTTTGTGTACTTTCCGTTGTTTGATATTAATATTTTCGTTTCCCAGATCAACATGTTCGGGGCTTAAAGTCGATAAATCGCTGTACCGTAACCCCGTGAAGCAACCGACAATAAACACATCCCTGATTTCTTCCAATTGCTTATCATCCGACAAATCAAGCGCGTATATCGCAGTCAATTCTTTTTCACTCAAATAAACCGCATCCGTTTCTTCCTCAACTACTTTAAAATTTTTCATATCAATAGCCGGAATAACGCCTTTGGCAACCTGATAATTGACAAAACCTTTCAACAGGCGCACTACTTTCCCTGCCGAATTGGTCAGCAAACCGATTGTTCCGTCGGGTTTCTCCGCTTTGTAGAACAGGTAATCCATAAATTCATTGTAGAATTTCAGGTTCAGGTTGCGGAATGTAACAGGTTGGGATGAATACGGCTTGAAATTCGTCAAATGCTTGCGCAGCGTTCTGTAATCCTTTATCTGGTCTTCGGAAACGGACGGCGATTTTTCCACAATATAGCGTTCCAATGTATCAAACATATCCACCCGATTGGAACGCTGTTCGTATTCCCGATTCTTTTCCAATTCGAGCAGGACAAAATCGACAGTCGGGTCAAGGCTGTTATCTTTGACATAAGTCAGGATTTCACCAAGTTTGGACATGATTTTCGTAAGAACGTTATCAATTTCTTCAAAATGAGGGCAGGCGCGTTTAATCCATTTACGTTTCTCGTCCCAATGTTCCGGCTTGATATTGTATCCGGTAGAGATAAGAGTGCGTTTTGTCCGGTCGTAGTTGTAACGGACGTATAAAACGGTCGTACCTTCTTGGGTAACATACCTCGGTTTGATGTATGGAAAGTAATTTGCCATAGTAATAATTGTATTGCATTTGTGTTGCAAATATACGAAAAGTATTGGAAATAGCAAATAATTTCAGAAAATAGTATTTTATAAATAATTGATATTCATTAATTATTGGAAAGTATTGAAAAATGGGAGAAAATAGTCAAAGTACCGTCCATACCGCAGAAGCCTTCAGACACAAGAAGGACAAACGCAGACAAATCCCGTAAAATCAAGGTTTTACGGGATTTTTTATTCCTCTCAACGGACACGTAAAAGTCATTAAAAAGCCAAAAAA